>JACJYZ010000002.1:1000400-1333867 GCA_020635855.1 Flavobacteriales bacterium | reverse complement strand
GCTGGCCAATTGCATCCACAATTTCCTCAGCCACGAGATAATTACCGTGCCCTGAATAGTGTTGTTCGGGCGCAAAAAGACTATCCAGGCAAACCGTTCCGGCAAATTCCAATAGTTTCCTTTCGGGATGTATCAACGCATTCTCTGCATCCAATTTCGCCAGCAGGTTGTCGTAGGATAACTTCTCCTTGTTCATAAGCGCCTTTACATCTGCTTTCCTGGGGAGGTGCACAAGAAAAAACGCGCCTCCTTTCTCCTGAACATCTCGTTTGAATGCTTCAACAATTTTCAATGTCAATGTCACCGGTTCAAGATCCGGCGCATAAAATCGTCTTTCATTCTCGTATATATTGAACCTGTTTTCCTCCCAAAAACTGAATGCATACGCGACCAATCTGCTGCGCAGCCAAAAGGTTTTTTCATAATCTTCGGGCTTGTAAAAAGTCTCATAGTTTCTGAAGCGCCACCCGATCATATGCTCGATGATGGCCGCTGTAGAATCCGGTATGGGAACCGGATAATTTTTTAAAGCCAGGGTATCATGTTCCAAAACAAACCTGGGTTTCAGAAACGGATATGCATCACCGGGAAGATAAAGGGCCCGCACGAGGTTCACATTTCTCTTCACATTCTCCGGCTGAAAGCCTAATATAACCACGTCCGGGGCAAACCTGCGAGCCTCCTTCAGCCAACGCAGATAGGCCTGATCCATTCCATATGCAGGCACACCGAAATTCATCACTTCCACTTTCAGATTGTGATCTGCAAGCAGCTTACCTACATAAAACCCGATGGTATTCTCGAACGGAACTTCTTCTCCATATATAAATGAATCCCCGAAAAGCGCAATTCGCAAAACATCCGGCACTGACATCTTCGAACTGTTATCGGCATTTTCTACCCGTATGCCTCTATCATCATGGCTATATATTCCCGTGGTTGCATTGGGCCTGTTGGTCCACCCCAGGGAAGCATCAAATACCCGAAGCGTATTGGAATGCGACAAATACCCATCTATGTTTGCCTGTATTTCTGTTACCGGCAGGTGGTAGGGTTTCAGCATCCTCGAATGAAACCAAACATTCCCGTCTTTATCGGTATGCGTAATCAACAACATGATGACCTCTCCGGTGAGCAAAGCCACGGATATGCCAAAGAGAGATAAAAGAATATGTTGAATGGTCCTTTTACGCACCGCATTTCGGTTTTGGAAACACCTATCCAAAATTGAACGTTGACTGACAGGTATTCAAAGTATGTAAATCTAAAACGAAACTACAGGATATCCTTTTCATGCAACATATTTCACCTGCTTGAACCGGGGTGTGCAACAAAATGTCACTTCCGACCATCTTTAAACGACATATGTCATAAACCATCTCACACCCACGTTCTTGTTTCATGGAAAAGATCAAACGGTTCTTCTGGTGGTGTTCGGGTGCTACTCCTAACCTATTGAGCAAGGCGCCTTCCGAGCACAATAAATATTTCGGCATCGGGGCCACGGTGTTTTTCACCGGCCTCTTTGCAACCCTATCAGGCGGATATGCCCTGTACTTCGTATTCAACGATGTACATCCGGCCATCCGCCTTTTTGCTGCCCTGCTGTTCGGTGTGGTATGGGGCATGATGATTTTCAACCTGGATCGCTTCATCGTGTCCAGCACGAAAAAAAGTGGAAAAGCATGGAAGGAAGTGCGGCTGGCCATTCCACGGTTACTCTTGGCCGTTATGATTGCACTGGTGATTGCAAAACCCCTCGAACTTCAAATCTTTCATACTTCCATAGGTTATGAGATGGAGGTCATGAAACACCAGGACATCAAGAAACAGGAAGATGCGCTTTTCACCCGATTCGCGGGTGACTTTCTTGCCATGGAGACTGAAACAACCAGGCTACAAAGCCAGATCGACTCAGCTGCAGCCAAACGTGACAACCTGGATCAGGAAGCGCGAAAAGAAGCGGACGGAACAGGTGGCTCCGAACACCGAGGACTGGCAAAGATCTATGCACTAAAGAAAGCGGATGCAGATAAAGCTCAAAAGGAACTGGATGCCATCTCGGGGCAAAACCTGCCCCTGATAGCTGATCTAAAAAACCAACACAGCACCTTGAGTCTGCAGGTAGATAGCCTGCGGCAGAACATACACCGGGAAGCTTATGATGGATTTGACAAACGGTTGGTAGCCTTGGGAACACTGGCGGAAGAGAACCCAGCCATTTCCATTGCCGGGCTGTTCCTGATGTTGTTGTTCCTGATGATTGAAACGGCCCCTGTTCTGGTTAAACTCATGGCCCCCAGAGGACCGTATGACGAACTGCTGGAGGCTCACGAACACGCCTATGTCAACTTCCGCATTGAAAAGATTACCAAGCTGGATTACGACATGCAGCAGCGGCTAGCCAACTACGGTGTACGTCTGGAGGGCTACCCGCATCTCTCGCAACCTGCGGGCATATGAGGTCGGATGAATCAGTAGCTGCTTAAATACCACTTACCGCTTCTGTTCACCAGCTTGAAAGTTTTGGGCGTACGGCCTTGGGGGCCGCACATCACCTGGATGCTTGCTTCGTTACCCCGAATAACGGGTTTACCTACCACCTGTCCGTATCTGAACTCGGCTTTGAAGGCCTGTTTAGCGCTTCCCGACGCAGTAGCCACTCCACAAAAGCTTTTGGTTTCAGCATCTCCGTGCCCCGTGGGATCACACAAACCCGACAACACACCGTAGTTACCGGTTTTAGCCGCTGCAAAAACTTGTGACACCACCCACTTAGGGTCTTTTTGTTTGGCTGCTATTGTTTCCGCATCCGAAGCACTGCTTTTTTTGGAGGAGGAAGATGCCTCGCCTGCATCCGACCCACTGGACGAACGGCTACCGCCGACATCAGAAGCAGATCCTCCCCTACGTCCCCCGCGTTTCGATTTCTTCTCCAGCTCCTCTTCTTTCATGGCAAGTTCACGTTTTGTGAGCTCCAATTCCTTCTTAAGCAACTCCACTTCTTTGGAGCATTGGCTTTCATCAGGTTCTTCACTACAACCGGCGATTGTAACAAGAAGACATACAAAGAAAAGATACGGGAGGTGTCGTAAATATTTCATGTGTTGCATTTTGGAGGTGAATAAATAGGCAAATTCCAAATGCCCAAAGGACAAGGTTCCTAATCCCAATATACAAAAATGCAACAAAGGAGGACGAACGGACGGAAGAAGAAAAGGGGGCTCATCACACCCCCTGGGATCACTATGCGTCGGGATTTTGGCTCAAGCGGTCTTTGATGAGCTCCATCTCCTGCACGGTTTGCTGCCAGGCTTTTGCAGCTTCCTCAATTTCCGGTCGCAGTTCTTCGATTGATCGGCCTTTTTTTGCACCGATCTCAATGTGTTCGAACAAACGGGAAATGTTATCAATCCCCATGATACGCGTTGAGCTCAGTATCTTGTGTGCTGAACTCCGTATCCCCTCGACATCCTTATCATCAAGTCGCTTTTCAATCTGACGGACAATGGTTCGCGACTCAGAGATAAAATGATCGATCACCTTTGCTACAAAGGCATCATCACAATCGAGGTACTTCTTTAACTTTTGTACATCCAGGCTCATACTTTACTCATTTTAAATTACAAGGTTGGCAATCTTCTTATATAGGGTAATTTTCTTCAGGGGCTTGCTGATATAATCGTTCATGCCCACAGCTTTGCACTTGCGCTCTTCTCCGTTGATAGCATGCGCTGTCATAGCGATAATGGGCACCTTACTTTTCAATTCGTGGCGGATGGCCCTGGTGGTCTTATACCCATCCATACCTGGCATCTGAATATCCATAAGCACCACATCAAAGACTCCGTTTCTGATCTTATCCAAGGCTTCCATTCCATCATTGGCGATCTGCACATTCATCCCCATCGAACCCAGGAAGTCTGAAGCCACCATCTGATTGAGTTTGTTATCTTCCACCAACAAGACCGACTTATTGACAAGTTTCTCGCGCAAATCCTCAACCCCTTCCACAACTTTGCTGTTTGGAGTTCTGCTGTGAGCGATTTCCAATGGCAAATCGATGATAAAGGTTGTTCCTTTTCCCTCCTTACTTCGCATCTTTAATGTGCCATCCATCAATTTTGTGAGGCGTTTGACGATGGATAATCCCAAGCCGGTTCCACCATATTTCCGGGTATTTCCCTTGTGGGCCTGTTCAAACTCCTCAAAGATTTGCTCCTGCTTATCTTTTGGAATTCCGATGCCTGTATCTTTCACAGTAAACCGGAGCACGCACCTGTCTTTTCCTGCTTCCTTGAGGTCAACGCTCAACTTCACCGAACCCTCGTGCGTAAATTTGATAGAATTGCTGATCAGGTTCATGAGAATCTGATTGATGCGGACCGGATCACCCAAGATCACATCCGGGATATCCAACCCCATCACCAGTTTCAGATCGATATTCTGCTCATTGGCCCGATAAGAAATGGTATTAATAAGATCCTTCACCATTTCACCGATGTTAAACTCAAGCTTTTCAATGCTGAGTTTTCCAGATTCAATCTTGGAAAGGTCCAGCACATCGTCGATGATACGGAGCAAATTCTCACTGGCAAATTCCATTGACTTGAGATACTTCTCCTGTTGCTCGGTGGTATGTGTTTCACGCAGCAGCTGAATAATTCCCATGATGGCATTCATAGGAGTTCGTATCTCGTGGCTCATGTTTGCCATGAACAACTCCCTTGCTTTCACTGAACTTTCAGCAATCTTTCTGGATTTGATGATATCCTTTTCCGCTTTCTTCTTTTCGGTAACATCCGAATCCATGGCCACGATTCCTTCAATCTCACCGTTCTCGTTCAGAACCGGCGTGAGGGTTGTCAGCGACCAGAACTCCCGACCCGACTTTGCATAATTTTTAGACTCATAGGAAACAGAATGCCTTGTCTCCTGCATGCGCTTGAAGTAAGGATGCTGGGGATCAAGGCCGGTATATTTGCCGTGGCGAAGTACTTCGCCATGGGTGCCCTTCACATCATCCAGAGAATAGCCACTGATGCGCTGAAAAGCAGCGTTCACCCATTGAATTTCTCCCTGATGATTCGCGATAAGAATGGAGTTATCTGTCTGAGACAACACGAACAAAAGTCGTTTAACTTCCTCCTCGGCTTTTTTTGCGGCGGTAACATCCGTTCCGTAAAGGTTGATATAATGTCCTTGATGAATAGGTACAATGGTGAACAGATAAGTCCGGCCAGCGATATCTATCTCTTCCTTCATGACCTTATTCTCCCGGTATACCCTGGTGACCAATTCCATCCAGTGATGGTGCAGTTCCTCATCGCTGTCAAGCGCCTGAACCAGGTGCACCGCAGCCCTGTTCACATAAATGAGGGCCTGGCCATGCATGGAAAATCGCATGACTGGACTGGGACTTTCAGCTGGAAATTTTGCCAATGCGTCCAGTTCCGCTTCATGTTGTTTGCGTTGTGTAATGTTTGTATGCAAACCAACCGATCCCACCACCCGGTTGGAGTTATCGTAAACCGGTGAACCATTCACGAGCATCCATAGTTTCTGACCCGATTTGGTTGTCAGTTCCAACTCATACTGGCTGGATTCGCCTCTCATACGACTTTCAACAATTCTGGCCATGCGTTCCTGCTGATCTTTATCCAGTAGAACTTCGGTTGCCTTCCGCCCCATCAACTCTTCCTGGGAATAGCCAGTTTGCTGACAAAAAGTACTGTTCACGAATTCAACCTCGTCACGGTTGTTCACCACGAGTACACCCTCATTCATGGTTTCAACCAGGGTACGGTACTTCTTTTCGCTTTCGTTGAGCGCCTGTTCATTCAGTTTATGTTCCGTGATATCCCTAGCGATCAATCCAATGCCACTTTCCAGCCTGAATACCTCCATAGAAAAATACCTTTCACCGAAAGCCGGGTGGGCGACAAAGTCCTCAAAGCTTTTGCTTCTTCCGGTCTCCAGGGTTTTTTGGTACATGCGCTTCTGCGACTTGGCAGACAGGGGGAACAATTCTGTCAGGTGACGACCAACAAGATCTTTTTTGGTTCTACGCCCCATGAGCTTGGTACCGGCCTTGTTGATATCAAGCACCTTCATGTTGGCGTCAAAAATGACGAACGTATCCTTTGCCGCATTCATGAAATTATTCAACATCTTACGGCTTTGCCTCATCTTTTCCTGGGCAGCCACCTGCTTGGTGATATCTTTGGCAATACTTGATGCACCGATAATTTCACCGCTAGCATTCTGGATAGGAGATATGGTAAGGCTTACATGTACATTGTTGCCTGCTTTGTTTCTTCTGACTGTTTCCAGGCGTTGTATTCCTTTGCCGTCGCTCAGACGTTCCATAATACCATCCAACTCCTTCCTTTTGTTTTTTGGAACGATCAAAGAGATATGCTGCCCAACCGCTTCTCTTGCAGAGTAACCGTATAATTTCTGTGCGCCTTTGTTCCAGGAAGTGATGTATCCATCCAGGGTTTTTCCCAAAACAGCATCAGTGGTTCCCTGCACGATTGCCGCCAACTCGGTAACCTTGGCCTTCGCCTCCTCTTTTCTTCCCATTTCCCGCCGAAGGTCTTCCAGGGTGCTTTTCAGTTTCTTGGTGCGTTCCTCCACTTTTAATTCGAGCTCATTTTTAGCCCGGAGCAACTCCGCTTCGGCACGCTTCAACTCTGTTACATCCTGGGCTGTCCCCAGCATCCTCACTGGTTGATCGTGCTTATCCAGCAATACTTTTCCCCTTCCCTCAAGAATTCTCATTTCACCATCTGCACGAAGGATGCGATACTGAATAATAAATGGCTCACCGGTTTTGTATGCATCTGAAACGGTTGATTCAACGTACTCCCGGTCATCCGGATGAATGTATACCAGGAAATCGGCGTATCGAATGGATTCCAAAGACTGCGGGAGTCCATATATACGGCACATCTCATTTGAAAGGGATAAAAGTCCGGGAGCAACCTCACACTCCCAGCTACCTATGTGAGCCAGGTACTGGGCTTCCTCGAAAGCTTTTGTTTTTTCCTTGACAATCTCTGCAAGTTCATCATTCCATTTCCCAAGTTTTCCCAGTTTATCGCGGATTACGTCCAGCATAATCTGGACACCCACGTACAGTTCGGAGAATTCATCTTCGGAGCCTGCATAGGGGACATCCTTGGAAAAGTCACCGATCATGGCACGGGCGAATACAGGAACCAGGTCGGCCAGTTTGGCTTGGACCAAGTCCTTGTATGCATCCAGTTCACTATGTACGTGTTTTACTGCCATCTCATGGTATATTCGTATATGCCTTCGCGGATAGAAACAGCTTCCACCTCACCGGTGTATTCCCAAAATGCCATCCACTCGGTAAAAAAACCGTAAAAATGATCCATGTCATAACCACTGTTCTCAATGGTAATGCGGACCGCTTTTTCTCCTAAATCCTGCGCATAGAAATGAATGTTCTTATAAATATGTACGGCAATGTGGGGGTATGCCAGAACCGCCGCCTTAAAGTCTTTATCCAACACGTGTAAAATCATTTTACCGTAGACTGTTGTTACAAAGTCGCGGAAGCTAAGACTCCCGGTATTAAGCATTTCGGTTTTTACGGACGCGGAGGTGGTATCTTTGAGGGCCTTGAGTACATGCCTAAGAATGGCCTTATCTCTGGCAATCGGGATGTCAGCAAAAGCATTGAATTCAAGCTTATCACCATATTCTGACTCCAGGCGTACAATAGCATCTTCACCTTTTTTCTCTCTTAAAAGATTGATATGGCTATTGACGAACATCCCTTTAATCATTGGATTCTTATTGCGGTAGCTAGTGCTCATCTTGTTCCTGCCATTGCCATCTGAGGCATGGCTTTTCGTGGTTCACGCACGCTATTGAATTCTTATTCATAATCTCCCAAATATTTCACTGATTACCGATCTATATTCAACCTATCGTACAGTGTCTGAATATAGGTCCTGCTCACCGGCACAGTTCTTTCTCCAACCTCAATGATCTCACCATCCACTTTACTTATCTTTTCAAGGTTCACAATATAGGATCTGTGCACCTGCATGAATTTGCCCTCCGGTAAGCGATCAACAATATCTTTCAAGCGCATGGGGCTTTCGAACGATTCATCTTCGGTCTTTACGATTACACTGTTATTATGGCTTTTGATCAGGCATATTTCAGTGAATGCCAATCGTTTCCACAACCCATCAACCCTGATAAATAAACTGGCGGATATATTTGGTTCCTTATCCAGTTTCTCCTCCATCACCTTTTGTACCTTCTTAATTGCTTTTACAAATCGCGAGAAGGTGATCGGTTTCTGAAGGTAATCAACCACATCATAGTCAAATGCCTCCACTCCATACTCGCGCTTTCCGGATATCATCACCACCTTAGGGGCGGTATCATCGAATGAGGCGAGTAACTCAACACCGGTCATTCCCGGCATTTCCACATCCAGGAACAAAAGATCCAGTTGCTGGAATGCACGATCGTCACTTAGTGCCGAGAAAACGTCATGGTAGGTACCTTCCAGATGAAGGAATTCTATTTTACTGATGTAATGTGTAAGGATTTCGCAAAATACCTTATCATCATCCAGTATGGCTGTTTTAATGAGCATAGTGCAAGCGCCGCTTTGCTTTAAAATAACCGGAGGAAAGGATTACTTGAATAAAATTACATAATCAAAACCTACCCGGCTAATTTTACGACGCATGCGTTACGCGGTTTCAAACAATTTGTTACTCCGTATTTTTTCAGAGCAACCAGCCACCCAATGCCAATCCAACAATAAAACAAAGAACGCCTGCAAGCATCATCCTGTTTCTTCTTCGGACGGCTTGCTTTTTTTCCTTAAATATTCTGAGCACGGCTTGCTCAACCCTCACATGGCATGCGTGCTCCTTGGCCACGTATTCGGTAATACCATTATTAAACAGTTCAGCCACAATCATTACCTCCTGCTGGCTGCTCATCATGATCACATCCGTAGAGGGAAGCGTTCGCCTGATCGTGCGAAGCAACGCCAAACCGTCCATTGCCTCCTGATTCTGATCATTCAGAAAATAATCCAGGATGACAATGTCCGGTTTGAGACCAAGGTGTTGCAGACACTCCTCGCCACTTTCAAATGAGTAGATCTCGATTTTTGGTTTTTGAAGATCCTGACATCTGGGCAGCCGCTGGAGATAATGAGCCAGGAGGGTTCGCGCAGAAGAAGAGTCTTCGACAATAAAGATTCGGTATTGCGCATCCGAATCCCAGGTCAACTCTCCGAGGTAAGGTTGGTTGGTTGTTGTTGCTAAGGTTTCCATAACGATCCTCCTGTTCCTTCTTAATGAGCCATGGTGTAAATCAAACCAATTGCAAAGACGACCAGCAACACCACGGCATAATACATCATGTTTCGTCTTTTTTTGCGTTTCGAATTTTCTTTATCCACAATTACCTTGCGGACCGAATTCTGTACTTTTCTTGCACTGGCCGGTCCTTTTTTCTTGATGTAATTGGATGCACCGGCTTCAACAAATTCCCTGACAACCTCAACATCCTGCTGGCAACTCACAATGATCACTTCAAGTTTGGGCAGTTCACTTTTCATGGATTTAAGGAGTTTCAGCCCATCCATGTTGTAACGATAACCGTTGCCGTCCAGATGATAGTCCAATACAAGCACATCTGGTTTCAACTGTAGATTTTGCAAACATTCTTCTCCGGATGAATAGGCATAGAAGTGACAGTTGTCCAGTACGTCCTCTTCATGGGTATTTTTCATGGTTTGCACCAGCATGGTGCGGTACACATCCGAATCATCGACAACAAATACATTATATGTGTCTTTTGTATGCATATGGTTGGAGTCGACACTACAGTTGTTATTCCTGATTATTTAACCTTAAATCTTTTTCTTTTGAAAGAATCCACCAAGGAAGGTATCACCATGGTAAATACGATTCCCAGAAAGAGTGCGCTTACGACAAAATAGGGCAGCAACTCCGAAAAAGCATAGCTGACAACGAACACACTTCCCACCAACACGATTAGAAGGGCAATGAACCCGGCCCTGGCCCTCTGCTCCTTATAACCATCCACAACCTGGTTCATTTGTTTGGAAACAACCCCACCAATCCGTTTCA
The DNA here is from genome assembly GCA_020635855.1 of Flavobacteriales bacterium. NCBI lineage: Bacteria > Pseudomonadati > Bacteroidota > Flavobacteriia > Flavobacteriales > Flavobacteriales bacterium. Next base: position 1,323,707 of record JACJYZ010000002.1, on the reverse strand, counting down.
AAAACCTTTCGTCACGAGGTATAAAATCCACCGCCCCCCGCTTCATCAAGTTCACAGTCAGATCCACGCTGTTCATGGAAGAATACATAACAACCGGTACGCTGGGATGTTTGGATTTGATCTGTACCAGCATGTGATCACCATTCATTTTATGTGAATAACATGCATCCAGATTATAATCGGCCAACACCAGATCCGGCACTTTCCATTCAACTGTTCTCAAACAATCTTCTGCAGTATTGAATGTACGCACCTTGCACTTCACTTCACCCCTTAGTTTGTGCTTGATGATTTCCAGGTTGGTGGTGTTGTCATCAACCAGGTAAACGGTCATGTTTTCTAGCTTTTTCATTTCGGACGACTTGTTGATTCTATCCTATTCAACGCCAAAGTTTAGGCACCGATCACACCGAAGGGGTGAACTGCAAAAATCAAATGGTGAAATTCTTCAATCATCTTGTGAACAACACCAACCCCGCAGGCAAGGATATTGCAAGAAACTGAAGAACAATTAATTAACAATAAAACTAAGGTTCCCAATCGTGTCCTTAACAAAGCCCGTAGGTTAATTCTGTTAAAAAAAATTTCAGGGTATTTTGAATTATTGTTGGTGAGATTGATGAAAATTTATATCTTGTTTTCCTGTAATGACAAGGGTTTTAAGGGGGAAATGAACCCGATAATTGGATCACATGTATTGCGCAACCCTTTTGAAATTAGCCCGTATAATTTTCTGTCCAGTCTTGGCATGGGATTATACAATTAGGTTTCTTTTACAATTGATTTTTAGGTAGTGATTACAAGTACGGCATGTTGCCATACGTTATGTTGCGTATGCCAATGTGAGGTACAGCAGGATTCGTATGCCTGGCCTGGACATGTTAGCTATGTTCAACTAAAAACTAGGGCCATGAAAAAACTGTTGATTCTCAGTGCAGCTTCTCTGCTATGGTTGGGTAATGCTTGGTCTACCACTTATTATGTAAACACCGCAGGGAGTAATTCAAATTCAGGATTATCGGAGGGAAATGCGTGGCGAACCATCACATTTGCCGCCGGATACAATTCACCGGTACGGCCGGGTGACATTGTTTATGTAAAGGCCGGTAATTACGGAGCGGAATATGTCAGTTTCATTCAGAACGGAACATCAGGCAGCCCGATCACATTTGAGGGCTATACCAATGTACCGGGAGATGCTCCGGATCTTAACTTTTCCATGGGTGATGCATTGGATGCATCCGTCATGCCGTTGCTCGACGGAGGAAACCGGGCAAACGGCAAGATCGGAATGAATCTCGCCGGTGGACATTCCTACATTGTCATCAAGAATTTTCAGATTACCAATTATTCATATGGTGTCAATTCGGGAACAGCCCATCACATCACACTGGATAATGTAATCACCACATCCACGGGCGATATTAATGATTCCTATTCCGGCCGTGGGATCCAGTTCGGTTCCTGGAGCACAGCCGTGTCCAGCTATAATACCGTTCGGAATTGTATTGTGGTAAATTCGGCCGCAGAAGGCCTCAGCATCAACGGAGATTTTAATACGGTTTTCAATTGCAAGGTGTACTGCAACGAAGGAGAAATCGGGTCAGGCAACAACGCAGCCACCGACTACTACTTACTTGTTGACGGTAACAACAACACCATTGAAGCGTGCTACGTTGAGCGCATCGGAGATTTGGCCCACTATGGCCATGGCATCGGCGCCAAATGGGATTGCCAGAACAACTACTTCCTGAACTGTACCGCTGTGAACATGACGGAAGACTTCTATGTTCGACACAGAGGTGCCAAGTTCAACACTTTCAAGGGATGCCACGCCATTACCGGTCGTGCATTTGTGGTGCGAGACGGCGCCAGCTACAACCATTTCATTGATTGCCGTGCCGATGATGTCAAATCCGGTTTCCGCTTCATGGATACATCCGAAGACGGTGGTGCACAATATGCAGGAAGACACAACACCTTCGAGAACTGCATCATCAATTCCGCATACCTGGGCATTCATTTTGATGATTACGACCAGGTTTCCATTGCAGACAGCAATACGTTTGCATACTGCACCTTCAATAACATCGATTACCTGTTCTATTGCGGAAGACAAAATGCCAACAACCAGATGATCAGTTGCATCGTTGCCAATTCAGGCAGCCTGAAGGGCGGTTCGTACGCATTGTCATTCGCTTGCTCTTATACCAATTTCTATGCAAATAAATTTTCTACTCCTTCCGGAAGCGGTAACATTTCCACTGATCCCTTGTTCGTAGATGAGGCCAGTGGCAACTTCCACCTGCAACCGGGAAGCCCTTGTATTGACAAAGGCGTACCAGCACTGAACGTATCCAATGACTTCGACGGCACACAACGCCCTTATGGAAGCGGATATGACATGGGGGCATACGAGTATGCACCGGTACAACCTTTTTCGGTAAAAGAAAACACCACCAACGTTAAATGTAATGGTGGAAGCGACGGAACAGCTACTGTCATTGCCTCTGGCGGCACCATTCCTTATACGTATTCATGGAACAATGGTCAGGCCACCCCATCAATCAGTGGCTTGAAAGCCGGCAAGTATACAGTAACCGTTACCGACGCAAAAAGTCTGGTGAGTAGCATTACCATTACCGTTACTGAACCCACGGCCATATCCGTTACCAATATCAACAAAACGGATGTAACCTACTGCGGGCTTTCAAATGATGGCGCCATGCAGGCCAACATCACAGGTGGCGTTGCACCTTATAGCTATGAGTGGAACACCGCACCGGTACAAAACTCGGCAACTGCAACCGGTTTGGGATCCGGCGCCTACACATTGGTCGTAACAGATGCAAACGGATGTACCCGGTCATTCACCGACAGTGTTCCTTGCACACCACCGGTGGACCTGACCTACAGCCACACCAATGCAAAGTGCAATGGCAGTAACGACGGCACGGCAAGTGTAAACGTAACCGGAGGGTACCCTCCCTACACGTACATCTGGACAGACGGCCAGACCACCGCCACAGCTACCGGACTGAAGGCAGGCTCATACAGGGTAACTGTATCCGACTCTAAATACGGCGGCTACCTCCAAACGGTCAATGTAAATGAGCCAGCGGCCATTGTTGTGGAAGACATGATCCGTAATGAAGTTTCTTCCTGCGATGCCAACGACGGCTCTCTCCAGATTGCCATATCAGGCGGTAAACCCGGCTATACTTACCTGTGGAATACCGTTCCGGCACAAACCACATCCAAAGCTACAGGTTTGACCACCGGTACATACACCGTTGTTGTAACGGATGCAAGCGGATGCAGCATTGAAGTTTCTGAAACACTTTCATGTGCTTCACCTTTTGCCGTAACATATGAGCAAACCGATGTAAAATGCAACGGTGGATCCGATGGCAATGCCACTGTAAATGCAAACGGTGGAGCTGCACCCTATTCATACCAATGGAGCAATGGGGAGTCTACCCAATCGGTATCAGGACTGAGTGCAGGAAACTATGTGGTCACCGTCACCGATGCGGTCGGTGCCAATGTTATTGAGAACATTTACATCAGCGAACCGGATGCCCTGCTTATCGACAGTGTGTCACACAAAGATGCCAGCGATTGCAATATCAGCGACGGCGAACTGGAAGTACACATGTCCGGTGGAGTACCTGCTTACAGTTACGAATGGAATACAAATCCGACCCAATACGGAAGCGTAGCAACCGGACTTCTTCCCGGAATGTACACCGCCATTGTTACGGATGCAAACGGATGCGTAACCGAAGTAACAGACAGCGTGGGATGCCCTCCACCGGTAACCGGAACAGATGACAATAACTCCACCGGCATGTTTCGGGTATACCCCAACCCAACCCACGGTGTGGTTCATATCAAGGGTAGCGACATGCAGTCTGTATATCTGACAACGCTTACGGGCACCGTAGTCACCCGCGTTGAGCCCAACAACCCGACCAGGGTTACGCTTGACCTGGATGCACTTGGATTGCCCCCTGGATACTACTTATTGTTTATTCAACAATCTGATCGAACGATTTCGGACAAGATCGTTTTGAGATAAGCAGCGATCCTTTCGCACGCAACATTCACCCTTGTGTCCGGATGTACCCCCTCCGGCACAAGGGTGTTTTTTTACCCCGGGCATCAATCATGCAAAGCATCCGAATTGCAAGAATGCCACAAAGGCTCTAAGGCAATGGTTCGTTGTGGGAACTTTTCTTGGCGACCTTGTGCACCTGGTGGTAAAAAATCGGACAGAGCCTTCAGAACCTACCTGTCGATGCACAGGCCAGTGTCATGGCAGGCAGGCATGACCACCGTCTTAAACGCCGGGTTTCTAAGTTGAACTAAAAACAACAAGGGTTTGTTGAGAACTCCCTAGCGGGCACCGATGGCATTTGCTGCTTGATCCATGGTCAGCACCTTTACCTGCTTTTCTTTGCAATAGGCTGCAGCTCCCTCCAACATGGCCGGGGTACATCCGTAAATGGAAGGTTTATTTTCCACATCATGGGTAAAAAAAATCAGCCATCCCTTGAGTCGAATGGCTTCATCGATCAGGTTGTACACATCCTGCATACGCATCTGCTCACCCAACTGATAGGCCCTGAGATTGATCAGGTCTATCACACCGTGATTGATTCCGCTGTTCACCCCCCTTGCGGTTTTAAACCGGTTCTTCACCGCTTGTTTGGCTGTGATGGTTTGCTCTCCGTATGGGTAGGAGAAATTGGTAAAGGACAGACCCTCGATGCATTCCTGCATCCGTTGGCGGTTTTTATCCAGATCTTCCCTGATTTGCGCTTTGCCAGATTGATAAAAATGGATGTGATTGTATGTGTGGCACGCCAGCTCTCCTCCTCCATCCACCACTTGTTTCAGGTATTTCGGGTTGAACTGCATTCCGTCGGTCCGGTTGTGATCGTAAAAACTCAGGGCCACGTAATAAGTCCCCTTGTAGCCAAATGTATTGAGGATACGCATGCCTTCTTCCATACCGGAATCAGGCACATCATCAAACGTAAAGGTCACAATAGCCTCAGACAGGTTCAACGGAAGCTTCCTGTTCACGATTCTTTTGGCTACCGCCCTTCTGACCTTGTTGTAAATGCTCATGATTTTTCTTTATCCAGAATCGCCTTCAGCTGTGCCACAAATGTGTTTGCAATCACCCGATGGGCAGCATGGTTCCAGTGCCCTCTCTCATTGCTCACTTGCCAGAAATACGGATCCACACCCTGATTTTCCAATTCTTTCAACGCGGTTTTCACATCAATGATGGGTGCGCCATTCACCAGGGACCGGATCTGTTCCTTTCGCTTTTCATTGATATCCAGCAGGAAGATCACCCTTTTATCCGAAGCAAATTTACGGATCACGGCGGCATCCACCTCATCTACTTCCCTGTCGATCTTCGCATCCGCTTCTGCTTCATTTTCCGATGGGTAGAATTTATCCAAAACGATTTCCTTGAACTCTGGAATGCGATTCTTTGCCCGATAAGTCAGAAACACGAGTGACGAACTTGTCAGAAACTCCAGCTTGGAATAGTTCTTTACAAAGGGTTTATGCTGAAAGTCCGTGTTCAAGGTGAGGGAATCGCCGGTAAGCTCATAAAAAGGAATGTAGCGGCCTTCGTTGCCCAGGCTTCTTTCGTTAATGAAAACCACAAAATAATCCGGGTGATATTTTTGTTCCAGTTCTTCCTTGATATATAATGCTTCCCTGAGCGGCATGGTTTCCTTGCCGAAATTGAAGAGATGCACATTCCGCCTTTCTCCCTGCAGTATGGCTTCGGAGAGCGAAAGAAAATTATGTCGGTAAAACACCTGTCGTGCCGCAATGAAGCTATTTCCCAGCACCGCAAGTGACACATCATTTTCGCCATTATCATGAAAAGCAGGTCCGAACCAACCGTCTTCATTGGTCCTGGCCAGCCCGAATCCCTCATAGTTAAAGATGGAACAGCACATTTTATCCGGCATGTACCGTTCGCCGTTTTCCTGATCAATCATAAGGATGGGCGACATAATTCCACCGAATTTCAGGATCAGTCCGAACGTCAAACAAACAATACCGAAGCCGATTCCGAACAGCAATATGGATTTGATTTTTTTCATTTCTCCTGGTACCGCTTAAAATTTAAAGTAAATGAACGGCATCGGTTTCGACTGGTAGAGATACATCATTGTAAAGAAAAACGTTCCGGCCATTACACCATACCGGAGCGGCACCGACAATATCCTGTCCAACTCCGTTTCCTTCCGCGTGGCATACAACACCAGGTCCATGGCCACGATCAGTACCAGGTAAGTGAGTGTGGTCAACACAAACCAACCGGTATATTCGCTTGTTTCCCAATGCCACATCTTGGAGAAGAAGATGCGCGTTGTTTCCCAGGATGTGGATCTGAAGAACAACCACGTGAACAGCACCAACACATATGTTCCTGCCATACTCAGCGCGGAACGGAATGAAACGGGCCATACATTCTCCGCCTGAATGGATCTCCCTTTTGAATACATCTTATGCACCGCCAGGTACAGACCGTGAAGTCCGCCCCAGATCACAAAGTTCCAACTGGCACCATGCCACAGTCCGCCCAACAACATGGTCAACATGAGATTCACGTATGTGCGGGTCTGACCTTTGCGATTACCGCCCAGCGAGATGTACAGGTAGTCGCGTAGCCATGAAGAAAGCGAAATATGCCAGCGCCTCCAGAATTCGGTGATGTTATGTGACAAATAGGGTTGTTCGAAGTTTTTCATCAACTCCACGCCAAAGAGTTTCGACGTGCCCCGGGCCACCATGGTATACCCGGAGAAGTCGGCATAGATCTGGATGGAGAACAAGACAAGGGCACTCAGCAGTTCAATGCCTTTGTAGGCTTCCATGTTTTCGAAAATGTGATCTACGAACCGGCCGGTTGTATCGCCTATCATCACTTTCCTGAACAAACCCGACACGATCAACGGGATGGCTTCATACACCTGTGCGCGTGTGGGCTTCAGGTTGCGTGACAATTGAGGCAACAATGCACTTGCCCGACCGATGGGACCGGCCACCAATTGAGGAAAAAACGTTACGAACAAACCGAAGTCGATGATGTTCTGCGAAGGTTCGATCTTACGACGATAAATATCTATGATGTACGAAAGGTTATGGAACACGTAAAATGAAAGCCCCACGGGCAGGATGATGTTCATGTGAATGAAGTCGAGTTTGAACCCCAATCCCGCTGATACATCCCGGATGTTATCAATAAAGAAATTGAAATACTTGAAGAACCCAAGGATACCCAGGTTCACCACCAGGCTAACGATCAGGAGTCGTTTCCGCTTCGCCTCCCCTTCCGTCCTATGAATAGCATTGCCGATGAAGTAATCCACCAGCGTTGTAAAAGCGAGCAGCGAACAAAACCGCCAATCCCAGTAACCATAAAAGAAATAACTGGCGATGAGCAGGAATACGTTCTTGCTTGTTTTGTTGGGCAGTAAATAAAATACGGGCAGGACTACGCCCAGGAAAACGAAAAAAATAAAAGAATTGAAAATCATGGGAAATAACTATCTCAACGGTTAATGAATATCCGGAACCATTCTTCCAGGTTAATCCACTTCCAAATGTCTTTGGAGAAATTGCCTTTGCCTTCAATGTGCGCCTGGTACTTTTTCTGGCAATCTTCCACATTGAAATATCCCCTCTGTTTGAAAGCGGCGGAATGGAGCATATCCTGAATGTAGGCCTGGAAAGCCTTCGACCTGAACCATTCATCAGACGGGGTGGTAAAACCCTTCTTATCCCTGCGGTTGTAAATGGCAGCCGGTAAAATATCCCGCACGGATTCACGCATGATGTATTTGCTCACACCGTTTTTCAACACGAGGTCGGGCGGCAGTGATAACGTCTTCTCAACGAGGTTGTGGTCAAGGAACGGCACCCTGGATTCGATGGAAAACCGCATCGAATTCAGATCGTCCCATTTCAGCAAATGCTCCAGTTTATGTTCAAAATGTTGCAGGAACGAATCATGCAATGTCCGGGGATCATACAGGTCACTGGAGATGGTTGAAACGTTCTTGTATTTTTCATAGAATTCGGTAGAGATGCTTCCATACGTCTTGCGACCTGCGTACTTCTTCAGGCCCTGCGGCAACAGGTAAAACAGAAAATACGCATAGGCATCTTTGGAAGGGTTGCGTTTGCCATAACCGATCAGTTCCCGGCAAAGCGTGATCCATTTCAGGCTGCGAAGCAGTTCCTTGAAATACCCCCCGTAAAAGTAGTTGTATCCGCCCAGCATCTCATCAGCCCCTTGCCCATCGAGTGTGACCGACACGTTCTGGCTGGCCAGCTGCATCACCTTGTATTGCGAGTAGGGGCTCACGCCCGGAATGGGTTCACATTGCGCGGTTACGAAACCCTTGAACTCATCATAAAACGTTTCAGCCGTGGGCTGTATGTAGAACATGTTGTTCAACTCAGCCTGGAAGGCGTTGATGAACGGACTTTCATCCGCCCAGGAACCCTTTTCGAAAACAGCTGAAAACGTTTTGACTTCCTTCAGGTTGAAATCGTGATACAACACGGAGGTAACAGCTGATGAATCGATGCCGCCACTGAGACAAACTCCCACCGGTACATCGCTCCTCAGTCGCAACCCAACGGATTTCCTGAATTCTTCCCTGTATTGCCCGGGTGTCATGGGCGACGGGTAGCGTACCTGTTCTTTGAGATCGTACCACTTTCGGATATCCACCTTGCCGTTGCGAATGGTAAAGCAGTGGCCGTGGTGAAGTTTGTGAACGGAATCGAAGAAGGTCTCGTCCGACTGATCCGTGCGGTTATAAACCAGGTATTCGTAGAGCGACTTCTCGTTGGGGGTCAGTTGGTCTACCAGGGGCAACACCGACTTGATCTCGGATGCGAACACGAACCTTTGTTCATTCCGGTAGATATAAAACGGCTTGATTCCAAAACGATCCCTGGCTCCGAAGAGTGTTTTCTCCCGGGTATCGTAGATGGCAAATGCAAAATCACCGTTCAGACGCGGCAGGCATTGCTCACCCCATTTGATGTAAGCAGCCAGTAATACTTCCGTATCGGTTTTGGATCTGAAGCTGTACCCGTCCTTCAACTCTTCGCGGAGTTCCACATAATTGTAGATCTCGCCATTGAACACGATGGCATAACGGTCGTCGTTGCTGAACATCGGTTGGTGCCCGGCGGAAGAAAGGTCGATAATGCTGAGCCGCACATGTCCGATTCCCACGTGATCGCGAAGGAACATACCTTCATCATCCGGACCGCGATGCTTGATCCGGTTCATCATGTCTTGTATCGCTGCCGGATCAACAGCTTCCGACGAAAAGTTCACTATACCGGCTATCCCACACATATGCTATCCATCGTTTTGTACATTGCTTTAAAGGATGTACTCACCGTATGATCAACCATTTCACCAGGTTCTTGGCATTCTGGTATACCAACTCCGTCACCCATGGCACCATAGGGTCGTTCCATCTTTGGGGATGAACGGTAATCATGACCTGTTCCGGCAATGCATCTATATTCTTAATGATATCCTTTGTCTTTCTGAAATTGAACTGATGCGGTGAGTGGACCTTATCCCGTATGCTCACCTGGTCGCCGTTCCATTTCCGGCCGGTATCCGTCAGGTAGCAAAATGAATTGAAGTTCAGGTCGAGATAAGGTTCACCGATGATATCGAAATCCTTGTACTTGTATTTCTCCCAGACCTTCCTGTTGTCCCATTTACTGGTGGGGCTACCATGCATACAGATGGTACGCACGGGATAGAACTCCCTAAAATACTTGAGGTTCTTTTCGAAATTCTCCATGGCTTTTTTGAAATCCCCACGGGCCAGTGCAAGATCCTCGTAATGGTATCCGATCTCATGCCCCATCTCGGCAATGGCACGAATCACTGCGGGATCATTGCTCTGGCGAACAATCCGGAAATAGTATACCCCCCGGATCCCCAGTTTGTGTTCGATCTCAGCGGTATGTTGAGAATTGAGGGGCTTATCGTCCACATCATGGCGCATGATGACGATCTTACCTTCCGGTGATGTGGTCAGGAATTCCTCGAACGTAACAAAGCGGTAGCCTTTCTGCTGAAGGGCAACCAACAAATGTTCATATGATATTAATGTAAAATCTCTTGCCATAAAACGTGGCTACAAATGGACGCTAAGATAAAACTTAAGCAAACTTCTTTTCCTTTAATGTTTGGTCCGGGAGCAATTGCGCATCGTGCATGCTGGCCGGATAGTTTTCCACGAAATTGACCATCCAATCGGTCAAATCGGTTTTTTGTTTCAAAATACTTCTTGTCTTTTCGGCGAAAGCCTCCTTGTACGAAGGCTGTTTCACCAACTCCACCGCTCGCTCAACCAGTCCGGCACTTTCCCTGAACAATTCAATCAGGCCCAGTCTCACCTCTTCATCCAATGTTCCGGCCTGCGCAGTACTGATGCACAGCGAAGGTGTACCCAGGAAGGCAGCTTCCGCAGCCATGGTCAGGCTTTCACTCACAAGCAGGCTGGCATTGTGCAACACGTCATGCATCATGGCGGGGTGCACCCTGAATGCATATTCTTTCAGGTCGTCCGGCAAAGCACTTTCCGAAGATATGATTATGCGGGCATATTTCGATAATTCCCGGACAAGGTTGTATTTATCTTGTTCTGAAAGCCCTTTCAATCCTATATCATGACTTGCGGTCCAGGAAACGAAGCGCAGGATCACATACCGTTCACCTGGCGCAAAACCTTCCGGCAGTTGTTCTGCAGGTTTGAACCTGTTGGGGTGCAAGGCACCTAGTTCAAGAAAACCATCGAAACGTATGTGTTTTTTTCCGAAGTCCTGCTGGAACACCTTCGGGGTCAGGATGGCTTTGGTGAATGGAACATACAGCATGTGCTGCATTTTGTTATGGTCAGTATCATCCAGGGCGATGTGGGGTTTGCGCATCAACCAGGCCACATGAGCCGCATACATGGAGCCGGCGCTGATAAACATGTCGGGTTTGAACTTCATGGCTTTTCGCCAAACGAACCAATCCGCCTGCAACATATACATCATCTTGCCTATCAATCCATCCTTACCTTTTCCACGGTTGAGATAGGGCAATTTGTAGTAGTCAAGCAGTTTGAACGCAACCTCTTTATCTCTTGATATCAGGCAAAACACGTGTCCTTTCATCTGCATCAGCCAGATAAAATGCTTGAAGTAATGCACGTGGGCAGGGTGGCCTATGTCGATCAGGATTCGCACAGAATCAACGAATATATTTATATAATTTCATTCCAGCTTTACCCACCTGGAACAACAGGGGTTTGTGAACCTTCATGTACCTTCCGAAACTCAGCAATTTCCCACCGAACTTCAGTTTGTACGTCCTGACGGCATATTCCTTATCCGGTTTGCCGGCACCGGCGAAGTCATAAATCTTGATACCCTGCTCCTTCCCCCACAACATCATCTTCCAGGGAGTGATGTCGCTGGGCTGGTATTTGGAATACTCCCTATCGATTGCCGCGTACCAGTCGTACATGCTGTCTTTATAGATCAAGTACACCCTGCAGCCGATCATCTTATCATCCATAAAGCATCCGACGAGGTGGGCCTTCTCTTTCAGAAAGTCTGCAGTATTCAGGAACAAATCCGGATGAGGCGCAGGCAGGTTGACCCGTTCGTAGGTATCCACGATCATCTCGTAACCGCGCATAATTTCTTCTTTGGAAGTAATCTGTCGCACCACCAGGTTTTTATTGATGGCCCGTTTGATGTTGGAGTATCTTCCCCGGTGCAGCGTCTTTCGCATATCATCTTCAGACAATTGCAGGTCGTTGTGTATGGTGAGGTGTTCCACATAAGAGAACCCGGCGTCGAGAAAAGCCTGGTTCAGGGCACTTATATCAAACAGGTTGCGAACCTCGGTATAGATGGCGCCTGCTTTTTTGATCTTCTTGCAATAGGCTGTGAACAACTGGCGGGCAATGGCAAGGTCATCGTTTTTCACCAGCGGTCCGCCGGTCACGATGGACCTGGTGGAGAAGAACTTTTTCACACCGGGCTCCATCAGGATGGTATAGACCATCAACCCGGCAATGTCGCCGTTATCATCCACGAGCGCGATCACCTCGGCATGGTTATCGGATGTAGCCCTGAATACATCGTACAGTTCTGGCGTTTGAAAAATATTTCCAGACGGATGTCCCAAAACAAAATCCGCCCACTTCTTCCGATCCGGTGTATCTGTTATTTTCATGATCACTAGGAAATATTACACGCGTTTAATTGGTTATTTGAATGTGTTTTGATAATCCGGATCCTGTTTCATGACCTTGAAGCTTTCCGGGTAGTTTTCAACGAACCACACCATGAAGGCGGTTACATCAATCTTGTCCTTGATCACATCGATCGACTTCTGTTCGAATTTCCTTTTGTAATCTTCATCTTTCACGATATCAAGCGCCCTTTCAATTACGCCGTCGCTTTTGCGGAAGATCTCAATCAGCCCCAGCCGAACCTCTTCATCCAGGGTACCTGCCTGAGCGGTGCTGATGCACAATGAAGGCGTACCCAGGAACACAGCCTCCGCCGACATGGTGAGGCTCTCACTGACCAGCAGGGAAGCACCTTTGAGCACATCATGCATGTATGCGGGATGGGTGCTGTATGCATAGCCTTTCAGGTCATCGGGCAATGCCGCTTCGGAAGAGATAACCACCCGGGCATACTTCGACAGCTCCCGCACCAGCCTGTATTTTTCTTCGAGTGACAGGCCGGTGAGCCCGATATCATGACTGGCTTGCCAGGACACGAACCGAAGCACAATGTATTTGCCGTCTTTGCCCAGCTCGGCTAGTTCTGCAGCTGCCTCCGGATTGGGTTTGAATCTTTTGGGATGCAGGGAACACAACTCCATGAACCCGTCGAAACGAATTTGCCGGGAGCCCTGGTTCTTCAGGTATACCTTGGGAGTAAGGATGGCCTTGGTGAAGGGCACATACATGATGTGACCGAACATGTTGTGGTCGGTGTCATCAAATGCGATATGCGGTTTTCCAGAAAACCATGCCACCTGCGCGGCATAGGGCGAAGCAAAACTCAGGAACACATCCAGATGTTCGTGTTTCGCCTTTTTCATCAGGAAGCGGTCGGCTTTCAGCATATAGGAAAGCTTGCCCCGGATACCGGTTTTCCCTTTCCCCCTGTTCGTATAAGAAAAGCCGTAGTAATCCAGCAGGGTCAGCGCCACTTCCTTATCCCTGGCTGATATGGTCACCTCGTGCCCTTTCTCCTTCATGATCCAGATGAAGTTCTTGAAATAATGCACGTGGGCCGGGTGCCCTATGTCGATGAAGATTTTCACGAAGGTTGATTTGATTGTTTGGGAGCATAATGGTCGTAAAACCGGATCAGCGGTGCAAACTCCGCGTTCCGTTTCAGCGCCGTTTCGATGATACGTTGGTAGGCAGCCTTGTATCCCGGGTATTCTCTATCGTTGTAAACCCTGTGGTGGAAGTTCACCACCAGCACCGCATCGTTGCGATCCACTTCATCCAGCAGGGCTTCGTATTGTTCCCACTTGTCTGCGGCCGGCATGAAAGTCACATCCATAACCGCCATGGGGAACACGGTGAATGCGGTTCCGTTGGGTTGGAACGGTTTGATTTTCCCATCCACAAAACCGATGTCATAGTTGGAGCCCCAGGATGTATCGTACACGAAGCCGAGTTCTTCGTGGATCTTCCACGTGGTATCGTCCATGTTGAGGTGGTGCTGACGGGTGCCCTTCACCGGGTGCCCCAGGATAGACTCGAGCCGTTGCTTTTCCCTGCCCAGCAACTCCTTGTTGTTATAAGACAGGAAAGAACCATGCACCCCGATCTCCCAACCGTTGGCATCCAGGTAACGAACGGCTTCCTGGATCTTGGGTTCAAACAGGTCATAACGACCGACAGCCAGGGCGAAGGTGGAGGGCTTGAAAGGATTGAAGCGGATGCTTTCATCCAGCATAAAAAAGGTAGAGCGCACGCCGTAGGAATCTTCCAGGGCGGCGATGTCGTAGATGTTCCAGTACGGCTCCTTTTTGATGGGAGGCGTCATGTGGTACAGGGCATCGCCGATTTTCCCCTTCATAAGGCTCTTGGCAAAACCCGTCAGGTATTGATAGGTTTTCCTGGTGCGATCCACATCGTGTGTCAATGATACCCTCAGCACGTCTCGGTTGATTTATCGTTTAAAACTGAACAAGCGTTGATAATGATACGTCCGGATAAACTTCCCCAGGCCCTTGTCGACCAGCCTGGGTTTTCTCCGGATCCACGAGCCGAAATATCCCCGAAGGTAGCTCATACTTGCCGATATATACGGCTTCTTTTTCATCATGAAAGCACCACGAACCAAGGTAAGCCATACGTCATTTCGTTGGCGGTAATGGGTGATCCCGTTGTTGTAAAAGAATTTGAGCGACTTATACTCCGCCGCTTCAGGCCGGTGGTGCTTCACCGGAACGGGTATGTTGGCCACCTTCCAGCCCAGGTATTGGGCATGCAGAAGGTCGAGTCCGTCCCAACCGTTCTCTTCCACAAATCCGCCGATCGCATCCCAGCAGGGCTTACAGATCGCTTTCAAGGCACCCTCCACCCTGGGATGGCGTGCCACCTTCATATCAAAATCACCTTCATTTTCTACGATGATGCCACCGCAGATGCCGACCTTGGGATCTGCATCAAAGGCTTTGGCAATGTATTCGAAATAGCTCGGAGGGAATGACAGGTCTGCATCCAGCTTTACAATGAAACCATAGTCTCCGGCGGGTACATTCGCATAACCCTTGTTAAAAGCCCGGATCACCTTTGAGCCGTAGGAACGTTGTTCACCTTTATTGTCGAGGGTCATGACCGCGATCCAGGGGAAGCGGTCGGCATATTCCTTCACGATCTTCCCGGTATTATCGGTGGATCCGTCGTCCACAATGATCCACTTCTCAGGCTTCAATGTTTGCTGAGCCATGGAGTCGAGTGTGAGCCGGATGTAGGCTTCCTCGTTCTTCGCAGGTGTGATCACATAGTATTTCATTCCTAATTCCTAATTCCTAATTTCTAATTCCTAATTCCCATCACTCCACTTCCACCGGCGTCATCCCCAAACGCCCCAGCCTGTCTTTATAAATGATATGCATAAACATGATGCTGAGGAAGAACGGGTACTGAAACAGCGATTGGCTGAACCCCAGTAGCAGGATCACGGCAAAAGCCAGCGGTGCGAATCCTTGAGGAAATGAGTGCGACAGGCACATGGTTTTGAGCGTTCTGAAATAGTTAACCAAAAGCGTAATGAATGCAAAGATACCGTAAGTTGCGAGGAGATCGGATAACCCATTGTTACGATGTTGGTCATCACTGAAAAAAGTGAACTCCCGCCCTCCAAACCGCATCTCTCCTTTTCCCCATCCGATGAAGGGGCTGGTTGCCCAGTCCTGCACGTCGGCATAGGCGCTTCCGAACCTGGAACTTGGGTCATCTTTCAGCTCCATGTTCTTTTCCACCTTCTGCCCCAGAAAATCGAAACTTACGAACATGAGGATGGATACGGGCACCAGCATCGACACCATGAACAACCGGTTGGATATTGTGCCTTTCACGAGGTAAAAGGATGTAACAATCACGAACAATGCCGCATACCCCGTGGTAGAGATGGTGGTGATCACAGCGATGGCGAACACGATGTTTTTCTTGTTGATCAGGGTTCCGGTGCGGATCACGTTGAAGATGATCGCAAACAACAGGAACACCCCGTATGCACCGGGTTCCCAGAACGGACCCGAATTGCGGAACTCTTTCAGCACAGGGTGAAACGTGTATATCATCACCGTGGGCTGATGGTCATAAAACGGGTTGTCTTCGGTACCCAGTCCGAGTGGCGGAAAAAACGGACATATGCTGCTTTCGAAAAAGCCCCTCACATTATTGGATAACACGGAAGGCACGTAGAACACAAACCCGATCAGGGTAAGCACATAAATGATGTTCACGTAATACCGGGTAAACTTCCTGTCGCAAATTGTAACGGTAAGAATGGCCAGAAAGAACCGGGTATAACTTCCGATGAAAGTGGCAATGGCAATGTCATAGATGAAGATATCCTGCAGCACCTCCACGAAAAAGAACACTGCCACAATGGCCAGGTGTTTCGGATTGAAGGGAATGCTTCTTTTCAGGAACACGAACAGCACAAACATGCAAAGGAATACAGAATTCAGTGCCGACTTGAAAAAGAACGGCATACCGCTAACCGCAACCAAGCCGAACACCGCGGCGTAGTTGACAAGTTCTTTCATCGGTAATGCCAGTATCCTTCTGAGCATAGCGCTAATTTTTTCCGTCCACCACCTTATTCAGGGATGAGTGTTTGTACTTGATGTAGACGTACGGGATCACAGCCACTGCCACGAAGAAATAAAACGGGAACAACAGTTTGTACCCGAATCTCCACGACATATTCAACTGGTTGAAGAAGTAATTGGAGGAATACCGGTTTTTGAAAATATTGCGCAGGTAGGCACCGAAACTCTTCACCAGCCGGGGATTGCCGCCGCTGGTCAGCTGCATGTTTTCCAGCACGTATGCATCATAGCTCACGAACACTTTCACGCCTTTGCGGGCGGCACGGAGCACGAAATCGTAATCGGAATTGTATTGAGGAAATGTCTTGTCGTCAAAATAGTTCAGGCGTTTCAATACATCGGCCGGCATCACCACGCCACGGGTGGGTAATGTGATGGATGGCACATAGCCTGTAAGTTCACCCGGTTCCATGTATGTGAACGGGGGCACGTATTTGTGGTACTTGAGCAGCAGGCGGTTCTGGCTCTTGAATCCTGAAAAGGTGATCAGTCGGGGTGTACTCACGGAAAACGACGCCGATCCCATGATCACGTTTGCCCCTGCATCGAAATAACTTTTGGTGATGTCGCGCAGGTAATGATCCGGAAGTTGAACGTCGTCATTCAGGGTGAGGATGATATCCGACTTCAGTTGTTCAACGGCATAGCGGCATCCCTCGTTGATGGAGCGTGTGAACCACCAGTTGCCGTCGCCGGATACCACGTGCACCTCGGGGTATTCATCCCGGAGCATTTCCAGGGTACCGTCGGTGGAACCATCCACCACTACCACCATATTGAACCGCACGTCGGGCTGCTGTTGTGCCTTGAGCTGCCCGAGCAACTGCGAAAGCTCCCGCTTGCGGTTGAACGTAGGAATAACGGCTGTCAGTAATTGTTGATTCGTCATTGTCTTCATTGCTTTTCGGACTGCATCGCTTCTGCATTCCTTAATATCCTCCTCACCTGCCAGGGCGCGATCACCGGCCCGTAAAAACTACAAATGATGGTGGCCAGGATGATACCTGCCACGCCCATGCCCCACATCACGGCAAACAAATAGGAAACCGGGAAAAAGGCTGCCATGCCGATCAGGTTCACGATCATCTGCAAACGTATATCTCCGATGCCGTTAAGCAACATGATAAAAATGTTACCAAATGATGTGACCACCACAAAAATCATCATGAACAAAGAAATATCGAAATCCACCGTCACTTCATCCTTCACCCAAAGGAAGTACATCTGCTTGGAAAAAATCAACATAACTACCGCCCCGACAACCATAAGCAACCAGATGCGCAAAAGCTGCCGGATAGACTTGGTGATCCATGCAAAATCCCTTTTGGTATAGGCTTCGGTATAGGCCGACCAGAATGGCGACATGATGATGCTGAAAGCCATGGTGAGGATACCGAAATAGCGGAATGCCACCGTGTATGGCGGCACCATTCCGGGTCCGAAATAGCGACTGATAAGAAAGTTGCTCATTTCATAAAACACCAGGATCGTCACCTGGATGATGAAAAACTTCACACCCAGGTTCAACACGTCGCCGAGCGCCTTGAAATCAATGGCACTGAATTTCGGATAGTACGCACGGAAGCTGGTTCTGTAGTAAAAGAGATTGATGACCAGCAACACAAGTACTGGCATGGTAGAGAACAGCAAAGCCACCTGGTAAAGCGATCCGTCTCCGAACTGCTTCAGCAGAAGCACACCCACCAGGATCAGAATGTTACCGAGCATGGCGTTGAAGGAAACACGCGCCGGTTGTTGGTTGGCCAGGAATATGCTGTTAATGAGCTGCAAAATGAACTGGATGCAAAACATTAGGAACACCAGCAAGGTAATGGCATGCATGTCTTCATCAATATCGGACGGGATATTGAGCAACTCGTACCAGTTGATGAAATGATTGGCAATGCTGAAGATCAGAAACACCACCATGCTGAGCGCGGCAATGGAAACATACGCTGTACTCACGTAGGACTGCGCCTTTTTCATATCATCCTTTGCAAAAGATTCTGCCAGCTTGTTTCGCAAACCGTGTCCAAGTCCGATATCGAAGAAATTCACCCAACCCATGATGGAGCCGATGGTAAGCCATAAGCCGTATTTGGTAGGGCTCAGATAATGAATGGTCAACGGTACAAGAAGGATGTTGATAACCATGCTCACGCCTTTGATGGCGAAGGAGCTGATGATGTTCTTGATCGCTTTGACGGATCGGGCGTGCGTGCCGGAGAGGAATTTGTTAAAGAAGGATAACATGGCTATTCATAATTGACCCGGCCTTTCAGCTTGGCTTTCAGGACATTTTTAAGCACGCGAAAATAATGAAAAGATGAGCGCGGATTGATGGGCACATCCAGTGCTTCCGGCCACAATCGCATCACGATGTTGCGGAAGAAGGTGAAATCGGGTTTGCTTCGGAAGGCAGGATCAACGGCCAGGATGATATCCAGCAATTCCCGGTTGTTATAAGGTGTTGCCGATTCATATACCATATCCGATTCGAGCTGGCTTTGTGCCTGCCAGCTACCCATTCGGTGTTCCCAGTAAAACATATCCAGGATATCGTAGCCATGGAGGGCATCGGACGTTGTCAGTTCTTCGTACCATTCATGCATGCGTACATTCACAAATGGCAGCTTATCCCAGTGCGGAATCCTGTTCACGATATCGGAAGCAGATGTCACGGGTTCGTGCGTACCATGCTTATAGTAAAAGCAGCGCCCAACTTCAGCACAGTTGCCTTTCACAGCCACCCTGTCAGACGGGTATTCTGCTGACATGCCGTGCGAGATCACGCCCCAGTCGCACAGATGCGCCATATCCGAATTGGCATTGTATACCGCTGCAAACCCGGGATCCACTTCCTTGCGGCAATCGATCACATGGTGTTTGTAACCGAATGCGGAGAGGATCTTCCGGGGCACTTTCAACTCAGTCGAACCCTTCTTCAGTTTGCGGTACTGCAGGGTATAGAAGTAAATATCATCGGCAACGGGCTTGCAGGCACTCAGGATGGTTCGGGAATCGAAACCGGCCGTGAGGGCCAGGGCAAGTTTAAACCTGTGGTGATATGCCACTGCAGACTTCCTCAGCAACTCGGACGCCTTCTCCACCGCTTCCTGCATGTCCATTCTTTGCAACTGTCGAACGGGCCAGAAACGCACCTGTGTGTAATTCCTTACATCCAGGTAGTGGTTGGGCACCAATTGCTGAACATCTTCAAACAACGATATTCCACAGGGAATCCAGTGTTCCAGTGTAGCCTTTTTGAAAACGGAAGCCTGGTACTCATCGAACCGTTCTCCTTCCTTCAATGGCAACACATGTTTCAGCAGCAAGGGCTGGGATGCCATATACAGCTGACCGTTTGTGCGCGTATAAAAAACGGATTTCAGTCCGCATGCATCATGAAAAACATACCATTGATCGGCTTTGCGAACGATCAGCACAAAGCGCCCCGGATAGCGGTAAAGTTTCTTTGTGATTCCGTCAACGGTTGTATCACCTGAAAGGAAATCTTTGAGGATGTCTTTGTTCTGGTGGTTCGGCTGGTCGGGATCTATGATGTGACCGACAAGTGCGAGTTCGGTATCCGTTGGTTCATTCCCGGCAACATCCACCTGGATCAGGGGATGCGCATACAGGTGGTTCCCTCCCAGCCGCACATGCTGCCAGTGTTCCAGTTGATCACAGGTAACCGGTGAAAACAGAAATTGTCTTGCGCCGAATAATTCATGTGTAGAATTTGCCATAGCCTGTTGCGAATGCTGTACCGGGATTTAGTGATCATCCCCCATCTCCATCACATCTTCATTCGCGATTCTTCACTTTTAAGTTATAAGACACTTCACGGGAACCAACCGACGGGTTCATGCACATCTTACCTTAACACGGCATAGCAAGGCTATGCTTTCTTATTAAAGTATTTGTTGTCTCTGCCGTAAACGGTTCCTGTCACATCCACGTCGTTCAGCAGGCAGTAGACATCTTCCATTTCTTTGGATTTAATTTCACCAACCAGGTTGGAAAGACCGGACCGCAGGGTTACGCCCTTGCGTGCGACAATGATTTTCATGTCGCTGTATTTCATCAACACAAATGTTTCACTGACCAACCCGGCGGGGGCGGTATCGATCACCACGTAGTCGTATGACACCTTCAACTGATCGATCAGGTATTGCGTTCGTTCCGAGTCAACCAGCTCTGCTGGGTTTTCCGGCACATCACCTACGCTGATACAATCAAAACCCGGAATACCGGTGGGTGCGATGATGGCATCCACATCATCTGTGTCACCATTCAGGAAAGCGACGAGTCCGGGTCGTTCGTTATTGAACGGTTCGTAAGCATTGGGACGTCTCAGGTCAAAGTCAATGATTACCGTTTTACGCTTAGCCAATGACAGGCTGTGCGCCAGGTTAAGCGAGCAAAACGATTTACCTTCTCCGGACATGGATGAGGTGAACAGAATCACTTTATGTTGTTGGTCGGATGCGAAAAACTCCACGTTGGTACGCAATGAACGAATGGATTCGGAAACCGGTGATTTCGGTGAATCTTCGAGGATGGAGAGTTCTTTCTGGCCTGACTTCCGGTACACGCGTCCGATCAGTGTCAGACGTGTTACGGACAGCAGCATCTGCTCATCCAGGATGGCGTTATTAAGTATGGTTTTGATGCCCAGGAAGAAAAACGGCAGTGTAAATCCGGCGAATATGGCCACGAGGTAGTTAATGGCTTTTTTCGGGGCCACGGGATCCATCTGGGTCAGCTTGGCACCTTCAAGGATATCGTTGTCCGGGAGATTGGCGCCTCTTGCGATCTGTGCATCCGCCTTTTTGCGAAGCATGTATTTGTAGACCTCGTCATTCAGGCCTTTCTTACGCTCGATGCCCCCCAGTTCCCTTTCGGTTCCCGGCAGCCGGGTGATCTTTGAGTTTTCCTCATTCAGGCGGCTATCCACTGAAGCCAGCAAAACGTCATTGGTTTTCACCATGTACTGAATGTACTCCATCAGGGCTTTTCTCCGGCCCATCATTTTGTCCTGGATGGTTTTGAAATAAGGGTTCATGGTTTTATCCCCTTCCACCATGTTGTTCTTTTCGATGCTCAGCTTCAGGTATTCTTCAATCATTCCCGCGAGCACAGGATCATTCACGCCCATGGAAGAGGGCATGGCAAGGTTCACCTTGCCGTGATCACCGTCAACATTATCGAGTACATAATTGTAGTATTTGTCACGGGATTCCAGTTCAGCTTTCTGGCTTTCCAGGTCTTCCACATTTTTAAATGCCTGATCGGAAACGGTTTTCATTTCCATCACTTTGTGGGCTGACCGGAATTTTTGCAGGTCTGACTCATTTTCGGTCAGTGTTCCTTCAATGGAAGCAATCTCGCGATCAATATATTTGATGGAGTTCTCAGCCATGGAACTTTTCTTATCCAGATTGCGCAGGACATAAGCTTTGGTAAGCTCATTGATAAAGTCGATGCCACGTTGCGGGCGTTTCACCTTCAGTTTGATACTGATGGCCTGGATATCTTTCCCTACCTGCTCCACGGTAAGTTCCTTTTGAATATCGTACATCAACCGGTTCAGGTCATTGAACTTGAACTGGTACCGGGTTTCATTGGCAAAATGGGCGTTTCTTTCAAGGTTCCGGTAAACGATCAGGCTAAGGGCCGGGGTTATAATGGTGTCTCCGTACTTGTACTCTTGATCGATGCCGAAAGGGTCGGTTGTTGACTGCTCTTCCCTGGCGTAATTATAGAGATCTATTTCGCCATCCGGCTTCTCAAGATGTAACCGGAACTTTTCATTTGATACGGGAACAACATCGAACTTCACCCCGAGCGGCTGCACATGTTCCCGATCAATCACCACCCGAAAGGGACAGTCATCGTAGAGTTCGATCTTTCGGATCGTGTTGGTCACCGCATTGTAACTGACTTCCGCATGGGTTTGCTCGAGGGCCTGATGAATCAGCTCAAAGGACTTCAGCTTGCGGATTTCCTTGTTGATATCACTGGTCGGGGTAAAAATGGAGAACGACTTCATGAACTCATCCGAGGGGTCGCTGCTGTGCCATTCATCAATCAGAATCAGGCTTCCCACCTCATATACCGGCTGCAGATACCAGTTCACGAAGTACGCAAGGCTACCGAACCCTACAACCGATAAAGCGAAAAAATACCAATACTGCTTGAGTTTCTGCAGGGCATATTTGACGTAATAAAAACTTTCGTGCGACTGTCCGCTCTCCATTCTTCTAGCGCGAATTAATATAGTTCAAATAAAACACCAGTACAACCATGGCGGTATTTCCAACCGACAAAATGAGTGAATACGGTACCTCCTTCATGCCGAAGCGGCGAATCTTCAAGGGAGACACATAAATAACATCGTTGGGACGCAGGTAATAGTATTCCGACTTGAACACCTGGTCTTTGGTGAGATCAATCCGTCTCTTCTGGATTTCACTTCCATTCTCGCGAATCAAAATCACTTCGTTTCTGTTACCGTATTCTGAAATGTCTCCCGCCATCCCAATGGCCTTGAAAATGTTCAATTGTTCGGATGTATACGAATAAGTTCCCGGGTTGTTCACCTCACCGAGGACGGTTATGGAATTATTGACAAAACGAATGGAAACAATGGGAGAACTGAGCACAGCTTTCAGATGCTCCTGTAACACTTTTGCGGCCTCTTGGAGGGTATAGTCACTCACTTTCACCTTGCCGATAACCGGAAGCAGGATATACCCGTTTTCATCCACTGTATAGGAGGTGACTGCAAGACTGGCATCTGTGATCGACGTATTGATCTTATTTTCTTCATTGAAGAAATTGTACTCCGGGTTGTCAATAGATGTCACCCGAACGTACAGCATGTCAAATGGGCTGATCTTGAGTCGTTGTTTTGTACCCGTCCAATTTTCCAGACCACTTTTGGTCTCATTGGTGGATTGTACATAAACTGTTTTTCGCTGGGGAACGCAGGAAGCCAAAGCAAATAACAATAAAATCGCGGCAAATAATCTGTTCATAAAAGCACCTCCGGTATCAAGGGATCAATCAAGTATGGCAATTGGTTTTACTATCGTTTTTCTGAGTGACTGATTTCAGGCACTCAACTTTCTTTTTGTGACCATATTGTATATGGCCATCCAAAAGTATTTGAAGTTAACCAAAACACCATACTTTTTCCGGCTATGCAGATAAATTCTTTCTGCCCGGACGACGCCATCAAACCCCGTTAACCCCAATGCAACGTTAGGCGGAATGCAGCCGGGACGGTATTTGATACGTTCCTTCTGAAGATCCTCAGGAAGCGATTTAAAGCCAAATTGAGTCAAGGGTCTCACCCCCACGATCGCCAGCTCACCTTTCAACACATTAATCAACTGTGGTATTTCGTCTATATGCAGCTTGCGAATGAGCTTACCCCAACTGGTAATGCGGAAATCATAGTTTGGTTTACCCACGTCATTATAACCATTCATCTTCACAACATAATCCTGAATGTATTCTGAATAAGGGTGCATCGTCCTGACCTTGTAGATACCAATCATCTTTCCACCTTTACTTACACGCCTCATTTTAAGCAGCAGGCCATCGGGAACATTCTTCTTCTTGCTCGGAAACCCTGTCTTCATGGCCGAGAAATACATCAAATTATTGGCTTCTTCATAACCAATGATCTCAAAACCGGCATGACTCAACCTACCCAGTACTTCTGCTTTTGAAACCACAAAATAGCGGTTGCGAGACAGAAGAGAATAGACCGACTTGGTGAAAGACAACCTGGCAAAAACCCGGTTCACCATAAAATCAAACATCCACATGACTTTAGCCGAAATCCAGCGATGTCCTTTGCTGAACCGGATCCAACGATGCTTGGTGGTTTCCACACAACCAATATAGATGCCAGCATCCGGTAACACACTGTTCACCAAGGGGAAATAAGTATTCAAATCATTCTTGTAGTTAATCACACCCAAATCAATGACAGTCTTAATCTGACTGGAATTTGAGAGCGACACCTCATAGGTAATATCCGTTGATGAAAGCAATAAGATCGTCCGGTCACTATTGAGCGGAGCCTGTTCAGTTATAAACCTAAGGATGTCTTCCCCGGCCTCATCCTGAATAATCTTTTTTAGTTTTTGTTCCTTTTTGCTGAATTCCTCATCATGACTACTGGCTTTGCCCTGTCGGGAAAAAAACTTCAGCACCTTTTCAGTGCTCTCGGAAAGAAAAACCTTCTTTATCTCCTCATCCAGTTGAGGAGAACCAACCGACGCTACCATCTTCTCTTCCATGTTAACTAAGATCTTTTGACATTCAACTGCATCAAACGACAGGTAAAATTACGTACACTGATAATGACACACACTTCTCACCAGTGGATTTTCACACCTGACAAATTCCATTTTGAATGTAATTATCTCAACTGCTAAGTGATAATTTACACAAAAATACGACATACACATCTGAAAAAGAGAAGCATCAACTGACAAATTTCCTCTTTAGCGTTGCTCTTTTTCATTTTTGAAAAGGCAGGTTCATCTCAATGAACACCGGATATGCATCTGCTTTATTTTTTAGATCAACACAACCTTAACCTCGATCAAAACCAAACACACCTTTCCAATAGAGTAATTCTACTTTGTCAAATATCCTGATCGATTACGGACGCAAACTACCATATCTAACAGAAAAACAATAAATTACATTTAATTTTATTCAAAAAAAACGGTTATTCTTACGCATGGCAAACACATAAGTTACCTATATGCCAAAAAGAACGAACCACAAAGCCTTCAAATGGCCAATTTTAACTTTTTTTTGCATCTATTTCTTTCTAGTCGAATTTAAATACAAACAGGAAAGATCACTCACAAAATATCCATACATATCAGATAACCAGCAATATAATAGAAATTAATGTATGATGGAACCACACTTAAAACATGCCATTTTCTTGGTAACAAAAAGACATAAACAGATTCCTACGCCCGGCACAGATTTTATAGGTAGTTCGCTTAGGGGAGTATACCATAATAAGGATTCAAGGTTTCACGAAAGAATGAATAAATATTTTTGTTATTTTTTTTAAACGTGATGTATTTTTTAATCACTTTTTAACCTACCGGAGATCCTAAGAATTAACCAAAACTAGCTTGATCAAAAAGCACCTTGCACCTTGCTTACATTTAAGCCCCCTGAAACCGCTTATCTTCATCCTTCTCAAACCACAATACAAACACATCTCAATCCCCTACTCCTACTGGCCGTGTTTGTTCATTACCCGATTTTCCAGTAGATTTAATAACGGAATATTCCGCCCAATGAGCTAAATATCAAATTGGTAACACAATCTGCATGCTGAAAAAACTTCTGTTTCAAGTGGTATGCGTTTACCTAAGCTTTCAAGTTAAAGCACAGGAATTGCAATGGATTGATGCGTCAGTAAGGATTGACCGATCCATTGCCACTGCTGTTGTACGCGACGAATCTGACCGCATCTACATTACGGGCAACTTCCGAGACACCCTTATTTTTGATACTGATACCTTTGTAAGTCGCGGCAACAGTGACATTTTCGTTATGGCCCAAGATACGTTGGGCTCAACCCTTTGGGTCCGCACCATTGGTAGCGCCCTTAACGATGAAGCTTCAGCACTGACGATTGATAAACTTGGGAATATCGTAGTTACAGGAGGAATCAATGACTCGGCTTTCATAGACACAACCTTAATTTCAACCCAGAGCCCAAACCAAACCTTATTCATTGCGAAGTTTAACCCTCAGGGTCACTTGCAAAGCGAAGTCCACATCCCCAACATGATCTTTTGCATGCCACAGGATCTGCAGGTGGATACAGACAATAGCCTGGTCCTGACCGGACAGTTCTATGGAAACATAAACAAAGACAATGTTTCACTGCCCAATCTGAGTGGAAAAACATTCTTCATACTGCAGGTGGATCCCTCCGGTATTTTCCAATGGGGAGCCATGTGTTCCGGCAGCGGAAATAACGGATCCAAAGTAGCTATTTCACCTGACGCCTATTATGTTACAGGGAGCTACAGCGACGGCGCCACCTTCGAATCAACTACACTGCACGCGTATGGCAGCAACCACAACCTATTTGTTGCGCGTTACGAAAAGAACGGCTCCTTGAGCTGGATCCGACATGTAACCGGCCCCGGAGAAGTTCACGGAAACACCATTTCAGTAAACAAAAACAATCGCATCATGGTTGGCGGAGATTATGCCACTTATTTGGATAGCCTCGATTATCACAACAAGGGCAGCTACGACGTGCTTCTTCTTGGATATACCAATAATGGAAAAATGATATGGGCCAACCACTTTGGCGGCATCAATCAAGACATCCCCAGGGCAGCCTCTACAAATGGCAACCTTTTCTCAATAACCGGCATGTTCAGTGACTCATTGCACCTGGATGATACAACATTGGTATGCCCAGGCGCGAATTCCGCATTCATATACACGGTCGATGAGAACGGCAAGCGAGTATGGATCCGGCAACTGGCTGGCACGGCAACGGTTGACCCATACGGAATTCATTACCGTGAAAATAAGATATACGTATCCGGTTACTTCTACGACAATATCATTGCTGAAAACCACAACATTCCTTTCGATACCATCAATGCCGGCGATTTGAACAGTCACTACTTTTCAGCATGCCTTCGCGATGAAACCAACCTCATCAATAGCGCACCGGCCACAGAAACAGCCAAGCAAGCCATTCGGGTTTTTCCCAATCCAAGCCATACAGGCAATTTCCACCTGGTGATACCAAGAGAAAATGTAGCAGAATCCATTGTAGTGAGAGACATACTTGGACGAAAAGTACCATGCAGTATTCACCCTCAAACAACATCCGTTTACCTCATATCTCTGCAGGAACCCTTTCCTCCCGGATGGTACTTTGTACAAACCTCCGGAAAGAATGATTTTTCTGCAGCAACCAGAGTCATGATTGAATAAACTATGCTATCAGAAATTAACATAGTCAACTTTTTACGAACGGGAATTTTTGTCACACTCCTTGTTCTTATGGCTCAATCCAGTACTTGGGGGTGCGATGGACATAGTGCTATTTTTAACGGATATAAAAATCTGGGTAATAATATCTACCGGATACAATTCAACATTTGTATTGATGAAACAAACGGCAAAAAACCCAACAAAGGGTGGCTATTATCCATAACCGGGGGAACAATTCTATCCACATCACCAGACACAATTAGCAACATTCAAAATGGTGGGAACACTTCATTCACACCCGTAATTACTGGAAACGAAATCCAATGGGGTTGCCTGGAGTGTATGCATGATTCCACCGGAAATATTTTCATTCCAATACTTGGCAACAAAGAGTGTTTTGAAATCACGGTTGACATCCAGGGAATTCCATCTGAATGGAGGTTGCTTGGAAACTATATTGGCACTGAACAGGGGTGCATCGTGGATGGCCCCGGTTCGTGTGATCATCCAAATTGTGTAAGCCAATCTACATCCGGAGGAACCTGCCTTTGTAAAGCATGTTATGATATTGTACATGGATGCATCAGAAATGGATATGAATATTGCTGCGCCAGCGGATTCTTTCCAGACTTTGTGGGTGTTCACCCCCCTGCATCACCTGCAGAATACTTACTAAATGCGTACCCGAATCCTAGCAAAACAGGAACTTTCCAGCTGACAGCGCCTACTGACAACACGATAATGAATATTGTTGTTCGCGATGTTTTGGGAAGACTGATACCATTTACATCAAAAACCATCCAACCGAACACGTACGAGATCTCAATCAATACCGATTCCAACACCGGCTTGTACTTCATACAGGCAACCGGCGAAAATGACTTCAACGCTTCAACACGCATCGTGATCCAATAACAAACCCAGGCAACATGAACCACGCAACGCACTCCTCCAGCATCAAATGGTTTGCAGTACTTTTGATGCTTATTTCCATGCATGCACGCTCTCTTGCATGTGATGGAAACAGCATGGTATACAACGGATATTCCGACCTAGGCGGCTGCGTGTATCGCCTTCGATTCCATGTTTGCATTGACGAAACCAACGGAAAAAGAGCCAACAAAGGATGGATGCTTTCTATCACTGGAGGCACCGTTTTAGCCGCTACACCTAATCCGCTGGTGAACTCCAATAATGGAGGCGGCACATCACTGACTCCCAAAATAACCGGCAATGATATTGAATGGGGCTGCATCGCCTGTATGTACCCCGCCACAGGTCCCACATTTATCCCGATCCTGGGCAACCGCGAATGCTTTGATGTAACGGTGGATATTCAGGGAAGTCCGACCAGCTGGATTGCCTACGGAAACCTGATCGGCGTGAAAGAAGGTTGTGTGGTGGACGCACCAGGTTCATGTGACCACCCCAACTGCGTAAGCCAATCCACCACCAATGGCACATGCCTCTGTAAACTGTGTCAGGAAATCAACCATGGCTGCATCAAAGGCGACTATGAATACTGCTGCGGCCAGGGCAATTTCCCTTCCTTCCCGACCTGTTGCATTTTACAAACCTCTACCTCCACAGTCGACATCCTTTGTGACGGTGACGATGATGGAAGCGGCACCGTTACGGTTTCTGCCGGTACCGGACCGTACGATTATCTCTGGAGCAATGGAAAAACCACATCCACCATCACCGGATTGACTCCGGGCACCTACACAGTAACCACCAGCAGCAGCGACGGCTGTGAAGACATTCAAACCATCAACATCATAGCTCCACCACCACTTACGCTTTCTCTCACACCAACTGACATCCCATGCGCAGGCGATAACAGCGGTTCAATTACATCCGATTATGGAGGCGGCACACCTGGCTATACCTATGTCTGGAGCAACGGCGCCACCAATTCCAACGTCTCCAATGTTGGTCCGGGAACCTATGCGCTCACGGTAACCGACGCCAATGGTTGCACCATCACCTCGGATGCAACCGTAACAGAACCCGACCCTCTTACCCTGAACATGCCTTCAGATCTGTATGTATGCTCGGATGACACCCCTACAAGCGACCTCACCTGCACACCGGGTGGCGGCACACCAACATACACATACAATTGGTCGAATGGCGGCACGTCTGCCACCATCACGGTCACCAATGTGGTCAACACGAGTCCAACATATACAGTCACCATTACGGATGCCAACGGATGTACAATTACAGACCAGGTAACCGTATACGTTTCATGCAACCCATCCGTCGTACTCAACGACACCACCCTGTGTGAAGGTGAATGCGCCACGGTGAAAGAGAACGCATTCGGAGGCGATCCGCCCTACCAATATCAATGGAGCGACCCCAGCCTGTCAGGACCCGGCCCACATTCGGTGTGCCCTCCTGCGACCACCCAATACTGCGTAACCATTACAGACGGCAATAACGTTACCGCAGAAGCTTGCATGACGGTAAACATCAATCCCCCACCCACCCTGACCACTTCAGGCACAGGTTCGGTTTGCGGGCAATGCAACGGATCCGTTTCGGTTTCTGCAAACAGTACAGGACCGTACTCCTACATGTGGAGTGATGGATGCACATCAGCAACCTGCAACGACAAGTGCCCGGGGTCTTATGACGTAACGGTGACCGACGGAAACGGATGCGTTAACCAGGCCAGTCAAACCATCGGCAATATTGGTGGCCCCACTATCTCAGCAAGCGCAACAGACGCAAGTTGTGGTGGAATATGCGACGGAACCACCTCGGTAACCATCACCTCGCAGGGCACGCCGCCTTACACCTACATATGGAGCAATGGATGTGACCAGACCTCTTGCACAGCCGTTTGTGCCGGCACCCATACCGTAACAATCACAGATGGCAATGGATGCATTGATGTGGCCACCACCACAGTAACCGAACCTGTACCGGTTGTCAGCTCCGTTACCACATGGGATGAAACTTGCGGAAATTGCCAGGGCGCCGCGTCTGTAAGTGCATCCGGTGGCATACCCGGCTATCAGTTTGTATGGGACTCCGGCAACACGTCTGACAACCAAGACTCGCTATGCCAGGGTATTTATTATGTAACCGTAACAGATTCACACGGGTGCCAGGTGATTGATACCGGTGTTGTAAACAACATCATTGTTGATCCGGCCGCAGATTTCCTACCCGATCCTGTGACCGTTAGCATCATGAATCCGGTGGTCAACTTCATCGACAAATCCTCAAATGCAATCACCTGGTTTTGGGATTTCGGTGATTCCACAACATCAACCAACACCAATCCGACCCACGTGTTCGCAGACACGGGTTGCTATCTGGTTAGCTTGTTTATTGAGAACCAATACGGATGCCACGATACAATCCGGCGTACCGTATGCGTAAAAGACATCTCAGCCATCTACGTACCGAATGTCTTTACGCCCAATAAAGATGGCGTGAATGACTACTTTACCGTGGGATCATACAATTACTGCCAATTTGAAATGTACATCTTCGACCGGTGGGGCAACCTCATCTATTCCACCACATCCCTCGCGGGGTGGGACGGAACCGCCAATGGTAGTACGGAAATCGCGCAGGAGGATGTATATGTGTGGTTAATCAAGGCACAAGATTGCAATGGCGAACAATGGAAACGTGTAGGGCGTGTGAGCCTGATCCGATAAAGATTTGATTAAGACCAATTTCTCATCCAGTTGACGCATTAAAAACAGTTTGTATGAAAACACCTAGAAACAATGAGGACTTTGGGGTACTCCTCTCCAATCCACCCCGATCCGAGTCCGTTGACGTGACTCCCAAATCAGGCTATACAACCGCCTGTTACCGCAATCAAAAATCTCCCATAGAAAAACACATCAACCTGATGCTAGCGCTGGTGCTCACATGGGGCATGAGCATGTTCTGGAGCCCCACGATACAAGCTCAGCAGGAAACGGATGATTTCGAAGCAGGCCAGATTTATGTCAAGCTCAAAGACAATGTCGCCTGTCGTTTTGCCAAACAAACCAGCGAAAGCGTGGCGATCGAAAGCCTTCCTGCATTGGTACCGCTGACTGAAAAGTACGGAGTAACAGCACTGGCCAGGCCATTTTACTTCTCCAAATCGGATGTACTGGCACGCACCTATACGGTCACTTTCTCAAAATATGAAGATGTGATGCAACTCATCCACGATCTGGAACAGGATCCGACTGTTGAGTATGCCGAACGCATACCGGTCAAGCATCTCGACTACAGTCCGAACGACCCCCTTTACAGCCAAAGCAACATGTGGCACCTGTTCAAGATCCGCGCGGCCGAAGCATGGGACATCACCAAGGGCGACCCGAATATCATCGTTGCCATGGTAGACGGCGCCATTTCTGTTGAGCATTCCGACCTGAAGCCGGTCATATGGAACAACGCCGATGAAATTCCCGGGAACGGAAAAGATGATGACAACAACGGTTTTGTGGATGACTACCGCGGATGGGATTTCGGCCAGAGCGACAACGACCCGAGTCCGGAATCAACCACGGGAAACAACTGGAACCACGGCAGTCATACATCCGGCATTGCCGGGGCTGCTACCGACAACAACAACGGCATCGCCTCCATCGGTGCAGGCATCACGCTGATGCCACTCAAAACCGGATATGAATGCGGAGGCGTTTGCCTGAAGAACACCACCCAGGCCATCACCTATGCCGCTGACAACGGTGCGAACGTGATCAGCATGTCGTTCGGTTCAACCAGTTCCAGCCAAACCGAACAGAATGCCATCACATATGCATACAACAAAGGATGTGTACTGGTGGGCTCTGCCGGCAACACCGGAAGCCAAAGCAACAACTATCCAGGCACGTATACGGAAGTGATCGGGGTGGCAAATACCACCGAGAACGACACCAAGAACTCGGGATCAACCTATGGAACATGGGTGGATCTTTCAGCACCTGGCACCAACATTTACAGCACCGGATACCCGAGCAGCTACTACAACAACACGGGCACTTCCATGTCAGCTCCACTTGTATCAGGGTTGGCCGGCCTGATGCTTTCCGCCAATCCGAACCTGACACCGGCGGAAGTGAAGCAATGCCTGAAAAGCACTGCCATCAATATCGACAACCTGAACCCAAGTTATGCCGGCAAACTGGGGTCGGGACGTATCGACGCGCTGGGAGCTGTTCAATGTGCATCCCAGGGCACAAGCCCCACAGCTAACTTCACCTCCTCAACCGGTGGAAGTTGTGACGGTGTTATTTCCTTCACCGATAAATCATCCAATGCCACCAGCTGGAGTTGGAATTTCGGTGACGGCGGGTCATCCACCCAACAAAATCCAACCCATACCTACACCGCCTCCGGAACCTACACGGTCACGCTCACCGCTACCAATACCAATGGTTCCGACAGCAAATCGCTGACGGTCACCATTTCCCTCCTCACAACACCCACTACACAAGGAGATGTGACATGCAACGCAGGAACAGTCAACCTTTCTGCAACCGGGGGCGGTACAGGTATTACTTACCACTGGTATGATGCCGCTTCAGGTGGCAATCTGGTGAACACCGGCACCACCTACAACCCGAACATCAGCTCAACCACTACTTACTATGTGGCTGCAACGGATGTCCAGGGTCCGCAAAGCGCAGGGCCTTCCGACAACTCCATTGGTGCCGGCGGCTATTTCACGGCCAATTCAGATCACGGGTTGTTCTTTGATGCGTTGCAGGACATCAAGCTGAAGTCGGTAAAAGTGTATGCCAATACTGCGGGATCGCGCACCATTGAAGTGCTGGATGCACAAGGCGGCAACGTGCTTCACACCATCACCCTGAACCTGCCGGCCGGGGAAAGTCGTGCAGATCTCAACTTTGACATTTCCGCAGCATCCGGCATGTTCATTAAGATATCCGGTGCAACGATTGACCTTTATAGGAACAGCGCCGGTGCTTCTTTCCCGTATACCGTCAGCAACGTGGTTTCCATCACAGGAAACAGTGCAACGGACGCGGGCTACTACTACTATTTTTATGATTGGGAAGTACAGTTGCCAGGCTGCGAAAGTGCCCGTACATCCGTAACCGGTACGGTGGTAAACCTATCCAAACCTACGATCACTTCAGATGCAACCACCCTCACTTGTGACCAGTCCGGCTTAACATATGCCTGGTACATGGGGGGCAGCGTGATCAGCGGAGCCAACGGCATGGTATACACCCCTGCACAGAACGGTTATTACCAGGTAATGATCACTGACGGAAACGGGTGTACGGCACTTTCCGATTCGGTGTACTGGCAACAGGTGGGCATTGCGGATGATGACCTGGCAAAGTCCATCCACCTGTATCCCAATCCCAACCAGGGGGTATTCAATATAGATTTCAACCTGGGGGCTCCCGCCCACTGCAGCGTTGTTGTAACCAACCTGCTGGGTGAAAGGGTGTATGCAAGTGAGCAGGAGGTAAACGGACACCTGCATCAGATCATTGAAATGAGCAAATTAAACAAGGGCATGTACCTGGTTCAGATTCAGGTCGACAGCCGGTCGATGACTAAAAAACTGGTTATCAACTAACCGCTTGCATGATTTCTCCCGTAAGGGCCTTCCCGCTTAGGTGGGAGGGCCTTTTTGTTTCAAAAAAAAGGCGGACAATGTCCGCCTTTTCATTTATTCACTTGTCGTTCATCACGCCACTTCCTTTGAAAGGAAGCTGAGGATCTTGTTCAGGGTTGCACTCGGGCGCATGGCTTTTGAAGCAAGTGCATCGTTCGGGTGATAATACCCGCCGATGTCCACCGCGTTGCCCTGAACGGCCAGCAGCTCTTTCACAATCTGCCCCTCGTTTTCCGTCAGGGATTTTGCAATCGGCGTGAAGATCGTTTGCAGCTCCTTGTCCTTTGACTGAGCGGCCAACGCCTGCGCCCAATAAAGGGCCAGGTAGAAATGGCTTCCACGGTTGTCGATTCCACCAATGGAACGTGTGGGCGATTTATCATTGTCGAGGAAGGTACCGGTGGCTGCATCCAGCGTTTCGGAAAGCACCTTCGCCCGTTGGTTGCCGGTTACATTGGCCAGGTGTTCGAGCGAAACGGCCAGTGCCAGGAATTCTCCCAGTGAATCCCACCGGAGATAATCTTCCTGGAGGAATTGCTGCACGTGCTTCGGGGCTGAACCACCTGCTCCTGTTTCGAACAATCCGCCTCCGTTCATGAGAGGTACGATAGAAAGCATCTTGGCACTTGTTCCGAGCTCCAGGATCGGGAACAGATCGGTGAGGTAATCACGCAATACGTTTCCGGTCACAGAAATGGTATCCTTGCCTTCCTTGCTTCTCTGCAATGAGAACTTGGTGGCATCCACCGGAGACATGATGCGGATATCCAGTCCGGATGTATCATGATCTTTCAGGTATACTTCCACTTTTTTGATCAGTTCTGCGTCATGGCTTCTGTTCTTATCGAGCCAGAAGATGGCGGGGTCACCGGTTGCACGGGCGCGACTTACGGCCAGTTTCACCCAATCCCGAACGGGAGCGTCTTTTACCTGGCACATACGGAAGATATCACCGTTGTCTACAGGTTGCTCAAGAACTACATTACCGGACGGATCCTTCACCTGCACTTTTCCTTTTGCTTTGATTTGGAAAGTCTTGTCGTGAGAACCGTATTCTTCCGCTTTTTGCGCCATCAGTCCGACGTTGGAAACACTGCCCATGGTTGCCGGGTCGAATGCGCCGTTTGCTTTGCAAAAGTCAATGGTGGCCTGGTACACGCCGGCATAGCAGCGGTCGGGGATCACAGCTTTGGTATCCTGTTGTTTTCCTTCGGCATTCCACATTTGTCCGGATGCCCGGATCATGGCTGGCATAGATGCGTCTACGATCACGTCGCTCGGCACGTGCAGATTGGTGATGCCTTTATCGGAATCCACCATGGCGAGGGCGGGTCTTTTGGCATATTCTGCCTGGATAGCGGCTTCAATTTCATTGCGTTTGTCGGCTGGCAGGCTTTGTATCTTGGCATACACATCGCCGATGCCGTTGTTGGGATCCACACCCAGCTGTTCGAAAGTGTCTTTGTAGGTATCAAACACATCTTTATAAAACTCATACACGGCGGCTCCGAAAATAATCGGATCGGAGACCTTCATCATGGTTGCTTTCAGATGCACGGAGAACAGCACGTTGTTTGCCTTTGCGTCGTTGATCTGTTCAGCCAGGAATGATTTCAGCCCGCCCATGCTCATCACGGATGTGTCAATCACCTCTCCGGCTTTCACCGGGGTTTTATCTTTCAGCACGGTTGCACTTCCCTGCTCGGGAACGAACTCAATGGTGAGGTCAGCGGGTTGTTGAATGGTGACAGATTTTTCGCTGCCGAAAAAATCACCGGATGTCATGCTTGCAACGTGGGACTTGGAGGCCGACTTCCATGCGCCCATGCGATGCGGGTTTTTCTTCACATAATTCTTTACGGACTTGGGAGCCCTTCGATCGGAGTTTCCTTCGCGCAGCACGGGATTCACCGCACTACCCTTGATCTTATCGTATCTGGATTTGATGTCCTTTTCTTTATCGTTACCGGGTTCTTCCGGGTATTCGGGCAAGGCAAAACCCTGCGCCTGCAGTTCCTTAATGGCTGCGTTCAATTGCGGCACAGATGCGCTGATATTAGGAAGTTTGATGATGTTCGCCTCAGGGGTCTGCGCCAGTTGTCCGAGTTCAGCCAGGTCATCCGGGATGCGCTGACCGTCTTTAAGGAATTCGGGGAAAGTGGCCAGTATCCGGCCTGCCAGGGAAATATCCTTGGTAATCACTTCAACACCGGCGGGTGCGGTGAACGCCTGAATGATGGGTAGAAATGAATAAGTCGCCAGGGCCGGCGCCTCATCTGTCTTCGTGTAAATAATGCGGGGTTCTTTGCTCATGATTCGGATTATTTTCAAACACTAAACAACTACAAAAGCAACCTGCGGCTGCTGTAACAAGGCCATGAAGGTACCAATTTAAGCGATGCATCCGATTCTGAATTTGGATTTAACTCCGAAGTCTGAGGCAAAAAAAAGACCGGCCTCAGAAGAAGCCGGTCTTTTTACTTTACTAACCAATCCAATTTATTTTACGGTGTAGATATCACCCGGATCATCAGGATCGTTGGGGTCGGTTCCGCCGTCGCCACCCGGACAATTCAGGTTGCCTTTGTTTTTTGAACCGTCTACATAGTTTTCGTTGATCGTACCAAGGGCGGCGTGTACATCTTCCAAAGTATATGCACTTACACATCCGCCCAGGATTTTATTTCCTTCAGCAAGCACCTGATCGACGGTCATACCGTCCATTGCACCACCTATGATGGTTGCATCACCCAGACGGTTGGGGCTCGGAGAGAAGTTGCTGTCATAATCATCCATGGTTACGCTGATCGTGGCTGCCACGAGCTGACCTGCCAGGTTACCCATGCCTGCAACCGGATCGGTATAGCTGGCGGTGAGCACCACTGAATTACCTCCTTGCGGAAGGAAATCAGAAACGGCCTGTGCACTGGTCAGCGTGATGGTATTTCCACATCCAACCGTAAGCCCGATTGGGAATGCTGCATCAAAGTTAGCAGCGAGATATGCGCCCGGGTTGTTTCCATGAGGCGTAGAACCCCAGCCACCCATGGTTTGGGTGCGGAACTGGCAGCTATCTACAGTTGTGCTGTCGTTGGTATTGTCATTATCATCGTCATCGTCCTTGTCATCTTTCGGGCCAATCACGTGATCTTTACTCTTGCCTTTGTTATTGTGATTGAAAAATTCACCTTTCTCGCATGCTCCGAATGCAAAGAGAGCGGCCAGCAAAAATAAAAGATATTGCTTTTTCATAGGAGAATGGAAAACCCAAGTTGGTTACGTAAGTCAAATATAAGAATCTTCGCATTTTTATAAAAACAAAAACCAATCTTGTTCTACAAAAATTAGGATGCCGTTTTTACAGCCCCTTGATCCAGCCCCCGTCAACAGCTAAAGAAACGCCTGTTATGTAGCTGGCTTTTTCACTAACAAGGAATAAAACTGCGGCTGCAAACTCATCGGGACGTGCAAATCTCCCCAGTGGTATCTCGGATGTTGCATTCGCAAACTCCGGATTGTTGGCAATCAATTTTTTTAACCGATCCGTTTCCGTATAACCAGGCATCACGTTGTTCACAGTGACCCCATATGCACCCCATTCGTTCGACAGGGATTTCATCAAACCTACAACTGCGGTACGGATGGCGTTGGATAACATCAGGGTATCGACCGGTTGTTTAACTGCCTGGGATGTGATGGTGATGATTCTTCCCCACCCCCGTTCTTTCATGCCACCTGAAAATCCGCGGATAAGTCCGACCACACTTGCGAGCAACAATTGATAGGCCTGGTCCCAATCCTGTTGTCTAAGTTCATCAAAACAGCCTGCACGCGGTCCGCCACTATTGGTCACAAGGATGTCTACATGGCCGTATTGTTCAAGGGTCTGGCGAATCATGTGATCCCTGTCTTCTTGAACCGACAGGTCTCCGGCCAGCGCCAGCACAGGATGACCGCCTGTCTTTTCAATCTCCTTCCGGGCCTGCTCCAATACATCGGTATGCCTGCCGCTGATGATCACATGAGCACCCTCAAGCGCGAGTTCGAGCGCGACAGCTTTTCCCAGTCCCTGGCTGGACGCGGCTACGAAAGCCACCTTGTTTTTCAGTCCGAGATCCATGGTTATTTTCTGAGGTAATCGTCGGTACCATCCAACCAGTCCTGCCTGGGTGGCGACCAGGTATCCACCTCTTCTACATCACCGATCATGAGTGCTTCATGCGGAAGATTGGCGGGAATCACCACCACATCGCCGGGGTTCAGGTCGAGTGTGTATTCCTTATCGGCGCCGAACCAAAACCGCATGGTACCGGATATGCAATGCGTGATCTGTTCGTTTTCGTGGCTATGCAAGGGCACGAGGAATCCATCTTTGAACTTCATCCGGGCCACCATGGTTTTTTCTCCGGAAATGATTTTGCGGTGCATGGAAGGTGTGACTTCTTCGGTTGTCACATCTTCCCAGTTTATTTTTTTGATCATGCTCAAGGCTTTGTTGCGAAAATAAACAAACCGGCTTAGTGGCAGTTTTCGCAATAGGTTTGTCTGAGCTTATCGTCGCCCAGAAGTTGGAAAGTGATCCCACCGTTAAGATTGGATCTGAACATATCACAGAACCGGTCGCGATCGGTATTGATGGCATTCAGCAAAATAGAGCGATATATCTTATGATGCGTCCGTTCGGGGTTGATAATGGTCAGGTTCAGGTAAAAGAAAAGCGGTTCTTCGTGGGCACCGATCTGTTGCACATACTCATGTAAAATGCGAACAGCAAGATCAAACTGCGCATAATTGCTGAAGTACTTGGACAGATTGAAGCGGTCGCTGTGGCTCAAATCCAGAAACCGGTAATTATCCTGAACGAAGTGGATGGATGTATTCTTGGCTGTATAGTCCTTCTTCCGCATCAGGTAATCGGTCTCAATCATATGAAAATTGATAAGCAACCGCTTGACCAGTGTTTTATCGATTCCCCTTGCCGAAAGTCTTGTGATCTGTGTAGATAGCTTGTTGGGATCAACCCTGTTGTCGTCTTTCAGCCAAGCCATCAACTGAAGTACGCTCAGGTTATAAGACACATGTGCATCTTCCGGAAGCAACATTTGCAAACGTTCGAAAGTAGCCAGTGCGGTATCCAGTTCTTCGGGGTGCATTTCAAACCGGAAGGCGGCACGGTTGGCGTGAAGAGATCCATACTCAGCCGTCATGGGCATCTCCACGGATTCAATGAAGTTTTCAGGTAGTTCCTGGTTGGATATCTTTGAATAGATAGCAGCCTGAAGGGCGATGGCCTCCGCCCGATCGTGTCGCTTAATCGCCGCTTTAAAAGCTTCTTTGAGGGAAGCTGCATTCATGTCTTCGTAGTGTGTTTTGCGGTCCATCTCGAGGCGAATAATGGCCTTGCGATGTTTGGCAAGCATAGGTTCCAGGTCTTGCTCCACCTTGTCGTCCTTGAATTTTTCCTTGATTTCCGGTTTGGACAACTTGGCCATGGAAGCGTACGGTGTCTTTTCCACATCCCGGAAAAATTCCACCCAGTTCTCCATGGCCTTCACGGTAGGCTGGATGTCATGGTGCTGCAATTGCTCAAGGGCTTTCACCATGCTTTCCGCCCGTTTGTTCTGTAGCATGATGTTACGGTCGGTAGGCCCTTCTACTGAGGAATACGCCTGAACATCCATCTTCCTGATCACATAATCGGATAACCTGAGGGAATCATAAAGGGGCTTGATATCTTCGGGACGATAATCATACCTGTCTTTCTGAAAAGGCACTACGAATGTCAGCTGCTTCGTAGACACAACCTCCCATTTCTTCCCGGTGGCTTCCTTGACATATGCAGGCGGAGGCAGCGTATCACGGTAGAGGCCCATGCTCAGCAAATCCCATTTGAGATAAGGCAACCGATAAAACAGCGAATAATGGCACAAGCTGCGTTTCTGAAGCAAAAGAAGATTCAACTCAAGTTCCTTGTCGCTAAAGGCAGCCGGAAGCGGCCCCAACTCAACCCTGACCACGCCTTTGGCATCTTGTGTCTTTTTGGCGCGAAGCTCTTTGCCATAGAGCGGCTTCATCAGGGTTCCCTTGTGCACATATGAATTGGCAAAATTCGGCTCACCCTGACAGGCAAACTGTTCTTTGGTTACGATATCCACCGCCAGTCCCGTACTATCTTCCGCGAACAATGCATCGAATGCCTTGACATCGGTCATCATGAAAACCACTTTCCCGTCTTCCACCTGCAAACTGTATTGTTCTTCGACCGGGAACTGTTGTAAGACCTTAATAATAGGAGCGCACACCACTTCCTCCAGAACGCCGGGGTCTTTAAGTCCGAAGTTCTGGTCGTTCTGTGCCTCGGTGGGCGGGGAAAAAAATAGAAAAGGGCATGTAATCAGAGCAATGGAAATCGATCGTGCAGCTACTTTCATCATACGGGGGTTTATTCATATCAACAACAAAAAAGCCAACTATTGATCACCCGGTTTGGCAGGTGCCGGAGTGCTCATAGACGGCGCCTGGTTCTGGTGAAGGTGACAATACCCGTTCAGATTACGGGTCATATTCTTACATCTTTTTCCGGAATTGGTCAATCCTTTGCATTGTACAGCCACATCCCGTTTATCTCCATCATCGTTGTCGTCAGACGGGGTGCCTGCATCAAGCCATTGGAAAGAATACAGGGGCAATGAGGATTCAATCAGTTGCTCCTGGTCATCAGGAAGTGCAGGAAAGAAGTCGATGCCGGTTGCTTTCTCCACGCTATCAATGGTTACGGCAAATTCCATCAGGCTGCCATCCGAGCTTTGCGCAGGCAAGATAAA
This sequence comes from Flavobacteriales bacterium, assembly GCA_020635855.1. Lineage (NCBI taxonomy): Bacteria > Pseudomonadati > Bacteroidota > Flavobacteriia > Flavobacteriales > Flavobacteriales bacterium. The sequence continues at coordinate 1,282,777 of JACJYZ010000002.1, read as the reverse complement.
CCCTATCCCTTTTGCTCCGGGCGCCTTGTATTCCAGGATTACTTTGAAAAACGCGTCGGGTACCGAAACGCTGTCGGAACCGATAACTGGTAAACCATCCTTGAGCAAAGGCCCCGTAACTACATACACGGCACCTTCCTCTTTTGCCCATGCGCGCACCTGCGTTTCCAATCTTTTCCATATACCGCGGTTGAACCCGGCTGTTTGTGGCGACACGTTGCTATACAGGAACGACTCTTTCATGGTAATCTCCGTAGATGACATGTCCAAAGCCGGAGCCATATGTCCTCGGTCATAACCAGCCCCCTGATAGTCCTGATCACTTGCAGTGCCCGTAGTCACCAATGCATCTTCCTGGAAAGTTGCATTCCGCTCCACCGGATTTGCCAGGGCCTCAGCTGTAAGTATGTACGCCACCCATTGGGGTTGTTCGTGCGGTTCCGAGTATCCCAGCGAGTATCCGGTATGATGTACTACCTGGATTCCCGGCAGTGCAGAGGGCTCCATGGACAACGGCGAAACGGACGGCTGGATCTGAAAAAGCGCATCATCTTTAGCATCCTTCCATGTATGGTTGCTATACAGCAATACTTGTCCACCTGTTGTGATAGTAGCTTGTTGTTGGGCACTGATCCCTGAGAAGAGACCCGGAACAACCAAGAAAACCATTGCATAAACCGGGGTGCGCAACCAGTGTTTTGCGATGCTGAACATCATGGGAGCAAAAGTTGATTGAAGGCCGGAAGTTAGCACTTTCCTTGCATGATGTTCCCAACGGAAGGGATAAACAGGTGAGCAGGGCTGAAAAACATTGACGTGACAAGGATTTTAAAATGATAAAATTTATCTCAAATTAAAGAAAACATATTGATATTATTTATCGTAATCTTACAACAGCAAAACCACAACCCTATACCCATCAGACAAAAAGCAAACGCAGTTAGAGAATGAACCGACACATCATTCATATGGACCTGGACACGTTTTTTGTGTCATGCGAACGCCTCCTGGATTCCAGGCTGAATGGGAAACCGGTACTGGTTGGCGGGGGTGGAAACCGGGGCGTGGTGGCCGCATGCAGTTATGAAACACGTGCCTATGGCGTTCATTCAGCTATGCCCATGCGGCTGGCTCAGCAGCTTTGTCCACATGCCATTGTGATCCGGGGAGATGCTTCCACTTATAGCAAGTTCTCCAACATGGTTACGGACATCATCCGGGAAAATGCACCGGTGTACGAGAAATCATCCATTGACGAATTCTACCTGGACGTCAGTGGCATGGATCGTTTTTTCGGTTGCTACCAGTGGGCCCGTGAGTTGCGTGAAAAGATCATGAAGGAGACAGGACTACCCATTTCATTTGGCCTTTCCACAAGTAAAACCGTTGCCAAGGTGGGTACCAACGAGGTCAAACCCAACAACCACATAGAGATCAACAAAGGACTCGAACAATCGTTTCTCGCCCCACTGACCATCAACAAGCTCCCCATGGTCGGGGAACAAACCCACAAGATCCTGAGAAGCATGGGCATTGAATTCATCCATACCATGCAGAACATGCCCCTGGAACTGGTGGAGCGCGTGCTGGGAAAAAACGGGAACATCATCTGGAAAAAAGCCCGGGGCATTGACAACAGTCCGGTTGTCCCCTACCATGAACGCAAGTCCATTTCGTCGTCACTCACCTTTGAACACGACACCATCGATGTGCGGAGACTCCGGGAGATCCTGACAACCATGGCTGAGAAACTGGCATACTACCTCCGGAACGGTAACAAGCTTACGTCATGTGTAGCCGTCACCGTGCGTTATTCCGACTTCGACACCCGCAGCAGGCAGAAACAGATCCCTTACACCTCATGTGACCACACCCTGATTCAACAGGTACTGGAGCTATTTGACCAGCTGTATGACCGCAGGGTACTCGTCAGACTAGTGGGCGTGCGGTTCAGCCATCTGGTCGGAGGAGGTTATCAAATCAACCTGTTCGATGACACGGAAGAAATGATCAACCTGTACCAAGCCATGGATAAGATCAGAAACCGGTTCGGACAACAAGCTGTCAAACGCGCATCCACAATGGATACAAGGGGTGTGGGCATGATGACCAATCCGTTCAACGGAGAACCACCTGTGATACCTGCCCACCGGCGGCAATAAAACACCATGTGATGCTGGTAAACTGCCATACTTATTACAGCTTCAAATACGGCACCCTTTCCCCCAGGCAACTCCTGCAGGCACTTTCAGAAAGAGGCCACAACATTGCAGCACTCACAGACATCAACAGCACATCTGCCTGTGTGGACTATGTTCGCCTGGCACCTGAATACGGCATCCAACCGGTGCTTGGTATTGATTTCCGGAACGGCGCACAACAACAGTACATAGGACTTGCCCGGAACAACAACGGATACAAAGCACTGAACGAACACTTCATCCTGCACAGCCACACCCAAACGCCGTTTCCAAACCACGCACCCTCCATCCCCGACACCTTCATCATATATCCGCTTCAAAACACTTCTCCCGAATCATTACAGAAACACGAGTTTGCAGGCGTAAGACTCTCCCAACTCAGACATCTGCCCTTTTCCACCTGGAAGAACCATGCACACAAACTGGTGCTGCTGCAACCCGTCACCTTCCTGGACAAGCGTGGATACAACACCCACAGGTTGCTGAGAGCAATCGACAACAACACCCTGCTCAGCAAACTAGCAAAACAAGAAGAAGCACCACCCGATGAAACCATGCCATCCCTTCGGGAATTGCAAATCATGCTTGAACACCATTCTCTGATTGCAAACAACACCTGCCGGATCCTGGAGCAGTGCACCATTTCATTCGAGTTCAAAACCCCTAAAAACAAAATGCACTTCACCTCTTCATCCACCGAAGACATCGCTTTGCTTCGCCAACAATGTAAAGAAGGGATTACATACAGATATCCGCACATCACCCCTGAGATCATTGCCCGCATGGAGAAAGAGCTTGATGTAATCTGCCAACTCCAGTTCTGCGCTTATTTCCTGATCAACTGGGACCTGGTACGCTTTGCACGCCGGCACAATTACTACCATGTGGGAAGAGGAAGCGGCGCAAACAGCATGGTGGCCTTCCTGATCGGCATCACAGATGTAGATCCGCTGGAACTGGACCTGTACTTCGAACGATTCATCAATCCCAGCCGCAACAGTCCACCCGACTTTGATATCGACTTCTGTTCCCGGGACCGGCAAGCCATCACCCAATACCTCTTTGACCGGCACGGCTGGAAGCACACCGCGTTGCTCGGGGCATACAACACATTCCAATATCGGTCGGTGATTCGTGAACTCGGCAAGGTATTCGGACTTCCCGCACAAGAGATCGACAAACTGCAAACACTTGACCATCCAAAGCAAGCTGATGACATGGGAAAACTGGTATTGCAATACAGTCATCTCATCCACGACTTCCCCAATCACCTTAGCGTACATTCGAGCGGCATCCTGGTTTCACAGGAAGCGCTGCATACGTTCACAGCCACCACGATCCCTCCCAAAGGATTTCCCACCACACATTTCAGCATGCTCGAAGCGGAAGACCTCGGCTATGCCAAGTTCGACATCCTTGGGCAACGGGGCTTGAGCAAGATCCAGGATGCCATCACCATCATAGAGAAACAACGAAACACCAGAATCGATATCCATGACATTCAACGGTTCAAAGAAGATGAACAGGTACGCCACCTGCTTAGAACCGGCATGGCCATCGGTTGCTTCTACATTGAATCCCCGGCCATGCGCATGCTGCTTACCAAACTCCAGGCAGATGATTACCTGCGGCTTGTAGCCGCCAGTTCCATCATTCGGCCCGGCGTTTCAAAAAGCGGCATGATGGGTGAATACGTGCGCAGGTACCGGTATCCCGAATACAGGGTTTCAGCCAGAGAGCAACTCCCCGAGCTGTACGACCTGCTCCATGAAACCTATGGCGTGATGGTATACCAGGAAGATGTGATGAAAGTGGCCCACTACTTTGCGGAGCTGACGATGGGAGAAGCAGACATCCTCAGAAGGGGCATGTCGTGGAAATTCAAACAACGCAATGAGTTCCACAAGGTACGCGACCGCTTTTTCTCCAACTGCAAAGCGAAAGGTTACTCCGAACCCGTTATCGCAGATATCTGGAAGCAGATCGAAAGCTTTGCCAACTATGCCTTCGCAAAAGGGCATTCCGCGTCTTATGCGGTGGAAAGTTTTCAGGCACTGTATCTGAAAGCTCACTTTCCCCTGGAATACCTGACGGCTACCATCAACAACGGAGGCGGGTTTTACCGACCCGAACTTTACATCCATGAAGCCGTTATGCTCGGCGGAAAAGTGGAAGCGCCCTGCATCAACAGCAGTCACATGGCCGCCACCCTCCATGGCAACAGCATATACCTGGGATTGGGAATGGTCAAAGGACTGGATGAGCAGGTGATCCGTAAGCTCCTTGCAACACGCGACTACGAAGGTCCGTTCGGGAGCCTGCAGGACATCACCAACCGCATGGAGATACCACTGGAACAATTGCGGATACTCATCCGGATAGGCGCGCTGCGGTTCACCAAAAAACCTGCGAAGGAACTCCTATGGGACGCGCATGATTTACTCGGCAACCGGAAGCGCTCAGCGCCCACCCCTTCCCTTTTCAGGGAAACCGCACGGAAGTTCACCCTTCCCGAACTGTTTCACCACCCACTGGAAACGGCCTACACAGAAATGGAACTGCTCGGATTTTCCCTCTCCACATCGCCCTTTGAACTGGTCACACAACTTCCCGAAGACAAGATCCCCGCCGACAAAATGAAATACCATGTGGGCAAAATCATAGAAATCACGGGCTACCTGGTACATGTCAAACATACCCAAACGGGAAACGGACAAAAGATGAGCTTCGGCACTTTCATTGACAGGCAGGGGCATTGGATTGACTCGGTGCAGTTCCCGAATATCTCACAAAGGTACCCCTTTCGCGGTCCGGGCTGTTACCTGATAAAGGGTAAAGTGGTGGATGACTTCGGCTTTATCACGCTTGAAACCATCCAGCTGCACAGACTTGAATACAATCACATGGACGAGGTACCTCACCGGCTGAAACTTCCTTCTTCCTATGACACGGGCCGTGTGATGCCATCATCAAAAAAACGTTAAGCAAATGCATTCATCCCGGCACAAACATCACTGTTCGAACAAACCAAACCGGTCTGGCTATAAAATAATTTGATCCTCATTCATCGGCTTGTCATCCAATCATACCGCTGCAAAGGAACCCAAGCAGGCCATCATCGTAAAAAGTTCACGTTTCATACATTCGGGCATTTCCATTAAATTGGTCAAATGAGAAAGGGAATTTATTTCATGATGATGGGCCTCATCGGAATGGTTGGGTGCCAGCGGAACACCAGTTATACAATCATAAACAGAACCGAGAATTTCTCATCCATCAATGGCAAATGTCATGTGGAATACAATTACCCCCTGTTGTTGCAAGGGAAAGGAGACACTGTTTCACTGGCGTTGACAGGCATCAGGGGCATCGAAGAGTTTGAGCGGTTCATCCAACGATTCAGTGAAGGTGATTCGGCCCTTTCCGTACACGTAAATTACGAAGTGCTTACCGAAGACGACACCCTTATCTCCATTGAATACCTGACCAAAATGGAGGGGCACGCGCTCAACATTTACCACAGCGTTACCATTGACCCGCGCAACATGAAACGGTACAGCCTGAACGACTTGTTTACAGGTGATTTCATGGGTGTCATCCGCGAACATGTGCAAAACTACACCCAGCAAAACAGGGTAGACATGGATTTCATCACCTTTGAACAGGAAGCGGCATCAGCACCGAAGAATTTCACCATCACCCCGGAATACCTACAGCTGTATATAGGCGCAGAAGGAGAATTTCATGGATATCATCGTTTGAAGATCCCCCTGAAAGAATTAAGCCTGAAGCAAGGAAGCCCTAATCTTCCAAAGTAAGGCTGACCGGACAATGGTCGGAGCCGTGCACATCATTCAGAATTTCCGCCTCAGTGATCCGGGACTTCAGCATGGAGCTTACAAGAAAATAATCAATCCTCCACCCAACATTTCTCGCACGCGCACCAAAGCGAATGTTCCAAAAAGAATACTTGATTTCTTCCGGATGCAGCGCCCTGAAACTATCCACCCATCCCGATTGCATGAACTGCTCAAAGCCATCTATCTCCACTTGTGTGTAGCCCGCCGTTTTGTTGTAATTGTCTTTGGGCCTGGCCAGATCGATCGGTTGATGGGCCACATTGAAGTCCCCACCAATAATCACCGGCTTGGATGCTTCAAGATTCTTAAGGTAGGCAAGAAACGCGACATCCCATTTCTGCCTGTAAGGGATTCTCTTTAGTTCCGCCGATCCGTTCGGAACATAGACGTTCACCACAAAGTAGCTATCAAACTCCAGGGTGATCACACGCCCCTCCTGGTCATGTTCGGTATCACCGATACCGTATTTAACCGACAGCGGCTGATGCCTGGTCAGAATCGCCGTACCGGAATAACCTTTCTTTTCAGCCGATGTAACAAACAATTCATACCCGTCTATCATGCCAAACAGAGCTTCGCGCACCTGATCATCCTGGGCTTTGGTTTCCTGCAGCATCAAAACATCTGCGTTGAAACCTTCCAGAACGGGAAAGAAATCCTTTTTTATGACAGCCCTTATCCCATTGACATTCCACGATATAAAGTTCATCTCCGGTTTTGTTTTGCGACGAAGGTATGATTTTCATGCCAATCGATGAATTGCAGACCCCCAGGCGCATACCTCATAACACTTCATACAAGGATCTATCCTCCATTCCCGAAGTGTTCCTGTTTTGTTCACAAAAAATCAACTTTTTATTAAGCAACGAAAACCCGTACCGCAACAGCATTTTATTCAAATCCGAATTGACAAATATTGTATGTTAACAACTGACATAAAACGATTTAAATTAACAAAAAAAACTCGATTCGGAAAATTTATTCAATTAAAAAACTAGCTTAAGAGAACCTGATTTTCTTTCTTTGCCCGGTGAAAAATTTACACCATTAATATCCCTATCTCACATCACATTTAAACCAAGGAAGTTTATGAAAAAAGGATTCTTGTCTGCCCACAGGAGGACGGTTGCCTCTACCTTTTCTGTAGCCGCCATGTTGGTCGCTCCTGCCGCATTTGCTCAGGAGGGTTGGACCACATTGGCCACACAGGACGGGGTAACAGCAAGCGCACAGATCCAGGAATGCGACGGCGCATCTTACTTCGTCGTTCGGCTGGAAAACACCAATGGAAGTGCACAAACCGTGGGTTATACACTGACCCTTGCCGATGCACCGGTGATCCCACCCATTTCCGATACCAAAGAAGTAGCAGCTGGTGCTTCGGTTGAAGGAGAATGCGGCAACACAGCCAATACGCTGACCATTGCCACACTCGAAAACGCCGACAGCCTTGATAAGCTCTCCGTAACCCTAACCGTATCTGAATAATATTCAAACAAAACGACCCATGAAAAAAATAAGTTGGCTTTTCAAAACCGTCTGTGCAGTGATGCTGGCGGTGATGGCCGTACCGACTTTGTCTCAGGCACAATTGCCTGATAGCAAGGGGAACGATTTCTGGTTGGCATTCCCGCGTAACTACACGGCAAACAGCCCACTGCAGTTGTTCATCAGCTCTGAAACCGCTTCAAGCGGAAATGTGAACATCCCCGGTACAGGCTTCAGCACTTCATTCACCACCACGCCTGGTGTTACCACAACGGTCTCCATTCCTGCTTCAAACCAGGTAATGACTTCCAACGGTGTTGAAAACAAAGGAATCCACGTTACTTCCAACAACGAAGTAACCATTTACGGTCTGAACCAGATCAGCTATACCACAGATGCATATCTGGGTATGCCTACAGACATTTTGGGTACAGACTACATGGTGATGTCATACACAGGATTGAGCGCAAGCTATCCTTCGCAAATGACTGTTGTAGCCACACAAAATGCTACAACCATCACCGTTACTCCCAGCACGTCTGCTGGCGGTCACGCCGCTGGCGTAGCCTTCAATGTAAGCCTGAACCAAGGCGAGGTGTACCAATTGGGTGGCACAAATGGCGCAGACATGAGTGGCAGCACCATTACCTCCGACAAACCCGTAGCGGTTTACGGAAGTGTGGTTTGCGCCAACGTACCTACCACCTGCTATGCATGTGACCACTTGGTAGAACAAATGCCTCCTTTGTCTGCATGGGGTAAGAACTTCGTTTCCGCTCCCCTGAAAAACCGCAGCGGCGGTGACGTTTTCCGTATCCTCGCTTCTCAGAACAGCACCAGCGTAACCGTAAACGGCGCACCGGTAGCTACGCTGAACAAAGGACAGGTACACGAAATGACCATCGCTACAAATGCGGTGATCACTTCAAACAAACCCGTATTGGTTGCTCAGTTTGCACGCGGCAGCAGCTGCGATGGAGCAGTAGCGGATCCCTTCATGATGTTGATCCCTCCCTACGAGCAATTCCTGGGTTCTTACACCGTATCTACACCTGCAAGCGGTTTCTCTTATCACTTCATCAACCTGGTTGTGCCTCAGATCGCAATCGGTAATGTAACGCTTGACGGTGGTGTGATCCCTGCCGGTAGCTTCTCAGCCATCGGAGCCAGCGGCTTTTATGCAGCTCAACTGACCGTTGCAGCCGGAACACACAACCTGAACAGCAACTACCCGATCGGTGTACACAGCTACGGTTTCGGTAACTACGATTCTTACGGATACCCCGGCGGTCAGTCACTGGCCCCGATTGGTTTCGTAAGCTCAATTACCCTTGCTCCCGTGAATGGCGGTACTTCCACTGTTGGCGGTCAGCACTGTGTAACCGCTACGGTTCTGGACCAGTACGGCAACCCCGTTTCAGGTGTTCGTGTTGACTTTGCCGTAACCGGCGCCAACAATGTTTCAGGTTTCGCATTCACCAATGCAAGCGGTGAAGCATCTTATTGCTACAACGGCAACATGAGCGGCACTGACGACATCGTTGCCACCACCGGCAGCCTTACCAGCAACCATGGTTCCAAAACCTGGCAGTGCGGTACGGTTACCTTCACTTACGCTTCTGCAGTATGCGACAGCAGCAATTCCAGCTCCATCACCTTTACTGGTGTATCCGGTGGTGTTGCTCCGATCAGCTACTCAATCAATGGAGGCACCACCTATAGTGCCAGCGCATCTTTCACAGGCCTGGGCTTCGGCTCTTATGACCTGATGGTGAAAGACGCAGCCGGTTGCACTTCCGCTACTTCAGGTGTTACATTGGCTGATGGCGAAGCACCGAATGCTGTTTGCAAGAACATCACTGTTCAGCTGGATTCAAGTCACCTTGCATTCATCAATGCATCTGATGTGGATGGCGGCAGCACAGACAACTGTGGCATCGCTTCCATCAGCATCAACAAATCAACCTTCTCTTGCGAAAGCCTGGGCGCCAACACGGTGATCCTGACTGTTGTAGACGTAAACGGGAACTCTTCTACCTGCGCTGCAACAGTAACTGTGAAGGACGATTTCAACAAATGCTGTCAAGGTCCTTCGGCTGTTTGCCAAAACATTGCGGTTTACCTCGATGCTACCGGCAACGCTACCATTTCCGCGGCTGATGTAGATGGCGGAAGCACTGCTGAATGCGGTCTGGCTTCCATGACCATCAGCAATTCCTCTTTCAATTGCAGCAATGTTGGCCCCAACACGGTTGTACTGACTGTTGAAGATGTGAACGGCGAAACATCCACCTGCAACGCAGTTGTTACGGTGAATGATTCTACTCCTCCCACTGTGATTGCACAGAACCTCACCTTCTATTTGGATGCTGCCGGCAACGCTTCGGTAACAGCCAATGATGTAGACGGCGGTTCTAGCGACGCATGTGGCATCGCCAGCCTGGTTCTCAACAACGGTTCATTCACCTGCGCAAACGTAGGCGACAATGAAGTTGTTCTGACCGCTACCGACAACAACGGCAACGCCGCTTCCGGTAAAGGCACCATCACCATTCTGGACTCTCTGCCACCCAAAGTGGTTGCCCAGAACATCGTTGTGTACCTGAACGGATCCGGCAACGCTACCATCACCGCTGCTGACGTAGACGGTGGTTCAAGCGACAACTGCGGTGTTTCCCTGTCTATCGATAACAGCTCATTCGGTTGTGCCAATGTTGGTGCGAACACTGTTGTGCTGACCGGCACTGATCCTAGCGGAAACACTGCGTCTGCAAGCGGCACCGTAACCGTTAGAGATTCCACCAAACCGGCTGTTATTGCGCAGGACATCACCATCTTCCTTGACGCTACCGGCAATGCTACCATTACCGCTGCTGACGTAGACGGTGGTTCAAGCGACAACTGCGGTGTTTCCCTGTCTATCAACAACGGCACATTCAGTTGCGCTGACCTGGGTGCGAACACTGTTGTTCTGACCGGCACCGATCCAAGCGGAAACACTGCGTCTGCAAGCGGCACCGTAACCGTTAGAGATTCCACCAAACCGGCTGTTATTGCGCAGGACATCACCATCTTCCTTGACGCTACCGGCAATGCTACCATTACCGCTGCTGACGTAGACGGTGGTTCGAGCGACAACTGTGGTGTTTCCCTGTCTATCGACAACAGCTCATTCGGTTGTGCCAATGTTGGTGCGAACACTGTTGTGCTGACCGGCACTGATCCTAGCGGAAACACTGCGTCTGCAAGCGGCACCGTAACCGTTAGAGATTCTACCAAACCGGCTGTTGTTGCACAGAACATCACCATCTACCTCGATGCCACAGGCAATGCCACCATTACCGCAGCCGATGTAGACGGCGGCAGCACTGACAACTGCAGCATTGCTAGCCTGTCTGTTGACAGAACAGCATTCACCTGCGGTCACACAGGTACCAACATTGCAGTTCTGACTGCCACTGACAACAGCGGCAACAACGCTTCTGCCATGTCAATCGTTACCGTGCTTGACAGCACCGCTCCTTACATCAGCTGCCCGGGCGACATCTCCGTGGTTTCTACCCCGGAAGATTGCGATCCCCAGGTATCATGGAGTGATGTGGTAGCCGGTGACAATTGCTCTTACGCTGTAAGCAGCACACACAACAGCGGCGATGAATTCCCGCTCGGAACCACCACCGTTACCTACACAGCTACCGATGCTTCAGGAAATGCTTCTTCCTGCTCATTCAATGTGACTGTTACTCCACAAACGCTGACTGCTTCTCTGAGCAGCCCGACTTACAATGGCTATAACATCTCTTGCAACGGCGGAAGCAACGGCAGCATCTCTACCACCGTTGGTGGCGGTTGCCTGCCTTACGCTTATGCATGGAGCAATGGTGCTGCAACTGCAGATGTTAGCGGACTGTCAGCTGGTGATTACCAACTGACCGTTACCGATGCAAGCGGACAAAGCGTTGAATTGTCCATCACCCTCACCGAGCCTTCAGAACTGGTGGCCGATGCAGGCAACAATGGTACCGTATACTACGGTTACCAACCTTATGGCTGCACAAGCCTGAGCGCCTCTGCTCAAGGTGGTGTACCGGGATACTCCTACAGCTGGAGTACTGGTGAAACCACTGCTTCCATCAATGTATGTCCTTCCGCAACTTCGATATACTACGTAACAGTAACCGATGAAAACGGTTGCACCGCAGTAGATTCAGCCACTGTTTGCGTAATTGACGTACGTTGCGAAAAAGGTGGTAAAGCCATTGTCATGTATGAAGGCGGCAAAGTAATGGTTTGCCATGTAAGCGGCAACGGCAAAACCCAAACACTGTGCATTTCACCAAATGCGGTTGCCGACCACCTTGCCCACGGTGATGCGCTTGGTTACTGCAACGACGTTCACAATTGCGATTACGTGAACGAAAAGCAAACCAACTCTATGGTATGGGAAGGTATCCAGAATGGTGCCGACCTGGAAGTATTCCCGAATCCTTTCAGCCAGCAAACCACCATCCGTTTCAACATCGACAACGATGATCACGCAACCATCACTGTCTACAACATCAGCGGACAGCAGGTTCAGGTGATCTTCAACAAAGACGTTGAGGGTGGATACATCTACCAGGCTCAATTCGATGCACAAAACCTGCCCGACGGCATCTATGTGTACCAATTGATCACTGAGTCAGGTCTGGTGAAAACAGGCAAGATGGTACTCCGGAAGTAATCCGGGATCATGTCTCCTGACATAATAAAAACCCCTCCGTCATTGTGACGGAGGGGTTTTTTATTTGTATGCTTTCAGAATTGAATTACCGGTTCGAAAGTCCGTGCTGCCGGATCAGATCCGCTTTCGTGGCACGGTAAGATCGATTCACCAATGTGCGTACGGATACAATGCCCGAAATGGCATTGGTAAGAAAGATTTCATCTGCGTCGTACAATTCATCCGGCACCACTCCCCTTTCCTCTGTTTCCATTCCAAGTTCCTTACCCCAGACCAATACCTGTTTGCGCATCACACCCGCTACACAACCCTCACCGATGGCAGGCGTAACCAACCGATTCCCGCAAACCAAAAACAGATTCGACGAAATGGCTTCCGCCACCCGTCCTTTCCCATTCAGCAGAATAGCATCATCATATCCTCCTTTGCTGGTTTTTACCGCGGCCCACACTTGTGGCAATCGATTGCATGTTTTCAGATGAGACAATGGGCCGGAATCCACCTGTGCATCCAGAACCATCACCCTTCTTTTTTCTCGCACCAGCACCTCCGGTAAAAGGCCTGCTTCCATGATCCATGATGCAGCATATTCCGTTGGCAGATATAACCCACCTTCATTGCGATACACCTGCAGCCGGATGCGGGCACGTTCCAGGCCTGCCCGAGCGGTCAGTAGCTTCACCTGCTCCGTCCAATACGCCGTATCACCACATTTTTCCAGCGTCATTTCAAGAACGCCCAAACCCTCATTCAACCGGGCCACATGATCATTTGCGAACCACAGCCTGCCATCAGACCAATACATGGTCTCAAACAAACCATCGCCATAACGGAATGAGCGATTGAAGGAAGATAACACCGGTTCTTCCGAAGAACGGATTTCACCATTTACCAAAATAATGGAAGGGTTCATGACGCCTGAAGGATGCGGTTTGTAACAGCCGTGATATCTTCATTGGATGCCACCAATATGCCCTTTACCCCTACCGCTTCAGCCGCCCGGACATCCCGTTCACGGTCACCAATAAGAAAAGACTTACCCGCATCCACATCAAAACGTGCAAGGGCTTTTTCAATCATTAACGAGCCGGGCTTGCGGCATAGACATTGACCGGAATCGGGGTGATGCGGGCAAAAATAAAACGCTGCTATTTCGATGGATTTTTCCCTGCAGGCTGCGAGAAACATCTCATGCAGCCGCAACGCGTCCGCTTCCTTGTACAAGCCTTTAGCTATACCACTTTGGTTGCTAACCACGACCAACAGGAAACCCGCCCGTTGTAATCGCCATAGGTTTTCCAGCAATCCGTGGTTCAGTTCAAAGTCTTCCGGCAAGTAGGTATATGCTCCGCGTTCTTTATTGATTACGCCGTCCCTGTCCAGAAATATGGCTTTGTTTTTCAACCGAAATACTTGTATTTGATCAGCTCCCAGAAGTTAACAGCTATCTGCTTATCCAACAACACGGTAAACAGCATGCCATATACAGCTCCGAAAAAATGAGCATGGTGGTTGATGTTATCGCGGCCTTGCTTACCCATGTACCATGAATACCCGAGGTAAACCACCGCAAAAAGAATTGAAGGCATTGGAATGATCCCATACAATGCAACCTGGCCGAGCGGATCAAACAACACCTGCGCAAACAGCACGGCAGATACCGCACCGGACGCTCCCACACTGTTGTAAACCGGATTGTTCTTCTGTTGCTCATAGCTTGGAATGATGGACATCACCACCGAACTCGTATACAACAACACATAAAAGAGCATGCCAATGGGACCGAAGTAAGCCCGATATTCCAACTCTACCTGTTGTCCGAAGGAATAGAGCACGAACATGTTCACGATCAGATGCATCCAATCTGCATGCAACAATGCATATGACCCAAGTCGGTACCATTGTTTCTGATTGCGGGTTACATAGGCATTGAAACGCAACCTAAGAAACAGCTCATGATTGGAAAATGCCTGAACCGATACCAGTCCTGTAATGACGATAATGACTAGGGTTATCATGGCTCTCCCTTATTTACCTGAATGATTTCAGCGCAAGTGCCACACCCTGCTTACTTAGAACGTTCCAGGGCCTGTTCGATATCCTTAATGATATCTATGATGTTCTCAAGCCCCACGGAGACACGCACGAGTCCGGGTGTAATTCCCACCGCCATACGCTCTTCATCGGAAAGTTTGCTATGTGTGGTAGATGCGGGATGTGTGGCTATCGTACGACTGTCGCCCAGGTTGGCGGTCAGCGAAGCCATTTCCAGCGCATCCAGGAATTTCTTTCCACGTTCAAGTCCGCCCTTCACCTGAAAAGTCACTATGCCGCCGCCCAATTTCATTTGCCTTTGCGCTATCTCATACTGGGGGTGTGAAGTCAGGAATGGATACCGCACCCACTCTACTTCGGGATGACTGTCCAGGCAGGTTGCCAACTTGTGGGCATTGGAACAATGTCTTTCCATCCGAATAGCCAATGTTTCCAAACTCTTACTCAGCACCCATGCATTAAAAGGCGACATGGACGGGCCGGTGGTACGTGCAAACTGGTAGATCTCGTCTATGTATTGCTTGCGGCCCACCACCACACCTCCCATCACACGACCCTGACCGTCGATATACTTGGTGGCAGAATGAGAAACAATGTGCGCTCCGTAATCCATGGGTCGTTGCAGGTAGGGCGTAGCAAAACAGTTATCTACATTCAGGATGAGGTTGTGCTTATCCGCCAGGTTTCCCGCCCACTCCAGGTCAACAATATCCAATCCGGGATTGGAAGGAGTTTCCAGGAAAATCATCCGGGTGTTGGGTTGAATGGCCGCTTCCCATGCCTGTGGTTTATCTGCATCCACCAGGGTATGTGTGATCCCAAATCGTGAGAGAACATTGGCGAGCATGGTATGAATGGCACCGAAGATGGATCGTGAGGCCACGATATGATCACCTGCCTTCAGCACACCGGCGAAAGACGCAAAGATCCCGGCCATACCGGAAGCGAATGCAAATCCCGCCTCCGCCTCTTCCAGGGCACACATTTTTTCTACCAGCTCTGAAGTGTTGGGATTGGAGAAGCGACTGTAAATATTACGATCTATCTCTGATGCAAAAGCAGCGCGCATTTCTTCCGCATCATCGAAAGTAAAGCTGGAGGTGAGGAACATAGGTACCGCATGTTCCTTGAATTGGGTTTTTTCTGCCTGGTTCCGGATGGCCAGGGTTTCGAATTCTTGAAAATCACTCATAACACTAAGCTTCGGAGTGAACCTCCTGGTTGTTTACAAATACGGAAAAGGTGATATGCGCGTGGGCCTCCAGTGTTTTGGCGACCGAGCAGTACTTATTCATTGACAAGTCGACCGCACGCCACGCCTTTTGTGGGTCAAGCGGGCCATCCAGGTAAAACTTCACATGAACTTCCTTCCACAGGGAGGGCTCTTTGCCAGCTTCCCGTTCACCTTCTATCTCCATGTGAAAATCATCGATCTGCTGTTGCTGTTTTTTAAGAATCATAACGATATCAATACCGCTACAACCGCCCAATCCCATCAACAAAGTCTGCATGGGACGAACCCCTTTCCCCTGGGCGCCCAGGTTGGGGCCGGCATCCATAATAATGCTGTTTCCGTCTTCGCTGGTCGCTTTGAATCGGAAAGCGTCATCTAGTCTGTTCAGTTCAATTTTCATGGCTGGAAATCAAGGCTCCAAAGATACGATTATTGAACACATCCGTGTGAATCCGGGTCTTATGAAGAAAGTTCACGGGTGGTTTCCTAATCGGATAGCATTTCAAAGCTTATATTTGTGCCCCAAAACAGGTATTATTTTACCATCGCAATTGCATGAACCCGGCGCAAACATATCACCATGCCGAAACTTTCGAGCTGGAACGCGGAGGACGGTTACCGGCCCTCGACATTGCCTATCACACCTACGGCGAGCTAAACGCCATGGGCAACAACGTGATCTGGGTCATGCATCACCTGACCGCCAATTCCGATGTGGCAGACTGGTGGTCGGTGTTGTTCGGTGAAGGAAAACTCCTTGACCCGAGCCGGCATTTCATTGTATGCGCCAACAACCTCGGCTCATGCTACGGAACCACCGGTCCTTCCTCCCTCAATCCTGAAACGGGCCAACCCTACCTGGACACCTTTCCTCCCATTACAATCAGGGATATCGTTCATGCACACAGGTTACTGAAAGACCACCTGGGTATCCGAAAAATCCATACGGCCATCGGAGGTTCCATGGGTGGATACCAGGTATTGGAATGGAACAGCATGGAACCCGGTCTGTTCGGATGCAACATCCTGCTGGCCACCAATGCAAAGGAAACATCGTGGGCCATTGGTGTTCATGAAACACAGCGGATGGCCATTGAACTGGACCCCAACTGGAAAAAAGGGAACATCGGTGACGCTGCGCAAGGTTTATCTTTGGCCAGGGCCATCGGCATGCTGACCTACCGCAGCTTTGAGATATTCAAACAGGCCCAGACCGATGATGACGACCGCCTGGACAACTTCAAGGCCAGTTCTTATCTCCGTTACCAGGGAGATAAGCTGGTCAAGCGCTATAATGCATATTCATACTGGGTGCTGACCCATGCGATGGACAGTCACAACCTTGGTCGTGGCCGAGCTTCCATTGAAACCACGCTTGCAACGATAACCGCACCAACACTCATCATGGGCATCAACAGTGACATCCTGTGCCCGGTCTCAGAACAACAATACCTGGCCGACCACATGCCCAACGCCACACTTGAAACCATTGATTCCACTTACGGGCATGACGGTTTCATGGTGGAATCCGACCAGATCCAGCAAAAGGCACAGGCCTTCTTTAAGAAATTATCTACCTTGCCGGGCTGATGATGTCACCCGATGGTCCTGAAGGATGGGAACCTTTGAAATAGCCATATACGTTCTGATAGGACTGGGTACGATCCTGGCCTTTGTCACCTACAGGCTTCTGTCGGAAGACAAGAAGCGGAACAAACGTGATGTGCGCAAAATCAATGCGATCTATGTGTACATCATTTTCTTCATGGTGATTTGCCAGGTGGCGATCCTGGATCATTTCTCCAACAATTCCAAAATCACCGTCACAAACATGGACGGGCGGAGCATTTCGGTGGCCAACCGCAAAATCATTTTACCCTGGGACGAATTCTTTCACGAAGACACCACGCAGTTTTATTACAGCAAAGAAGACGGATTCAGCTTCAGACTACCGGAAGGCATCAGACCTGAAATTGAAAGGGTCCACGGTTTCGATGCCTACCTCAAGGGCGTTAATTTTGAAACATCTCCGGAAAACATGGATGCATTCCTTTCATTCAGCCGGATGAAAATGGCCCTGGGCTGCCTGGTATCGGATTACCAGGAGCGTCCTTACGAAGAAGCATTGACATGCTTCCGTGAAAGCACAGGAATTTCCAAGTTCGGTTCCATCCTCAAGAAAAGTGTTTCCACCAAATGGGAAGTGGCGGCACCGATTAAGATCGGCCTGGAACCACGCAGCCGCCCGATGCTGGCCAACATATTCCTGTTGACCGACTCCAATGCAACGGACAGCAGTGCCAATTCGCTTTCCCTTTCCTTCATCCCCTACTTCGGCGTAACGGTATTCGAAAGGTCTGAGAATGAAACCACCGATCCGGCTTTTTCACTGGCCAACTACTTCATCTCCACCGCAGCCAACCTGATTTATGACGTGGAAAAGCTGGTTGCGGATGAGAACAACATCCTGATGGCAAGCAAGCTTCAACTCAAACATGTTCACTTCGGAAGTAAAACAACAACACTGGATATCCATCGCTGGATGGAACTGGTGCAGCAGGAAAACAAGGTATATCTGATCGAGATTGCTTACAGTCCGCAACTCGACCCACGTGGCATGATCTGGGACGACCTCAAGCAGGCCTTCGAGTCGTTCAAATGCTACCACTAGACCTATCAATCCAAGCCCATTTGCCACCCTTGCATTATTTGGAATCCAACACCAATTTTCTACCTTTAGGCCTTTCCCAAGGATTCATGCCAAACGCATTCCAAATGAAGAAACACATTTACTCATCGGCTTTGCTTGCACTCCTGACATTGGCAAGCATACAGGTATCTGCGCAGGAGGAAGAAGAAATGCAACATGTCGGGCCAGACATGCGCATTTCAGCAGGAATCACGTTCGGCAGCTTGTCATACTTCGGTGACATCGGCTATGGCACACACAATGACCTGGTCAGTTTCGCCACGGAACGAAGGATGTTCGGACTCATAGGGCAAAAAAGACTGACCGATTACATAGGCGTGTCCGGGAATCTTCTTTTCGGAAGAATCAGCAAAAGTGAACGCTCCAATCAACCCAGCAGAAATAAAAATTTCCTGAGCAACATCATCCAGTTGGACGGACAGCTCATGCTACATTCCGACAACGACCTCACCCTGGCCTATGACATTGAGATGGCTCCCTACCTGGCCGCCGGCGTGGGATTCATGTATTTCAATTCCAAGACCGACCTGAAAGCCGGAAACACCGACTATTATTACTGGACGAATGGCAAGATCATGAACAGGGCCGAAAACGCCCCGGATGCCATCAATGCCAAAGAGATGAACCGCGACTATGTTTACGAAACCAAACTGGATTCATCCCATGCGGCATTCACGTTTCCGCTTACCCTCGGTGTTACCTTCAAGCTGCACGAGAATGTACAGGCCGACATCAAAGGCTCACTCTATTTCACCACAACCGACTACCTGGACGGATATGACAATGGTGTGACCGGTGGCGTGGACATGTTTTCCATGGTGGGCGTATCCGTTCGCTATTTCCTTCCCGAATTTTAATCGCCTACACCCGGAACTCCGGTATTTTCACATACAAAAAGGCCTTCCGTCAATGACGAAAGGCCTTTTGCTTTATAAGGGAAAAGATACTTTGAAACTTAATAAGGTGTAACGATGTTACCGCCATCCAACACCTTCTCGGGAACCAGGGATAACACCGGAATGTCAGACTCACTGATGATTCTCTGGGCCGTGGATCCCAGGAACAGGTCCGTCATTTCAGTCTCTTGCTGGGTCATGATGACGATGAGGTCGCCTTCTACCCTTTTGGCATAGTCCACAATAACATCCGCCTCTGTTTCCTGGCCCTTCAAACCTTTCACAATCTCTGCATTGCATGAAATACCCCGTTCCTGGATGAAGGCTTTTACTTGTTGCATCTGGCGGTTCAGCTTGTTCACAATGAACTCATCCTTGGTGAACATCGCAGAAACGATGGCGATCTTGGCATCGAACATTTTAGCGAACATCACCGCCTTGTCAACCTTTTGCTTGGTTTCCTTGGTCAGATCCAGGGGCAACACAATCAGGTCACACCCATCCCGGTGGTGTTTGCCCCGGATGGTGATGACAGGACAGCTGGTTTGTCTTACGATATGCAACGCATTGGATCCGATCAACATGCCTTTCAGACCAGGTGCTCCGCCACTGGTGCCCATCATGATCAAAACCGTGTTGATCATTCCGGCTACCTCCAGTATCTTCTCATACGGCTTTCCTTTGGCAATCAACGAATTCACACGCACTCCCGCCTTCTCTTCAGTTTGCTTTACCAAGGCATCCAGTTTCGACTGGATTTCAGCGGTCACTTCATCCTCATGTTTCTGAAACAAACCGGACAAAAAACCATGCTGCTCAATCACTTTTAACAAGGTGATCTCGGCATCCAGCATTTTCGCCAGTTTGTATGACTGGGACAAAGCAATCAACGACTGATCGGTAAAATCAACCGGTACCAAAATTTGTTTTGTAGACGCATCCATGAATCAACAGTTTTAGAATAGGGCACAAAATTAATACATCGGCATGTGGCACACAAATAAATCGGTACATTCCCTCATTCATCAATATATACAAGCAATTGATTTTAAGTTGATTGTGCAGCAAATAAGGTTCATATAAGGTATAAGGATTCTCATTTAATCAAAAGACCGGTGTTGAAAAAATGGAAACGGGCAGTCACTTGTACCCGACCGATGAACCTAATTTTGTAACAATTCAATTGTTCATGATGCAAAGTGTTGATGCCCTGATTCAATTACTCGACGACCCTGACGAAGGGGTATTTTCGCATATAGAAAGTGTTTTACGGGGTTATGGTACCGCCGTGCTTCCACAACTCAGTGCTGCTCAGGACGGCAGCAGGGATAAGCTGCTCAAGCACAGGATATCCAACCTGTTGAAAAGGATCTACCAGGGAGAAGCCTCACAACTCCTGCAGGACTGGGTGATTAGTGATCACCGCAACCTATTGAAAGGTGCACACCTGGTATCCCAGATTGCAGCCCAGGATGCAGACTACGACAAACTGAGCGATCGCTTTAACCGTCTCACAAGGGATGTTTGGATAGAATTCAATGAAAACCTCACGGCGCTTGAAAAGGTAAGAGTTCTGAACTATATCCTGTTCGATGTACATGGATTCAGTGTCACACAACCGCCGTTCCATGCCCCTGAAGAGCATTGCATCCACAGAACCCTTAAAAGAAAATCAGGCAGCCCGGTGGTATTATCCATCCTGTACGCGTCCCTGGCCAGCAAACTGGGCATGCCCGTACACACCATCAGTCTACCCGGACAATTCATTCTTGCCTATATGGATGGAGAGTCTTTTATCCCTACAAAAACCAAGTCTACCGATGTGTTGTTTTACATCAATGTATTCCACAAGGGTACGGTCTTTTCTGCAAGGGAAATCAAAAAGTATCTGCGCAAGATGAATGTGAAGCCAGACCCCAGTCACTTTTACCCGGGTTCGAACATCCAGGCCATTCAACAACTCCTCAGAAGCCTGGAGTTCTCCTTTGAAACAACCGGCAGGCAGGATGAAGCCATGTTGGTAAAAAATGCCCGGGAAAATATGCTCATCCCCGTACCATCCGGAGGAATGTCCTGAAGAGGATACCCAGGTCCGTCATCAGATTGTGGTGGTTCACATACTCCAGGTTAATGGCCAATTTCTTGGGCATGATTTCTTCAATGTAGGTTCGCTCAGGGTCCGATGACTGTGCAAGCAATTCATTTTCCTCAAAATAGCGTATGGATGCATGATCGGTGATTCCGGGCCTTACATCCAGCACGCGTTGTTGAACTTCATTGTACATGGCCACGTAGCGGGGCACCTCCGGGCGGGGACCTACCAAACTCATATCTCCCTTCAACACGTTAATCAGTTGGGGCAGTTCATCAAGCTTTGTCTTTCTCAGAAATCTTCCCGCTCCTGTGATGCGGTTATCGGCGAACCCAACGGTTAGCAACCCTTTCTTGTCAGATCCCGGTCGCATTGACCTGAACTTCAGCAATCGAAATACCTTCCCCCCTTTTCCGACCCTTTCCTGTTTATAAAATACGCCGCCCGGACTATCGAGCCCCACCCAAATCGCCAACACCAGCAAAACCGGAGAAAGCACCATCAGAAGGATCAGGGAACATATAAAGTCAAAAAAACGCTTCATCCGTTACCGTTAGGCGTTGGTCAGTATATGCTGCACGCAAGATATCAGTGTATCGGTGACCCGTTCCGCATCCTGATCAGACAAGTCATAGTAGACGGGCAGGGATATCTCATGACTGAAGAGATCATGAGCAACCGGGTAGTCATCAATCGTATACCCCAACTGTTTGTAGTATGCCAACATGGGCACAGGAATGAAGTGCACATTAACCGACACGCCCCTGGCAAGCATTTCCTGGAGCAAACGATCTCTTTCCTCTTCCCTGAAACCCTTCAGACGCAGGGCAAACACATGAAAGGAAGATACGCGATCTGCCGTACGAAAAGGAGGTAAAACCGCCCAATCCTGCTGAGATAGCGCCGCAGCATATCCCTTAAATATTTTCTCACGCCTTGCCAGGGTTTCATCATATCGTTCCAATTCCACACATCCCATGGCGGCCTGAATATCCGTCATGTTGCATTTATAACCGGCTTCGATTACATCATAGCGCCAGCTGTTTCCTTCCATTTTAGCACGAGCATCTTTGTTCTGACCGTGCAATGAGAATATGTTAAGGTAATTGTACACCTCCTGCGGATCAAATGAATCCGGCAAACTGAATGCGATGGCACCACCTTCCGCAGTGGTCAGGTTCTTCACTGCATGGAAAGAAAAGACGGTGGCATCTGCGAGTGCTCCCACCATCCGGTTCTTATAGACACCTCCCAATGAATGGGCGGCATCCGCAAGCAGCATGGGTCGTCCTAATTTTTCCTGGTTGGGGTGCGCCGGGGTAAACATCTCGCAAACAAGGGGCTCACTCAGCAATGCAAGCAACGCATCGTAGTCGCAAGGCCATCCCGCAATATCCACAGGAATGATCACCTTGGTGTGAACGGTCAGGGCCTTTCTCACTGCTTCGGGATCCAGCGTAAAATCTTCCAGCACATCCACAAACACCGGAGTAGCTCCGCAATGAACAATCACATTGGCCGAAGCACAATAGGTATAAGCCGGAACAATCACCTCGTCACCCGGGCCCACACCGTACCATCTCAGCATCAGTTCGAGTCCGGCCGTGGCAGAATTCAGGCACAACACCTTTTCCACATTGCAGTATGCCGCAAGCATCTGTTCGAACTGTTTTGTCTTGGGGCCGGTGGTGATCCATCCCGAACGCAACACTTCTGTCACAGCATCAATGGTCTTCTGGTCAATCCGAGGTGGCGAGAATGGTGTTTTTTTCATTGGAATTGAGCATCAGCAGATATGGCATCCTTCGGTTGCCTGTCTGCATGACACCAAAAGAAGAAAAAAGCATTAAAGAATGCAAAATACACAACCCCGGCCTGTTTTTCCAGCATGGACTCGGAGAGCAGGTTAAAAATGAATGTGATCAGAAACACGAGGTAGATGTAATTGCTTTCCCTGATTGCACGTCGAAAGGGATAGACAAGCATCAGCAACAACAACACGATACCGGGTATACCCAGGGCACACCATGTTTGCAGGTACTGATTGTGGGAATTGAGTTCGTGCTTCAAGGCACCGGTCATTCCAAGCCGTTTGTACATGGCCAGCAATTCATCCTTCACATCGCCTGTTCCCGTTCCCCAGGGTTGATGTTCTTTCAACACTTCTTTTGACGCATGCCATACCAACACGCGCACGGCCGTGCTTTCCACTGTGGTTTTATCCAGCTTGTCATGGTTCAACAATGATTCTTTGATCAGGTGCAACCGATATGCCGTATGAGGAACGGCTACATAAATCAGCACCGAACTCCCTACCGTAATGAGCAACATGGTAACGATGGTCTTCCACCAACCGAAACGTTGTTTGGCAAAATATGCGAAGGTGATCAGATGCACCATCACCATGGTTGCCATCCCCGCTTTGGAATAAAGCATCAACACAAAACCGGAGAACACCACAACCAGCGACACCCACATAGCATAAAAGCCTTTTCCTTTTTTGCTCCGGTTTGCACGAAGCAAAAAGTAATAAGCCATGGCGATCGCGAGCGAGACATACAATGCAAAATATGTGGTGTGTTGATGCAACGACAGGTCGGCGTAAAAGAAATGATTCTCTCCTGTTCGGAGCCAGTGAACACTCGCAACCCCCAGGCATTCCAACATAGCGGTAAAACAACCGGCTATGTATGCCAGCATCACCTGGTATACATCGCGCAACACCGGCCTGGGTATCCAGGACATCAGGATGGGCAGGAACAAAAGTGCCGACTTCGTTTCAAGGTCGTGCCGGGCATATTCCATGTTCTGCGTATACAACAAGCCGATGCCGTGAAACAGGAAAAACAAGGGAAACACAATCAAGCCCTTCCTCCTGGCGCCCTTCCCCAGACCCTGGCGGTAGTATTGTTTCCAAAGCGTTACGACAAAAATCAGCACGATGAGCGAAGGCAGAAACCAGGGCATGCTGGGAATTGCAAATGCAAGTGCTGCCACTGCAAACTTCCACGGTTGTTGTCTCAGGATCTGCAACCAGGTTTTCACCGCGAGCTCTTTTGATGTTTGGGTGAAGGATTCTTCTGCAGTAGCAGAAACCGGAACACGCCTTCCAGGTACCCTGTTCCATATGCCAGGTGAAGAATCCAGAATGTGAACCATACCCTCAATGCCACCAGGGGATTCCAGGATTTCTTAAAAGCGAACAGCAACCCAATTCCCAGGTAAGACAGCATCACACCCGCCCATGGACGCGGGAACGTGAACAGGGCAACGGGAGTTGTTAGCAGGAACAATACAAAGAAGGCTGGCACCAACTGTCGGATAGAGGTCACCGCGCGGTGCTTCCGGTTGACAAAAACCTTCCAGTATCCGTATTGATAGTATTGCCGGAAGAGATTCCGGTATCGGGCCCTGACGTGGTATTTGGCACGTATGGCAGGTGAAAGGTAGATCCCGAATCCGCCTTTCTTCACACGATAGTTGAATTCGTCATCCTGGTTGCGCGTCAGATCCGCATCGAACATCCCCACGCGCTCGAATACTTCCCTTTTATAAGCCCCGAAGGCAACCGTATCCACAAAGCCTTCTTTGTTACCCAAACGGAAAAAAGCATTGCCCACACCGAACGGAGACGCCATCGCCAATGAAACGATCCTGGAGGTTTGGTTTTGATATACATTCTCCAATACACCTCCCACACAGCCGATGTTGTCACCTTTGGTGAATGCCTCCACACATTGGTTGAGATAATCCGGATACACCTCAGCGTGGGCGCCCAGGATCACAATCACATCCGAACCCATTGCTTCACGGATCCCCGTATTGAGTGCATTCGGCGTTGTTTTCAGGGGATTATCCAGCAGGTGAATGAAGTGATGCCGTCCGGCATATTCGATCACAATGCCCCGGGTACGATCACCGCTCAAACCGTCACAAACATATACCTTCAAATTGTCTTGCGGATAGTCGAGCGCAAGGATGGCATCCAGGCACCGACCGATGTATGCCTCCTCATTCCGGCATGGAATCACCACGGATATTTCGGGCAACACGGTCATACCACTTCCAGGGCTTTTTTATAAAACTTCACCAACTTCTCTCCTTCCTGATGCCAATTGTACATCTCGAGAACAGCACGCCTCCCGTTGCGACCCATGATACGCGCACCTTCATCATCCGATAGGATCTTTTGCAAAGCGGCAGCTATGTCACCGGCATTTTGCGGGTTTGCGCATACGCCACATTGATTGCCTTCCACAATGGCCTTCCACAATGGAAAGTCGGAAGCCACAACAGGCACACCTGCCGCCATGTATTCAAACAGTTTGATCGGCAATGATTCCCGGTAGTTGTCTTGCGGGTAAAGGGTTACCACGCCCACTTTACTCTCCGCCAGGATGGAGGCCACTTCCCCCCGGTCCACAAACCCGAGTTCCTTCACCTTCTTCCAACCGGGTAGTTGTTTCACTTCATCTCTCAGGGAGGCCGGTGAAAACAATCCGGCCAATACAAGTTGCGCATCCACGTGTTCCATGGCCTGCACCAGTTCAACGATTCCCCTCACCCGGGTTATGCTACCCAGATACGCAACCTGCCGGCGGCGGGATGTCCAGGGAACATCTTTGTCGAATTCAACCAGCAAAGGGTAGTTGCAAACCGTGACGGTGTTGGGATTGACTTGCTTAAATCTTTTCAGGATAAGCGGAGTAGCAGCCACAACGCCCCAGATACGTCGAACCACCTTGTTCTCGTACCGTTCCAGGTAACGCGAAAGCGGGTCACGCATCCAGCCTGGGATGTAGTACTTGCTTTTCACCTGTCGCGGCAGATCTTCGTGGGAATCGTATATGACTTTGGCACCTGTCTTCGTCATCTTCCCGGCATAGCGCAACAGGTCGGGGTCGTGAAAATGGTAGATGTCGGCATTCAGCGAACGCGCCTTCCTCCATACCGCACCCGCCGATCCGAGCAAACGTTGCCTGCGAGACAGGTTATCGGGCAATCCGGCACCTATGATGGTTACGCCGTTTTTCACCTCATTGATCTTCCAGGGCACCACAAGAAAAACGTCGAAGCCGGCAGCAGCCAGCGTACTGCATTCTTTATGAAAAATGCGAATGTCTCCAGGCTGATGTGCGGAGGTGATATGACAGATCTTAGCCAAGTTTCACATCAAATGCTCGTTCCCATTTCGCGAGGTTCACCAGTCGCCACAATTGATTCAGGTCCATACGATCTACCGGCAAATCATTCGTGATCTGTCGCACCAGATCCGATGCCGCCAGCCACTTGCCCAATTGTTTCCTGTCCTGTAACCATGTGGATGCAGGTGCCTCGAACCCAAATTTATGTTTTCTCCATGCAATTTCATTCGGAAGAATCTCAGCAGCCACCTGCCGCAAGGCATATTTGGTCCACCCTTTTCTGATCTTCTGCTCAAGGGGCAGTGACACGGCAAATTCCACAAGGCGGTAATCCAGGTAAGGCAACCTGCTTTCAATGGCAAAATGCATTGAGTTACGGTCTTCATAGCGCAGCAGGTGCGGAAGCTGTGTTTTTGAGAGTTCAAGCACCTGCAGCGACTGCACATTGGCATACGATGCGCTGATCTCCCTTAAGACATTGGCATCCGCCCGGTCCAGCCATTCGGACTTCACGAATGAATACCGTGTTCTTTGTCTGCGCCATCTCACTTCAGGCATGGAAAAATACACCTGATAAGCCAGCATGCTGGGCAAACTGATCCGGGAATGGCGCGCTGCCTGTATCATGAAAGATGCCCTTCCCATGGCATTGCGGGTGCGAGCCGCCGCCGGGTAATAGCGTTCATATCCGAGAAGGGTTTCATCGCCTCCCTGTCCGTCCAGCATCACTACCAGACCGGCTTCCCTTGCCGCCTTCATCACAAAATATTGCATGATGATGGAAGGGCTTCCGAAAGGTTCTTCCTGGAGTTTCACCACCTCATCCAGCAAGGCGTCAAAATCGTTTTGTCCGGGCTCGCACACCCGCCAATCCAGGTTGCTCTTCTGAGCCACCATCTGTGCGTAGCCACTTTCATCATTGGCTTTCTCTGTGGATTTTGCGGTGATTGCCCGGAAGGGTTCCGTGGATTTCTCCTTGTGCAAACCCGCTGCCAGTGTGGCAACCACCGAACTATCGAGTCCGCCACTCAGACAAGTTCCCACGGGCACATCCGACCGAAGGCGCAAACGAATAGATGACATCAGCAACTCCTTGTAGGATTGCACGGCATCCCTTTCGTTCATTTTAGCCACATCAGACAGCACCCGTATATGATAATAGGCATGCACCTCCACGCGGCCTGATCTCAGATCCACTGACATGTTATGCCCCGGCATCAGTCGCAAAACACCGGAAAAGAAGGTGTTTTCGGTGTGCTCTTCCAGTCCGAGCACCAGGTAATCTGCCAACACTGAAGGGTGTACGGTTCGTGACTCCGAACATGCAAGCAGTTGCCGTATCTCCGAACCAAAGCACAACCGCTGCTGTGTTTGCAGGTAATAAAAGGGCTTGATCCCGAAACGGTCCCTGCTGCAAAACAGGCGGTGTTTGTTCCTGTCAAGGATAGCAAAAGCCCACATGCCATTGAAGTGATCCACACATCGGTCGCCCCACTGTGCGTATGCGGCCAAAATCACTTCCGTATCGGTATGGGTATGAAAGATGTGTCCGTACCTGCCGAGTTCTTCTTTTATTTCAAGGTAATTGTAGATTTCGCCATTGTGCACGATGGATAGATCGCCGAATGTCATCGGTTGTGCACCGGCATCGCTAAGATCGAGGATGGCCAGGCGGCGATGCCCCAACGCTACGGTCCCTTCCACCAGCATTCCTTCTCCGTCGGGGCCCCTGTGCGCGATCAGATCCATCATGGCCTGCACCTGTTCCCTGGCGGGCTGGCTTCCATCAAAATTTACAATACCCGCTATCCCACACATAAGCGTTTGCGGTTATCGAAACGGAGAACAGGAAGGTAAGGGTTGAGGACCATGAAGAGCAGGTTGATCACCACCCACCCTCCGGAAAAGAGCAAGGTGGAAACGGCTGAGGAACTCAGCATGATCACAGGAAATAAGTTGAAAAGAATCAGGTACACTTCGCGGTTGTGATATAAGCGCGTCAACAGGGTAATCAGCACAGCCAGTACAATACCCGACAGGAATACACCCCTCATGCCGAAGTTGGCATAGTCATTCACAAAGCTGGCAACATTCACCGTTCCGGTAAGGCCAAGGGCTTTGTACTCGGGAAAAAGCTCATCGTACAGCTTCCGGGAGTAATCCACATATTCGCAACCGGTAAGGGGTTGAAGGAAGCGATAACCACATCCGTTCAGGTAAGGATAGTGCGCCGGAACCAGGTCGAACCACTCCCCCGTAACCTTACCCGGCACATAAAGCACCCGTTTCGCCAATCCTTTGAGACCGGTTCCGAAGGGGTTCTCGATCACGGGCAGATCCCTTGCCTTTCCTCTCCCAAGGAGCTGGGGATTTGTCACCAGCAAAAGAATCACAATTCCCAAGACCGACAAGCATGCAACTCCCGCCAGGCGCAACCACTTGCGTTCAAGCAACAGGATGCATAGCAACGGCATGAAGATGGTCACCATGAAACTTTTCTGCATCAGCATCAGGGCGTAAAACATTCCGATGGCCGTCACCAACCCCAACATCATCTTCCGTTTTCGCAAATACATAAACACAATGGAAAAAGGCAGGATGGCCTTGATCACAAAACTGGACAAGTAGTTCATCAGGGCGCCTGAACGCGCGATAATCGACTGCCTCACAAGTGCGGTTCCTACAATGTCTTCCTGGAACCATGCTTCAACCAGCGGCCATCCATGGAGTTTGATCAGGTGTACAGTTGTGGCCAGAAGAACGAAGGACACGAGCCCCCATTCCACCCAACGGGCACGGACCCAGTCGGGCATTCGCACCCGGAAAGGGTTTCCGAATCCTTTTCGATCGCGAAGCAGCACCACCACACATCCGAAGGTAAGCACATGAATGCTCCACTTTTCGAAATGCCGGAAACCGGAAAAAGTGGCCAATCCGATCAGGATCCAAAACATGACCGCACCATAGAGCAACGGCAGGATAAAATCTTTTAATCGCAGGTTACTTGTCATTTGGTCAGGGAAGATTCATAACGGTTCACAACCAACAGGGCAAGATACAGGTAAATCAGGTACATCACCGACTCAATGGCCACATACAACCACAAAAACTGGCGGATGCTCAGGACCCCAGCGAAGAACAAAACGGCGATTGCAAAGAAGTACACACCCTGCCAGATGCTTCCGGTTTTGATGGCACCCAACGCCGGGAATACAATGCTTAGGGGAGAAATAACAAACTTCAATGCAAATGAAATGGCCAGGAAACGTGCGTGGTAGCCGGCCATGCGCCAGGGTTCGCCGAATGCCCACGCAAACAGGTCTTCCGCTGTGAGTTCAATCACTGCAAGGTATACAAGTGCCAGCAGCGAAAGTACGCCCAGGGTTGACATGAGCATCTTCCGGATGGACTCACCCGCCTCTTTTTTTCTGGCGATGCGCTGGAACAGCACTTGTGACAAAGAACCGGACACCAACAGCAACGGGCTCCCGATCACCTGTCGGGAAAAATTAAAGAAAGACGTAACCTGCTGCCCGAAGAAATTAAACACCATCATCACGGGTATGTTCAGGCTCAGGCTATCCGCCAAAGCAGGCAAAGCATTGTATTTGGGATATTCGGCGTAGCGGCGAGCCATCTCGCGCATATGACTCAGGTTGATGTTGCGCATGGCATAACCTATACGTTTCACCTGAACAAACCCGGCAATGAAAAGCAATCCTTTGCCAATCAGATCAGACCAGATCAATCCACCGAGGTTGGCATTTTGCCAGCCCATTCCAACAGAAGACGCACCGGTGGCAGATGTCTGGACCACCTTATTTACAGATGAAAGCTTGTACTTCTCATCCCTGATCAACAAAAAGGAAACGCAGCGGTAAGATGCCATGAAGAATACGGCAACCGGCACCCATATCAACCAGGGTTCCACATCCGGGCTTTCAAACTTCAGGCTGATGAAATGGGACAACGGCCACACGAGAATGGCAGTGATCAGCGATAGCAAACCGGCAACCACAACCCCGACAGCGGCAACATGAGCGGCGTCCCGCTTCTCAGAAGGCAACATAACGGCCATGTCGTACCTTCCTGAATACACAACAGCCAATGGAGCTACCATGCTAAGGAAAAGGTAGTACGTACCGAAGTCGGCCGGCGAATACAAGCGGGTAAGCACCGGGGACAGCAGAAGCGGAATCACCTGTGCAATGGCCGTACCGGAAAACAGCACGGCCGTATTCCTGAAAAGACCGGAGCCTATCAGATTGCGATTTCCCATCAGGGCTAAGATAACAAGCGTACCCCTGGAACCAAACCTACAATGAGCAATTGACTACTTGGCAATGCTCACCGACCGCTTTTCGCGGATCACGGTTACCTTCACCTGTCCCGGGTAGGTCATTTCCGTTTGAATCTTCTGAGAGATTTCGAACGAAAGTGTGTCGGCTTCTTTATCGGCCACCTTGTCGGCATCCACAATCACACGCAATTCACGACCGGCCTGGATGGCATAGGTATTCTGAACACCCTTGTAGGACAGTGCCAACGCTTCGAGATCTTTCAATCGCTTGATGTACGACTCCATCACCTCACGACGGGCGCCGGGGCGGGCGCCGGAAATGGCATCACACACCTGAACGATGGGTGAGATGATGCTGGTCATTTCCACTTCATCATGGTGAGCACCGATGGCATTACATACATCAGCATGTTCCTTGTATTTCTCTGCGAGCTTCATACCCAGTACGGCATGCGGCAATTCCGGTTCGTCGTCGGGAACTTTTCCTATGTCGTGGAGCAGTCCGGCACGCTTGGCCTGTTTCACATTCAGGCCCAGTTCAGAGGCCATCACAGCGCACAGGTTCGCCACTTCGCGGGAGTGTTGTAACAGGTTCTGTCCGTAGGAAGAACGATATTTCATTTTACCCACCATGCGTATGAGTTCAGGGTGAAGACCATGGATGCCCAGGTCAATGGTGGTGCGTTTTCCGGTTTCGGCAATTTCTTCTTCCAGGTTCTTGCGGGTGCGGGCCACAACTTCCTCAATGCGGGCCGGGTGTATGCGGCCGTCGGTTACCAGCTGGTGTAAAGACAGGCGCGCGATCTCACGGCGAACGGGGTCGAAGCATGACAGCAGGATGGCTTCAGGCGTATCATCAACGATGATTTCCACACCGGTGGCTGCTTCCAGGGCACGGATGTTCCTTCCTTCACGGCCGATGATGCGGCCTTTGATCTCATCACTTTCAATGTTGAATACGGTAACGGCATTCTCAACTGCCTGCTCGGTGGCCACGCGTTGGATGGTTTGCACCACGATCCGTTTGGCTTCCTTGTTGGCAGTCAGCTTGGCCTCATCCACGATGTCCTTGATATAGGCCAGGGCTTCGGTTTTGGCCTCTGCCTTGAGGGCTTCCACGAGCTGGGACTTGGCATCCTCGACAGACAAACTGGAAATGGCTTCAAGTTGCTCCACCTGACGGCGGTGCATTTTATCCAGTTCTTCCTGTTTCTTGTTGACAATTTCGAGTTGATGAGACAGGTTGTCCTTTACCGCCTTCAGTTCGTTCTGACTTCTTTGAAGGTCTTCCTGTTTGCGCGACAGATGTTTTTCGTTCTGCCGGGCTTTGTTCTCCGAAGCCTCCATTTTACGGGTGCGTTCATTGATCAGCTTCTCATGTTCTGATTTCAACTGAAGGAACTTTTCCTTTGCCTGCAGGATCTTCTCTTTTTTGATGACCTCGCCTTCGGCTTCCGCATCTTTCAGGACTTGCTCGCTTTTCTTTTCAATGGCCTTTCGCAGGAATACGGACGCGATCACACCACCTAACACGAGCCCCAGGATGACCGAAACGGCCACGGGAATAATTGCTATTTCCATTTCTACAATTCAATAATTGGTTAAAAATCACTTGTGGTGGGGTAAAAAAAAACCGCACCGTTCATTCGAGGCGTTTTAAACCCCGTATAGACATATATGGAGCTGCCAGATGCTTCGAACTTCCACTGTCCCGAGGGATCCCGCAAGCGGGTGAGGCCTGTCCTAGGCACCTATAAGCTTGTCTCCAATGAGTAATGTGTTGAGTTTAAATACTCATTCAAATGAAGCGGTGCGGATATGTTGCGGCTGTGGCCGCTTATACAAAGAACGTTATGTATCAGGTTTCCAGAAAACGATCTGCGAGGGATTCGGTTTCATTCAGTTTGTTTTCAACCTCCTGCCGCTCGTTGTTCCATTGATCCTTTGTTCTCAGACAATCATGAGCGAATTCAAGCGCACACATGGCCAGCAGGTCCTGCTTATCGCGATGTGCATATTTGCTTTCATAATCCTTGATCCGCTCGTTAATATCGGCTGCGGCTTTCCGCATACCGTCCTCATCTCCGTGCTGAATACTAAGAGGGTAAATTCTTCCGGCAATCGTCAGCTTTATGGAAAGAGTATCCTGAGACATCGGTGATCCGTTAATTGTCCAGTAACGCTATACATTTATCTACTTCCCGCACCAGCTCCGTGATCTTCTTTTCCATCTCTTCCTTTTCCATTTGCACGGAAGACCCGCTGATCTCATCTTTTACCTTGCTTTGCACATCAACACTCATTGCCTTGATTCGCATTTCCTCCAACTCTTTTTCCAAGTGATTCACCTGGTTCACCAACGCCTCTTTTTCCTGCAACAACCGGCCATGCAATGCAATCAACCTGTTTACTTTTTCTTGAACCCTCTCTGCCGTTCCAATTAAAGTCATTTCGTACGTGTGAAATTTACGAGTATTTCCACAGGTCAAATTTAAAATTAAATTTTGAATTTGATCACCCCTCCCTTTCAAGATCTGGTTGTTGAAACATTGGTGAAAATTTGCGTCCGACAATGTATTCACAAGATTACATTTGTGCAACCCGAGGTATTTATCACCAGAATTGAAGATGGGCAAGAAGATACGAGGCATATTGCTGATAACCACACTGACGTTCTTTTCGGTCGGATTTGTTTTCCAGGAACGTGACCGGATCGAGTTTCCTCAGGGTTATTTCATTTCTCCGCTCAAGATACCGATCCTTCTGGCCGGTAATTTCGGCGAGATCCGCAACAATCATTTTCATGCCGGACTCGACATCAAAACAATGAGTCAGGAAGGGCAACCTGTGCTGGCCATTGCAGACGGCTATGTATCGCGCATCAACATTTCCTCAACGGGGTACGGAAAAGCATTGTACATCACACACCCAAACGGATTTACTTCGGTGTATGGCCACTTACAGCGTTTTGAAGAACCAATCGCTTCTTACCTGAAACAACAACAATACGAACGGGAGTCTTTCGAAGTCGACATCAATGTGGATTCGAGCCAGCTAAAACTCCACCAGGGACAAGTTGTTGCTTATTCCGGTAACACCGGTGCATCCGGCGGG
Source organism: Flavobacteriales bacterium (assembly GCA_020635855.1). Taxonomy (NCBI): domain Bacteria; kingdom Pseudomonadati; phylum Bacteroidota; class Flavobacteriia; order Flavobacteriales; species Flavobacteriales bacterium. Next base: position 1,248,960 of record JACJYZ010000002.1, on the reverse strand, counting down.
CCGCACCTGCACTTCGAGATTCGTGAAACATTAACCGAATTCGCCTGCAACCCGATGTTGTTCGGTTTCGATATCGAAGACAACATCCGGCCGGTGATTACGGCACTGAGGATGTACCCGATCGGAAAGAATTCCACGGTCAACGCCCAGACCGGCCCGCGAAAAATCACCCTGATGGGCTACCGCGGACACTATACCGCATCCACGGTGACTGTTCGCGGCCCCTTTGCACTTGCCATTGAAGCCCGGGATGTGATCAACAAAACAGACAACACCCAGGGCATTTTTTCTATTGAAGTGCAGAAAGACGGTGAACGTGTATTCTATCACGACCTGGACAAATTCGGATTCCACGAGAGCAGGTACATCAACAGTTTTGTGGATTACGGGGAGAAAAAGCGGACCGGCCGTGTGTACCAGAAATGCTTCCTGGACCCCAACAACCGACTCAGCACATTCCGTAACGTAATCAACCGGGGCATCATGTCCCTGGAAGATGACAGCACCCACCATATCAGCGTAATTGTGAAAGATGCCTATGGCAACACTTCCGACATCGACCTCAAGGTGCGAAATACGGCCGGGCCTCCTCCTCCTGCCAATGCCACCCTGGAAGCGGTACCACAGGCCATCTTCCCTTACCAACAGTCGAACGACTTCGACACAGCAGGTTTGAAGATGCACATGCCCCCGAACATCTTTTACGACACCATCTATTTCAACTACCACAAGGCACCACCCAAACCGGGCAGCTGGTCTGTTACCCACGAATTGCAACAATCAGATGTTCCCGTGCATGGTTTTTACACCCTCTCCATTGAAGCCCCTGATCTGCCGGAAGCACTCCAGCAGAAGGCATACATCGCCGCCGTGGAAGACGGCGGTTACAAATCATACCAGGGAGGAACCTACCAGGATGGATGGGTAACCGCATCGGTGAGAAGCTTCGGCAACTTCGCCGTGATGGTGGATGAGACAGCACCCTATATCAACGCCATCAACATCTACAATGGCAAAAACCTGAAGGGAAGTCCATGGATCCGCATGCAAATCTCCGATGGCGCATCGGGCATCGCATCATATAGGGGCACCATAGACGGGAAATGGGTGCTGATGGAGTACGACAAGAAAACGAGCCTGTTGGTGCACTACTTTGAAGACAGCCTGGAAAGCGGCGAACATACCTTTGAACTAGCCGTGCGCGACAATTGCGGCAACATCCGTGAATTCAAAGCCAAATTCACCCGTTGACCACAACCGCATACTTCCCAACCACATCACATAAAAGCAGCAACAGGATTGTGCCCAAACCTGCCTGAAGCTTGCGTATACCTCCATGCATAAGGTATGTGCAAACCAGTCCTAGCGCCAGATACATGAGGCACACATCCAGCATGTCAAACCTGATCCTGATCACAGCACCGGGCCAGTCCGCCATCCACCCCACGCCCCTGATCAAGAGGTACAACATACCATGAAGCACCTCACCCAGAAACCCACCAACCACCGGTATATGCACCATCAACAACAACCCTACACCCGCATACACGCACACCGCCACGAAGGGAACCACCCACAAATTGGACAAAAGAAAATATGTCGGGAATTGACTGAAGTAATACGCAACCAATGGGAACGTCGCCAATTGAGCAGAAAGAGACAATGCAGCAAGCGACCATAATTTGTTCGCCCAATCGTATCGAAAACGGATGCTGCGCTGAAGCGGACCATGTAACCACAGGATACCACCGACAGCAAGGTATGACAGTTGAAAACCGGGTTCAAACAAAAACATGGGGTTCACCAAAAGCAACAGGAATGCCGAAGACAACAGCACATTCATGGGACGGCGTCCTCTGGACAACCGGCTACCGATCATCCATAAAGTGATCATGGTTGTGGCCCGACAAACAGAAGGAGAAAAACCGGTGTACCAGGCGTAGAGCCACATCAAAACAGCCTGTACAACCAGGGAAGCCCATGACCATCCCGAACGAACAGGCAGCCACGAAAACACCCGGCTCAACAAAAGAAACAGGATGCCTACATGCAGGCCCGACAATGCCAACACATGAATCACCCCCGCATCGGAAAAAGCACGACGGATCGACGGATCCAATTCACTCCGATCACCTATCAGCAACGCTTTTAAAAATCCGCCCGTTGTTGGAGACAAACCAAATCCTTGCAAGTCGGGAAACCCGGGCCATGTTTCTTTATCATTCATATTGGCACCATGCAGCACCCTGGTCTTTCGGCTTTGCACTTTCACATACCCGAACACATTCTTTCTCCACATATAGCCGGCATAATCAAAGTTTCTACCGGAGGAGAAAGGTTGGAGCATACCATCCACATCCAGCCAATCCCCTTTGACCGGTTGCACCCAAGCACCGTCTTTGGGAAAATGCAATTCCAACAGCCCGTTCCTGGCAGGAACATCACCCGAAGCAGGTAGATATACCCTGGCTACGGTGCTGACGAAGTACTTTTTCTTCACTGGCTTTTCACATATGTACGCCCATCCGTGTACCACCACCGCTGAATCAGGAACAAGGATACGATCTGAACGAAAGGCATCGGAATGCGAAAGGACCGACTGGTACCCCATCAAGCACCACAGGCAAACGGCGGATAGCGCCATGACATAACGCAGGGATCTCCGGTTGATCAATGAAAGGCAGGCGAAGAGTGCAGCAAAAAAAAGCACGAGAACCGGTATGGCCTCGTGCTGTATTTTCACCAGGAATGCAAGACTGATCCCTGCGATGAATGGAAGTAGTATTTTGAAAAACGGTTCGGAGGTGATGGGGGGCATTACTCTTCGAGGAAGAACTTCAGCGCTTCGATGCTGACAAGATTAACGCCCTCATAGTAGTATTCCAGAATTTCTTTGTAGTTCTTGCCTAGCAACGCCATGCGCATGGCACCTTCCTGGCACAATCCAACCCCGTGTCCATATCCTCTTCCGTTCAGGATAACGTGTTCACCTTTTTCGACCACGGAGAAATAGGTAGACTTCAGGTTCCAATCCGACCTGATATTCTTCAAAGGAATATCGGTACTGGCATAAAACACCTGGCGTTCGTTTTGTGGAAAAGAACATGCGACACGGTCCAGCGCAGTATCATCGATGGATTTATCCTGATGTGTTTTCAGGTATTGTTTCCAGTCGCTCTTGCTGACCTCCAAGGTCCAATGTGCATTGTGCTGGCTGGTGCAAAAGGTATCTACAACGGATCTGAGATAAGGCTTTTGCGTCAACCACACATCTTCCGAGTTGCTTGTTTGTCCGCCACAATTGCTGTGAAATGCGGCCGTGATCATGTGCAGGTTGTTATCAATCAGCACCATCCCCTTGGTTTCCCTTACAGCATCCAGGATGTTATAATGAATGGTTTTGTGTGCATATACCTGGCAATGCACATCATCACACAGATCGTATCCGTCATTGACATGGCGGGAGGCATGGGAAAGCGCATATGTGCGTGCCAGGATCGCCTGCACTTTCAAAAACTCGTGAGCGGCTTTGTATCCTACCTCTGCTTCTACCACCCCTGCCACGTAATCTTCCAAAGCAACCTTATTGGTTAACAGCAAGCTGCTGTTGTTGGCAGTGATTTCTAGGTGATCATCGTATTTCTTGATGGCCATATCCGGATACACCGGCTTCAACCTTAAACTGTTGTCTGCGTTTTCCGACAGAAACATGATTTTGTGATAACTGCCCATGTCCTGGTCGAAGCTACGTACACGCACGCGACCATCGTCAAGACTCAGCTGGATCATGCTGGAAGTACCCACATCCAGTATCTTATGCCCGTCGGCAAAGAGGTAATAGCCACCTTCATCGGGTGTCACCACAATCGACTTGATGACCTTGCTGCGCATAACACCAATGCTCATGGTTTCAGCATGAATCCATGATGTACACAAACATATCCACAGGAAGATGAATACGGACTTACGCGTCATGCTACAAATATAGAAATCCCCCAATCGCTTCATAACCAGCCTTTTTATTGTCAGGACGCTTTGTTACGGGACTCTACGGCGCGGGTTTCATTTTTTTTAACTCAACCGTTGCAGATGAACTCAGCTGCCCGCCCTGAAGCTCCTTTACCACCAAGGGTTTTGGCCAATTCCATATAATCTTTCAAGATGCGCTCCCTTTGATCGCCGCCCGGCAGGATGCGCGCAAGTTCGTTCAACACTTTATCCGGATTGCAATCCTTTTGAATCAGCTCCTTCACAACTTCGCGGTCCAGAATAAGGTTTACGAGGGAAATATAGGAAATGTTTACAAGTTGTTTCGCAATCAGGTAAGATAATGTAGCGCCTTTGTAGCACACCACCTGAGGGATACCCAGCAAGGCGGTTTCCAGGGTGGCCGTTCCGGAAGTCACCAGGGCAGCCGCGGAATGGCGAAGAAGCTCATGGGTATCAGGCGCCAGAACGGGGGAATGCACCCCGCAAACCTGCTGGTAGAAATCATCATCAAGAGAAGGAGCCTTACCGATTACAAACTGGTAACCGGGGGTTTTTCGGGCGGCCTCGAGCATAACAGGCAACATTCGTTGCACCTCCTGTTTCCTGCTTCCGGGCAACAATGCAACAATGGGCCTCCCATCCAAACTCAGCCGGGAGCGGTATACATCCGATGGTTCCGTGGATTTTTCATGGGCCAGTGCATCAAGTAGCGGATGTCCGACAAAATCCACATGGTAGTTGTACTTCGAATAAAATTCCTGTTCAAAAGGAAGGATCACCAGCATCCTGCGCACATCACGCCTGATCTTCTTCACACGCGAAGCCTTCCAGGCCCACACCTGTGGTGAGATATAATAATAAACGGGCAGTTGGCGGGATTTTGCAAACGTTGCGATCCGTAAGTTAAAGCCGGGGTAATCAACCAGGATCACTTTATCCGGAGCGTAGCCTACCAGGTCTTTCTTACAAAAACGGATAAGGCGCAGGATCTGGGGCAGATGCCGGATCACTTCAAAGAAACCCATAAAAGCAGTTTCGCGGTAGTGTTTCACAATCTCCACACCAGCCGCCTGCATCCGATCACCACCCCAGCCGCGCAACTGTGCGTCCGGGTCAATACTTCGAATAGCCTTTACCAGGTTCGCCGCATGCAGATCACCGGATGCCTCACCTGCGATGATATAATACTTCACCGAATGATATGCTTAATGAAACTTGAGATACACCACCAACGGTGCCCATGCGAACATGGTCATCGTCAGCACGCCGCGGGCGGCCAGATCCATCTTTTTCCAGATAAAAAAGAAAAAGAGGGCCAGGTTCATAATCAGGCTCAGGCTCACCACCGGCGATTGCACGCTGGGGGTATTCATTACAAAATGCACAAACCCCATGGGAGTATGTTTCATTTGCCCACCCATCAAAGTAATGAAGTAATAGAACCAGAAACCCAGGAAGGGACCCAACGTTCCGAGTACCACACCCAGGCTTACCCGGTTGTATCTGAGCTTCCAGTTCATTCAAAGTCCCATTGGTTCAATGTACTGATCGAGTGATGAGAAGTCATATCAAATTGCACAGGCACCACAGATACATAGTGGTTCTTCAGTGCCCATTCATCGGTATCCTCTCCGTGATCCTGTATGCGGAAAACACCTGTCAGCCAGAAATAGGGAATACCCATCGGGTCGCGTCTTTCTTCGAATTCCTCCTCGTATCGCGCCATGGCCTGACGGCATACTTTGATACCTTTCAGTTTTTCTTCCGACTTACGGGGGATGTTCACATTGAGGCAGGTTCCCTCCGGAAGTCCATGCTCCAGTACCTGTGACACCACCTGCCGCACCACATCCTCCGCTTCGGAAAAATCAGCCCCTACGGAGTGATCCAAAAGAGAAAAACCAATGGAAGGAATGCTTTCAATGGCACCTTCCACCGCTGCCGACATGGTACCGCTGTAGATCACATTGATCGAAGAATTCTGACCATGATTGATGCCGGACACACAAAGATCCGGTTTGCGATGGAGCAGTTGGTTCACCGCCAACTTCACGCAATCCACCGGGGTGCCGGAACACTCATATTCACGGTGTCCGTTGATCTGTACCTCCTGCAACCTCAGGGGAGAATGAATGGTGATCGCATGCCCCATTCCCGATTGCGGTTTATCGGGTGCCACAACCAGCACATCGCCGAATTCGTTCATGATGCGGATCAGTGTCCGCAATCCCGGGGCCTTGATCCCGTCGTCATTGGTGACCAGAATAACCGGCCTCTTAGAAGTGTCTTGCATTGTCGCAAAGCTACGCAATTCAACAAAACACCTTCTTCCGTCGCATCAATAAAAAAGGGTGCAACGGGTGCACCCTTTTCTGCGATTACCTGCAAGCATTATGAAATTTTGATCTGGCGTGCAGGTGATACCTGGGTCTCTTCCTTCTTGGGAAGATCAATCTTCAGGATTCCATTCTCATACTGCGCCTGAATGGCATTGGCATTAACGCTTTCGGGTAAACTGAAAGAACGTTTGAATGAGCCAAAGCTGAATTCTTTGCGGGAGTAGTTTTTTTCCTTCCCTTCCTTTTCAGCTTTGAATTCCGCCGAAACAGTTAGTGTTTCGTTTTCAACCTTTACATCAAAGTCTTCCTTTTTGAATCCGGGCGCGGAAAACTCCACGTGGTATTTGTCCTCCGCCTCCGAAATATTCACGGCGGGCATGGAAACCCTGCCTCCGTTGAAGACGGCGGGCGAGAGAAAATCATCAAAAAAGTCTGAAAGTGCAGGATGAAATGCGGGGTCGCCCTTTTTAAATTTAATGAGTGTCATATCAAATCCTCCTTATATTTTTGGTTGGTGAATGATTGAGTTTCGTCATTCACCGAACAAGTCGTGTACCAGTCCGAATCCGCTGACACAATGACGGGAAAATTGGGAATTTTTAACGATCATGAATGACATTTTTACACATCAAGTGAATACATTTGGGGAGATGAAAGTTTGGACATTGCTTTGATAGCAACAGATTACAGAGATTTTTAACAACCATAGAAAGGACACCATGTTTTTTATCATCATCATCGCATTCGCATTGGTAGGAGCTGCAGTAAGTAGCAGGTTGAAGAACCGTTTTGCGAAGTACAGCAAATCAACATTGAGTTCCGGAATGACCGGCAAGGAAGTAGCCGAAAGAATGCTACGCGACAACCGCATCACCGACGTGCAGGTGATTTCAGTAGAAGGTCACCTGAGCGATCATTATAACCCTGCGAAGAAAACCATCAACCTCAGCAAGGAAGTATATCATGGAATGAATGTGGCTGCCGCTGCCGTTGCCGCCCACGAAACAGGACATGCCGTTCAACACGCAACCGAGTATGTCCCACTCCGATTCAGATCTGCCATGGTACCAGTGGTTTCATTCAGTTCACGCTTTATGAACTTCATTATCATCGGCAGCATTTTCCTTGGCTTCACTTACCGCATGTACATGGAGCAGATCATCTGGGCAGTCATCATCGCCCAGGGCGCATTGGCCCTCTTCAGCCTGATAACCCTTCCCGTAGAGATTGATGCGAGCCGCCGTGCTTTGATATGGCTGGAAAGTTCCAGGATCACATCCGGTACGCAACAAGAAGAAGCCAAGGATGCACTCAAGTGGGCGGCCATGACTTATGTAGTTGCAGCCCTTTCTGCTGTTACGATGCTCCTGTACTATGTAGCGCAGCTCAGCGGACGGCGGAGTTAATCACTCATCATCCGGGAAAATCTTTCCCGGATTCAGAATACCCTTGGGATCAAACACACGTTTGATCCCTTTCATTATTTCCAGCTGGGTTTTCCCGAAGGCGATGTCCATGTATGATTTCTGGACCCAGCCGATTCCGTGTTCACCCGACAATGTTCCGCCGAGTTCTACTGTTAACCTGAATATTTCCCGAATACCTTTGGGTAAGTCCACATTCCAGGCTTCATCGCTCATGTTGTCTTTGAGAATATTCACATGCAGGTTGCCATCACCCGCATGACCGTAGCACACCGAACGGAAACCGTATTTCTTGCCTATCTCCTTCACCCCGTTCAACAACTTCGGAAGGGCTGCGCGGGGAACAACGGTATCCTCTTCCTTATATACAGACACATGCTTCACGGCTTCCGCCACTTTTCTCCGCATGTACCAGAGTGTTTCTTTCTGGGCTTCCGATTCGGCAAATAGCACCTCCCCCGCATCAAACCCTTCCAATACTTCTGATATCCGCTCACAATCGCGAATCAACACCTCTTCTTCAAATCCATCCACTTCAATCAACAAATAAGCTTCCGCCTCTCCCGGATCTATGGTGATGTTGTCATCATAGCTGCGGGCACACAACAAGGCATCCCGTTCCATGAATTCCAATGCCGATGGCGTGATGCCAGCTTGAAACACGGCGGCCACAGCAGCACAAGCCTTCTCAGCAGATACAAAAGGCACAAACATCAGCAGCGTGCGGGTCGGATGCGGGATCAACTTCAACCTGATTTTGGTGATCACACCCAGCGTACCTTCACTACCGATCATCAGCTGGGTCAGATTATATCCGGTTGAGTTCTTCAGCACATTGGCTCCCGTCCAAATCACTTCACCGGTTGGAAGCACTACTTCCAGGTTCAGCACGTAATCCCTCGTAATACCATATTTGACTGCATGCGGACCTCCGGACGACTCGGCCATGTTCCCACCCAGAAAACATGACCCCTTGCTGGCGGGATCAGGTGGGTAATACAATCCCTTTGCAGCCACAGCCTCCTGGAACACCTGATTGATCACACCGGGCTCCACCGTGGCCTGGTAGTTCGCTTCGTCAATCTCCAGGATATGGTTCAAACGATCCATGGCCATCACCACACCGCCCATTACAGGTAACGCACCACCGCTCAGGCCGGTCCCGGCTCCCCTCGGAGTAACAGGTATCCCTTGGGCATTGCATAGTGAGAGGACTGCTGAAACCTCATCCACCGAACCGGGCCTCACTGCTACATGAGGCAAGAACACAAGGTCTTCGGTTTCGTCTTTGCCATAAACCGTCAACCGTTCCCGGTCTGTGTACACATATGTATCTCCTACAATTTCCTGCAACGCCACCATAATTTTGGCGTCCATTTCCTTGCGGACATTATTCGTACGCTCCATTTGAATCCTTTTAAAATATCCTCTACTTTCGCGGGACCTTCCCGTAACTAAAAGAAGTCGGAAATTAGCAAGAATATCAAAGAAACACGTTGCAAATGAGCATAAAAATGACCCGTACGGGCGCCAGCGCATGCGCTTTGTTTTTACTTTCCACCACATTGGGATTTGCCCAGAAAAAGTTGACCTTGGAAGACATCTGGACGAGTCCCAAGTTCAGGCAGGACTACGTTTGGGGCATCAACTCCATGAAAGACGGCAGCAACTATACATCCATGGCGTACCTGTCTGACGGGTCGAAAGCCATCGTTCAATATGCCTACAAGACCGGCAAAGCGGTAGACACTTTACTAAAGTCGACCTGGGTGAACCCGCCGCTTGATTTTGATGACTATGGGTTCAGTCCGGATGAGTCCAAAATTCTTGTATCCACAGAAACCGAGAAGATTTACCGGCATTCCTCCATGTCCAATTACTACATATACGACCGTGCCACCAAGAAGGCATCCAAGGTATCGGAAGGAGAAAAGCTTCTGTTTGCTACCTTTTCACCTACCGGCAACAGGATCGCCTTTGTAAGGCAAAACAACCTGTTTGTGATTGACCTGGAAGGCATGCTGGAAGAACAGATCACAACAGACGGAACCGAGAACCAGATCATCAACGGCCGCACCGACTGGGTGTATGAGGAAGAGTTTGCATTCGACAAGGGTTTCTTCTGGTCGCCGGATGGCAACAAGATCGCCTTTTACCGGTTTGATGAATCTGCCGTACCACAATACTTTTTCCCTAAATATGAAGGCAACCTTTATCCTGAGGAATACAGGTTCAAATACCCGAAAGCAGGCGAAGAGAATGCAAAAGTGAGTGTACTTGTCTACGACCTTAAAAACAAGAAGATCACACAAACAGGTATCCGCACCTCACCCGATGAGTACATTCCGAGGGTGAAATGGACCCACGATCCGAACCTGTTGTGCGTGTACTTCATGAACCGCCATCAGAACGAACTGGAATTGATCGGTTACAATACCACCACGAAGGAGCGCTCCTCCCTGTTAAAGGAGACTTCGGACACCTACATCGACATCGATGACGACCAGTACTTCCTGAACGACGGACAACACTTCATCTGGACAAGTGAGTCCGACGGCTACAAGCACATCTACCTGTACGACATGAAAGGCACCAAAGTGCGCCAGATCACCAAAGGCACTTGGGAGGTCACTTCGTTTTACGGGATCGATGAAAATACACAGACCTTATATTATAGCTCTGCGGAACCGGGTGCCACCGAACGCCAGGTGTACAGCATCAAGATTGACGGAACAGGCAAAAAATCGCTGACACCGGAGAAAGGATGGAATGAAGCAAGCTTCAGCAACGGCATGAAGTACTTCATCAACTTCTGGTCGGATATCAATACGCCAAGCAGAATCTCCCTACACGAACAATCAGGCAAACTCATCCGCGACCTGGAAACCAATGATGAATTAAAAAAGACCCTCTCCGAATACAACCTACCCCAAACGGAAATGTTCAAGTTCATGACCCAGACAGAAACCCTGCTGAACGGGTACATGATCAAACCGCCAAACTTCAATCCCGACAAACAATACCCGGTGTTGATGTATGTATACGGAGGTCCGGGTGTACAAACCGTTACCAACCAGTGGGGCGGCCCAACGCACCTGTGGCACCTGTACATGGCCCAGCAGGGATACATCGTGGTATCGGTAGACAACCGCGGAACCGGTGGCCGGGGAGCGGCATTCAAAAACTGCACCTACAAGAACCTGGGCAAACTTGAAACGGAAGACCAGATCGAAGCTGCACGTTTCCTGTCAAGCCTCACATTTGTAGACAAGGATCGCATCGGCATCCAGGGCTGGAGCTTCGGGGGCTACATGTCTTCACTATGCATCACCAAAGGGGCCGATTATTTCAAAACCGCCATCGCCGTGGCGCCTGTCACCAACTGGCGTTACTACGATTCCATCTACACAGAAAGATACCTGCAAACCCCTCAGGAAAACCCCAGCGGATATGACGACAACTCCCCCATCAATTTTGTGGATAAGATCAAAGGCAAATACCTGCTCATTCATGGCATGGCGGACGACAATGTGCATTTCCAGAATGCAGCCGAAATGATCCGCGCCATGGTCGACAAGAACATTCCTTTTGAGTTGGGTGTGTATCCCGACAAGAACCACAGCATCTACGGCGGTAACACACGATTGCACCTGTATTCCAAGATGACAGAGTTCCTGCTCCGCAACCTGTAAACAACAATTGGGATGCTAACGGAAGAAAAACGTGGGGAAAGGCACGAGCGGAACGATTGATAATTTTTATCTATCTTTCGCCGCACCGAAACCATCAGATACCCGCATCTAATTCTGGTTAAACACCAATAAACATGGAAAAACAGGAAACCCTATTCGGCCATCCCAAAGGTCTCTACATTCTGTTCCTCACCGAAATGTGGGAACGTTTCAGTTACTATGGCATGCGGGCCATTTTGACATTGTATATGTACACGGAAGCAACCGCACAGAATCCGGGCCTTGGTTGGGACAAAACCTTCGCCCTCTCCATTTACGGATGGTATACCATGGCGGTGTATGTCATGTCCATTCCCGGGGGCATCATCGCCGACCGTTTGTTGGGACAAAAGAAAGCGGTGATGCTGGGCGGGTTGCTATTATGCATCGGACAAAGCGTGCTGGCATTTGAAGGCATCTATTGCTTTGTCTCCGGCCTTACCCTGATTGTCTTTGGCGTGGGACTCCTCAAACCGAATATCTCTACCATCGTTGGCGGACTTTACAAACAAGGCGACATCCGTCGTGACAAAGGCTTCACCATTTTCTACATGGGCATCAACTGTGGTGCCCTGCTGGCGGCTCTGATCGCCGGTGGCGTGGGAGAAAAATACGGATGGCACTATGGGTTCGGACTGGCAGGTATCGGCATGATCATCGGTCAGGTTACTTTTATCCTGGGGCAGAAATACCTGAAAGGCATCGGAGAATCTGCCAAGGACCTTGAGAAATCCGGCGTGGACCTCAAACGCCCGCTGACCAAAATCGAACGGGACAGGATGGTCGTCCTGCTGCTTTCATTCATCATCATCATCGTATTCTGGGGCGCTTTTGAACAAGCCGGTGGTTTGATGAATATTTATACCAATGAGAAGGTGAACCGGAGCCTGTTCGGGTGGGAAATGCCCACCACCTGGTTCCAGGCTTTCAACCCCGGATTTATCATCCTGTTCGGTACGCTGGTGGCCAACTTCTGGGCCAACCGCCAATTGAAAAACAAAGAGGCTTCAACCTTATTAAAAATGGCATCCGGTACCATCATCATGGGACTTGGATTTCTGCTGATGACCGGCGCATCCATGGAAAGCAGTTCTTCCGCTGATGGAAAGGCAAGCCTGTACTGGCTCATCGGCGCCTATCTCCTGCATACCATTGGCGAACTTTGCGCATCGCCAACCGCCCTTTCATTTATCACGAAACTTGCACCTGTGAAATATGCCTCATTTATGATGGGGGCCTATTTCGCAGCAACCGGACTCGGAAACAAACTCGCCGGCATCCTGGGCGAACAAGCACAGTCAGCAGGAGAGATGGAGATCTTTCTGGGCATATTCATCTTCACGGTTGCGTTCGGTTTGTTGCTGAGGGTATTCCTCAAAAAACTCAAAGCCCTGACCCACGGTGCTGAAGACATCACGGCTGACGAACATGAAACCGAAGGCTTTGAAGTGGCCGACACCGCCACCGCATAGGTAACCGGAAACGCAGAGAACGGAAGTAGAATCCTAATTTTCTTGTTTTGACTTTGAATCAGTTTGGAGGATCGGAAGACAACCAGAAAACCATCATTGGTCACCCGGTAGGACTATTCATTCTTTTCTTTACGGAAATGTGGGAACGCTTCAGCTACTACGGTATGCGGGCGATCCTGGTGTTTTACCTGGTCAGTGACATCAGTAAACACGGTTTCGGCTGGGACCAGAGTTCAGCGCTGATGCTCTATGGCACATACACCAGCCTCGTGTATCTGACCCCCTTGGTGGGTGGCTGGCTGGCCGACCGTGTCATGGGTTTCCGGAATGCTGTCACCGCAGGTGCCCTGCTGATGACCCTCGGGCACGTTTCCCTCGCCTTTGAAAGTGTACCGACATTCTACCTGGGCTTGACCCTGCTGATCCTGGGCAACGGACTTTTCAAGCCCAACATTTCGTCCATTGTCGGAAACATGTACCCCCCGGAAAACCGAAAGAAAGACTCGGCTTTCACCATCTTTTACATGGGTGTGAATGCCGGTGCATTCCTTGGCATGCTGATCTGTGGATGGCTCGGAGAAACCTACGGCTGGAATTACGGATTCGGTTGCGCAGGTATCTTCATGTTCTTCGGTATGCTGCAATTCTATTTCGGTCAGAACATTTTCGGCGAAATCGGGTTGCGCCCTACCAAACTGAAACGGCCTGACCGCCCTTCTTCTCCAGAACGCACGGAAGAAAAAGTACCCTTCACCAAACGCGATGTGACCTTATTGGGGGTTAGCCTGACCGTGCTGGTCGCCACCATTATTGCCTGGTTCAAGGTGCCCTATGCATCCATCGCCATTCAGTATGCAAGCGTGTTGCCATTCATTTGCATTATGCTATTCTTTGTCTTGAACCGCCTCAAACGCTACCCCAAAGTGGAAAAGGACCGACTGGGCGTGATTGCGCTCCTTGCCTTTTTCACCGTTTTCTTCTGGTTGGCCTTTGAACAGGCGGGTGGCACCATGGGACTTTTTGCCAAAGACTTCACCAATCGTTCGTTGGTGAGTGAAGGTGAAATCCGGGCGTTTCAGATCATCAGCATTGCATTGACGGTTATTCCGATGCTCATCCTTACCTGGGTGCTGGGGAGCCTGGCCGTGCGTATCGCCAAGCAATATCCGCTGACCATCGTCTTTACCGGACTGAGTTTTGCTATCATCTGGGGGGTCATTTACATGATCAACGAAAAGAATTTTGATGACAAGACATTGGAAATCCCTGCCAGTTGGTTCGGAACGCTGAACTCGTTCTTCATCATCTCACTCGCGCCGTTGTTCTCCAATGCATGGGCATACTTGTCAAAACGCAACCGGAACATAAGCGGTCCGATCAAATTTGCCATGGGGCTCTTTCTTCTCGGTGCAGGATTCCTTGCACTTTCCTTCGGGGCATCCTCCATTCCTCAAGGAGCTACATCTGCCAGTGTAAGCATCATTTGGCTGGTTATGGCTTACTTCCTGCACACGGTAGGAGAACTGTTCCTGAGTCCGGTAGGATTGTCGTATGTAAACAAGCTTTCACCGAAACGATTACTGGCTTTCATGTTCGGCGTCTGGTACCTGTCTAACTTCGTAGCCAATTTCCTGGCAGGATTGATCGGTAGCTACATGGAAGAGATATCCAAGAAAAGCTCCATTTCCAATTTCTTCTTCATTTTTGTGATCAGTTCCGCCGTCGCCGGTATCGCCCTGCTGCTGCTGAACAAGAAAATGAAAAAGATGATGCACGGTATTGACGAATAAGTACCGTTGTAACATGTGACGAAGGGCTCGGAATACCTCCTTGAAAAAAGGGCCCGGATTTTGTACCTTTAAGAAGCAAACTTCGTACCCAAGTTATGCAGAAGACAATGAAATACAGCGCTATCATTGCTTTGACCAGCATGGTCATCGGCTTGATGGCATTCAGATACAGATCCGAAACAACCATTCAGGAAGAGGGCATTCACTGGATCTCTTTTGAAGAGGCCGTGAAGCTGAACAAGAAGGAAAAGAGAAAGATGTTTATCGATTTCTATACCAGTTGGTGCGGATGGTGCAAGCGGATGGATGCCACCACATTCAAGGATCCGGGTATCGTTGATTATGTGAACAAGCATTATTATGCCGTTAAGTTTAACGCCGAACAACGCGACTCGCTGGTGTTCAATGACCATACCTTCAAATATCTTTCAGATGTAGGTAACAGAGGTATCCACGAATTCGCACTCAGCGCGTTGAACGGCCGCCCATCCTACCCCTCCATCGTCTTCTTCGATGAAAAGATCAACCGGATCACCATTGCACCCGGTTATAAAGATGTGAAGACCATGGAATCCATGCTGAACTGGATCTACGACAATGCTTATATGAAGCAATCGTGGGATGATTACAACAAAGAGTTCCTGGCAAAACAAAACAGCAACTCAAGCGAATAAACCTTGAACCGTATCCTGCATATCCTGCTTGCCTTCATGGTGCTGACATCCACCATGGGCGTTACCATCGGCACGCACTACTGCCACGGCAAGGCGGTGAACCGGTCGCTTGTGATCACCGGTCCGCAGGAACCCTGTTGTGGCATGGCCGGTTGCTGCAAGAATACATTCCAATATAACAAGGTCGCCGCCGCATCTTTCCAGGTGAACGACCACACTGAAATTTCCTTTCCTTCCTTCATTACACATTCCCTGGCAAATGCAGGCACCCTGCTGCCCTTTGCCAACCACACCTGCCCGGATCATTCCCGGTTCGGCGCTTTCACCAAACCACCGCCTCCCTGCACAGTTGGCCACAAACTGGCCCTCTTGCAAACCTACCTTATCTGACATTGTTGTTGCTGAGTACGATCCTTTTGTCTCATCATTAACAACCATGTTATGTTTACCTATATATATAAGTGGCTACCGGCCCTGTTGATTTTCATCGGCCCGGTCGTTCATGCCCAAACACCCATAGAAGGCCGGGTGTTGGAAAAATCCGAGGAGGGCTCAAAACCCGCAGCCATTCTCTTTGCCAATGTTTACTGGGCAGGTACCCAAACGGGAACCGCCACAGACGCCGACGGTCATTTCAGCATTCCCCAGCCGAGTGCATATCCAGCTCATCTGGTAGTCAGTCACATCCAGTACGGCAGCGACACCATCACATTGAGCAAAGCGCCGTCTGAACCTTTACAGATCTACCTCACCAAAAGCACCATGCTACAGGTGGTAGAGAAAATAGAACGCCGCAACACCACCGACATATCCACGCTTGACAGTCGGGGTGTGCAATACATCACATCCGCCGAACTTCAGAAAGCCCCTTGCTGCAACCTCAGCGAGAGCTTTGAGACCAATGCCGCGGTGGATGTGGTTTACTCGGATGCGGTATCGGGGGCAAAAAAGATCCAGATGTTGGGACTGGACGGCATTTATACACAGATCCAGTTAGAGAACATCCCTCTCATAAGGGGCATGGGCGCCGCGTACGGACTCTCATTTGTTCCCGGTCCGTGGATCGAATCCATCAGTATCAACAAAGGAACCGGGTCTGTGCTGAACGGTTTCGAATCCATGACCGGGCAGATCAACCTGGCCTATGTGATGCCAGGAAAAGGTGACCGATACTTCATCAACCTGTTCGGCAACCACCAGGGGCGCATGGAGTTCAACGGCCATCTTCAGTCGATGCGCAAAAGCAAATGGAAGGCTGTGACCCTCGCCCACGCCAGCTATTCGGGCATGAAGGTGGATAACAACGGGGACGGCTTCCTGGACATGCCCACCGGACAACAAGTAAACCTCATGCAACGCTGGAAATATCAGTATGAAAAGATGGAAGGACAGTTGGCCGGACAATTCATGGACTGGCATACGCTGGGAGGACAAACCACATACAACCCCGATCTGGCATCCGACAGTACCAACGGATACGGTGTGGATGTACACATCCGCCAGTACGGAGCCTTTTCCAAAAACGGTTTCCTGATGCCATCGCACCACGACCATAGCCTGGGGCTTATCACTTCTGTTCGCAGAACCGAACAAACGGCACGCTTTGGGAACCGGACGTATGACGGAAGTCACAACAGTGGTTATTTCAACAGCATCTTCCAGGTGCAGGGCCACCACCACAACCTGTTGAAAACCGGGGTCAGCCTGCAGGTGGATGACTACAAGGAAACATTCGTTGATTCGATCTTCAACAGTACCGCTTGGGCCGCCGGCCCATTTGTGGAATACAGTATAGAAGACAGCGATAGGTTTTCAATGATCGGCGGACTTCGTGCCGACTACCATAACCTGTATGGAATTCAGGTAACACCCCGACTGCATGTTCGCTGGAGCCCATGGGACCTCACGGCGTTGCGTATTTCTGCCGGCCGAGGCTTCCGCAATCCGCACCTCTTTATGGAAAATCCTGCCATTTTTGCCAGTTCCCGCAAACTTGTCATCACCGGGGACCCGGGCATGGAGGATGCCTGGACCATCGGGGTTTCCCTGACACGCAAGTTCACCCTGTTCGGGCGCAAGGCATCACTGAATGCCGATCACTATTACACGGTATTCATCAACCAGGCGGTGATCGACCTGGACCGTAACGTGCATGAGATCGTGTACGGATCGTTAAACGGCACCTCCAGGTCACATAGCTCCCAGGTGGAACTGACGTTCGAACCACTGGAACGCCTCACATGCCGCCTTTCCGCCAGAAGGTATGATGTACAAACCACAACGGCAGGCCACCTGCAATCGCGGGCCCTGGTTCCGAAAAACAGGGGCATGATGAACCTGGCATGGGAAAGCAGGAATGGAAAGTGGCAGATCGATTTCACCATGAACGCTTTCGGAACAACACGCATCCCCGGCACAGAAACCAATCCCAACGCCTACAGGCGTGACAACCACTCGCCCCGGTATGTCATCCTTCACAGCCAGGTTTCCAAAGAATTCAAATGGTTCAGAGGCTACATCGGGGTCGAGAACCTGACAAACTATACCCAACCTGATCCCATTATTGGCAGTGACGCACCATTTGGTCCATACTTTGATGGCAGCCTCATCTGGGGACCATTAAACGGCAGAAGCATTTATGCAGGCATCCGCACCCATTTTAACTAACCTAAAACCCAATACCATGAAGACATATGTTAAAGTATTTGCCCTGATTCTTTTATTCGGTCTTTCATTCTTGCAGCCCGCGCAGGCACAGGCCAACCGCGACACGGTGGTCATCAAAACCTCCGCCATCTGCGGTGAATGCAAAGAGCGCATCGAGAAAGCCGTACGGTTCGTCAAAGGCACGATTGAATCGAATGTAGACCTTGACACCAAAGAGGTGACAGTGGTTTATAAATCCGACAAAACCAATCCGGATGAACTCCGAAAAGCCATTGCTGATGCGGGTTATGATGCGGATGATGTAAAAGCTGATCCGAAGGCATTCGGCAAACTACCCGGATGCTGCCAGAAACCGGGAGGTAAACATGAGTAATGTGCGGGAATTCCGGTTCAAGACCAACATCAATTGCGGCAGATGCGTGGGAGCGGTAACGCCGTTGCTGGACGGAAGGGAGGAAATAAAGTCCTGGAAGGTGGATATTGCATCACCTGACAAGGTGCTGACGTTGCAAACCGAGCCACAGTTCATTCCCGGGATATCGGCCGCGCTCGCCGACATCGGTTATTACATAGAACAGATGTAAAGGTACCCGGAACGGGCAGGACCGGAAGCATTTATTTTGCTAATTTCGTTCAAACCATTAAAAACAAATGCAACAATGAAGAAGAAGCACCTTCAACTGATTCTTTCCGGACTGTTCATCAGCGGAAGCCTTTTCCTTGCTTCCTGCGGCGGCGGCCACGATGAAAGCGAAGGAGACGGAACAACCACCGAAGAACATGCGGGTACCGGCGAAGAAGCCGATCACCATGACCATGGAAATGCCGACTACGATGACGCAGCCGGCGTGTATGTTTGTCCGATGAAATGCGAAGGAAATAAAACCTACGCGGAAGCCGGCAAATGCCCGGCCTGTGGCATGGACCTGGTTCTCAGCAAAGATCAGGCAAAGGAATCGGAAGAGACCAACATGTAAAAGGACAATTGATCCACATATAAAGAAAACCGCCTTGTGCGGTTTTTTTTATGTTCAACCCAAAACCTTTTCACCCCATATTCGTATAAGCAAAAACCCGGGCAGGGTTGATTCGCTTTCTACTTTACTTACTTACGATTAGCTTTTCGGACGCAGTAAATTTCACCGGAGGAGTTTTTTTTGCAATTCCTTTGATTACTGAAGTCCCAAAGGATTTGCTCGCTTTCTTCCTTAGGATTCAAGCTTTAATGGGACAACCACTGATGGAGAAAATCAAACTACTGATCGTGTGTATCGGACTTTGGATCCCTACCCAGGGCATGACAGTACCTTCTGACAGCACCGAGTTGGATAAGGCCCTGGCGATTGCATTGCAGACAGATGCCAGCATCAACAAATTCGATATCATACAGAAGGTTATTTTCAAAACACCGATTGAAGAAGAAACCCAACAATTCGCAAAGCTGGGGACATCCCTGATTGATGCGGTTTATAACGAAAACAAGATCATCAAGCTGACGGTGCAAAGTGAAGGTGAAAGTGAAATCCTCGTCTCTGAATACTATTTCCGTGAAGGCCAATTGTACCTGGTGGTAAAAGAACTAAGTATCTACGACAAGCCCTTTGATCAAGGTGGGCGGATGCACCAGCAAAAGAAATTTCAGTACTATCTGCAGAACGGGAAACTCCAAACCTGCGTTTACAACAACGCCTTGAATGTAGACTACAGCCAATCCGAATCCAACAACAAAGGAGACCGGCTCATTCAAGAATCCATGGCTTACACCGAGTTGGCTTCCAAATAACTCAGCGGGCGGCCTGGTACCTGGCGATCCACTGATCATCACAGAGGTCATGAAGAAGGCGGTACATATCTTCGCCTTTGATCACATCAAACCAGTTTTTGATTCCGTACTTTCTCAGGATGGCCATCTGCCCAGGAGAAGGCATTTGCATCCCGTTCTCCATCTTCTTTCCCCAACCCGGTTCTCGGTCATCGCCATTTTCCGTAAAGAACGGGTTGTCTTCGTATCGAAGTTTCCATAGTTGTGTGATCAGCGGACACTGGTAATCTTTTTTGTTCATGGCCGAATCCAGATACACCAGTTTGCAATACTTTACTTCGTACACCTCGAACCAGTCCACATGCTCCGGATTGGCAGGTGAATCTTCCAGTCCCATGATCTGCAGGATAAAACTTTCACGGGTGATCGGTCTCGAACTCTTGAACTCACTCCCGTGATACTTCAGAAGGAAGTAAGAAACCATCTGGGTACCCATCGACTGGGGTTTGAGTGAAAATCCGAGATAGTAGGTATACGGGTCTTTATTTACCTGGGCAAATCCGGCGGTACCCAACAAAAAAAACACACCGATGCATATGGAGGTGAAGCGTCGCATGGCAAAAGATTGGTCGTTACAATAATGATACAATTTTTTTGCCAGAATGCGGTATCATTCCTCTTAAACGGTAATTCTTCCTTCCAGGTAAGTGACGGCACGCCCTGAGATAAGCACGCGATCACCCTGAAGTACACAAGACAACGCCCCTCCCCTGGCCGACAGTTGGAGTGCCTGCAACGAATTTCTGCCTAGGCGTTGTGCCCAGTAAGGGATCAGTGTACAATGCGCCGAACCCGTCACAGGATCTTCATCAATACCTGCCGCCGGTGCAAAAAAGCGAGATACGAAATCCACCTTATCTCCGGGGGCGGTGATGATAATGCCCAGGGAATCGACCGATTGCAACAAACGAAAATCCGGGCAGATCGAACGCACATCACTTTCCGACGGGTACACCACCAGGTAATCCCTTGATTTCAATATGGCCATAGGTGCTAATCCCAATGCATCTGTCAAGGCCTGTGGGGGAACATCAACAGCCTCCGGCGGACGTGATGGGAAGTCCAGGCTCAGTTGCTCACCCTCACGGATTACTTTCAGGATTCCGCTGGCCGAAGAGAAACACAATTCGCTGCCACTGTGGGACAGATGCCGAAACAACACATGGGCTGCAGCCAGGGTGGCATGCCCGCAAAGGTCCACCTCTCGGGCCGGAGTGAACCAGCGGATTCGAAAACTTTCTCCCTCCTTCACGAAAAAAACCGTTTCCGCCAGGTTGTTCTCCATGGCAATGGCCTGCATCGTTGCATCCGGAAGCCATGTTTGGAGTGGCACAACGGCGGCAGGATTGCCCCCGAACACATGGCTTGTAAAAGCATCTACCTGATATATGGAAAGGGTATTCATAGAGAAAGCAAATTGGTGGGCTTCAAAGATAACAGCTACCGGCCAACAAAAAAGCCTTCCGCCGAATGACGGAAGGCTTTGTGTTATCCTTATTTAAGATATCAGAAATTGTAACGGGCACCTATACCGAACTGTCCCCAGGGGAAGAAAGGCGTATCATAGACTTCCATCAACAACAGTGCATCCATGAACACACCGATGGGCACATCGGGGAAATTGTATTCCAATCCAATCACCCAATCCACACCGGCTTCCCAGAATTTTCTTCTTACCGTATACACACCGGTATTATCGGAATAAGTATAATCAACCGGAAACATGCGCACCTGCGCACCCAGACCGTAATACCAACGAAGCGGATCTGCAAAACTAATGGTACGATGGCGAAGGTAATGCAACTGGACAGCCAGCGGGTAATGCAAACTCGAATACTTGTATACATATGTATCCTCGTTATACGCTTTGTAATGGTAAAACCAGTCTTCGTAACTGGGATGGCCAAAGCGCAGGAGGCGCCCGACACTCAATTCCATGGCATTGTCGCCAAAGTTGGACTTAAATGAAATACCGCTCAAATCCCCCAACCTGAACCCAACACCTATTTTGGGCTGAGCATAGCTGCTAAAGCCGATCAGGGAGCATACGGCAAGCAAATACAGGGCCTTCTTCATATATGTTCTTTTTTTTCAAAGATATGGGGTTTTCAAATATCCTCAAATACCTGAAGGCGCCTCATCCTGCTGCTTCTCCTCCTTATTCTTTGAAGGTGAAACGGCGGATTTGGGCACCAGTTGGTGGATGGCAAGACCCAATACAAATACGGTGGATGCCAGTCCGATCAGTGACCATTTGACCTGGTTCACCACCATCACAAATGGATCCACCTCCTGTTTACCGTCGGGCACAAAAATCAGGGCTATGATTAGGGGAACCAGCAACATCAGCGTATTGCTGTAAGCCACCCAAAACCTTGCCTGGCGGTCTTTCTCGCCATTCAGGTCCAGGATCAGGTTGCGAATGAAGCCACGAAGGAGGATCACCACCAGGGTGCTCAACATCAACACAACACTCAGACCGAACAGGAATACAAGCAGATGTTTAGGAATTGCCATACAAGCTTGGATTGATAAGCGAATATAGCCTTTTCGCGGGTGCTTTAAAAGTAGCAAACCGACCGGAAACAAAATCATTCGTACATTTCGAGATGGCCGTGCGGTACATTTCCGTTATTTCCCTGATGTTTGCCTGCTCCGGCTGTACGATAAACAAATACCCGGCGGCAGGCTTGGAGCACGAAAACCACGTGGCTGAAATCACCCTGGAAAAAGAGGGCTGTCCTTCCGGCTGTCCGGAATACACGATGACATTGACACGACCGAAACGGGTTATACTCACGGGGCGCGCCAACATGGAGCACATCGGCAACTTTCATTTCAACCTGAACCGGTCCCTGCAGGATTCTATCTGGCGGGTGATTGATCAGGCGAATTTCATGGAGATGAAGGATCAATATCACATCGATACCGAAGACACCCAGATGCGCATCCTTCATATCAAATGGGACGGCACCAATGAAGAAAAACGCATCCTGTTCAAAGCCCTGATACCACATGACCTGACCGCCGTTGAGAAAATGCTGGACCGGCTGGCGGCATCGGGCGAATGGAAAAGGGACTGAGTCCGCGTTGGAAATAAGATCCTTCCTTCCTGTATTCGCTGTACTCTCCCTGTTTGCAGTAACAAAACCGTTCCCTATGAAGCACGTCGTCTGTGTAGTGATGATGCTGGCTTGTATGTTGCCCACCCAGGCACAGGAATTCCTGCCCGCACCCCAAACCCAACCTGAACTTCCACCTGTAGGAAGGTATCAGGCCGCCTTTCAGAAATGGGCGGAAGGCAAAGATCTTTCCCAAACCAAAGGCTGGAAATGGTACCGCCGCTGGCTGGATTACCAGGAACGCAATGCCAATCCCGATGGTACCTTCGGCGACGAAAACATCGGTCTGATGGAAGCCGCAAGGATCAGCGAATGGAAGGCCGCGTTGACTGCCTCCCGCAAAAACCTGGGCATTCCCAACTGGATGCCCGTAGGCCCCGAACAATTTCCCGGCAACGGCATGGGAAGAATCAACTGTGTGACCTTCCACCCTACCGACCCCAATACCCTATGGATAGGCGTAGCCCAAGGCGGCGTGTGGAAAACCACAAACAACGGCCAAAGCCGGACGCCCCTCACCGACGACCTCCCGATCATGCGGATCAGTGACATCGCCGTGGATCCGAACAACGACCAGACCCTGTACCTTTCCGTGGGTGATTATGAATACCTCGGGGTGGCCCTCAACACCGACGACCGCAGGCGCCATACCCATTACGGCATCGGCGTGTACAAAACCACCGACGGGGGACAAACATGGCAACCGACCGGACTTACCACCCAGGTCACCCAACTCGACCTGTCACTTACCCGTCGCGTTTTCGTAAGCAGTGACAGCTCGGACGTGGTGGTGGCCGCAGGCACCTACGGTGTGATGCGCTCAAACGACGGTGGCACCACCTGGACCAAGCAACTGAATGAATGGATGTGGGACATCGAACAAGACCCTGTTCAACCGAATACGCTCTTCGCCTGTTCAGGATATGTGAGCAAACTCAATACCGGTAAAACCGGCGTTTACAAGAGTACAGACTTCGGACTTACCTGGACATTGCTGAACACCGGCATCACAGCAACCGGCGGCGCCGAACGCATGGAGATCGCAGTGTCACCCGCCGATCACAACCGGGTCTATGCCAGCGCCTGCGATGCCAGCGGTGCCTTATATGGGTTCTACCGTTCCGATAACGGCGGCACAACCTGGAGCAAACTTTCCGGCACACCCAACCTGTTCACATGGGGAAGCAGCGGCAGCGGCGGACAAGGCTGGTACGACCAGGTACTGATGGCTGACCCTACAAATAAAGACAAAGTGTATTGCGGAGGCGTGTACGTATGGGGCTCTTCCGACGGCGGCTCGTCATGGGATGCCGTAGGCGCCAGTTTTCATGTGGATGAACACCAGCTGAAGAACAACCCCGTATCCGGAAAAACATACCTCTGCGGCGACGGCGGCATTTCCTGGACCGACAACCTGAAGATCGGCACCTGGAGTCCGCAGAGCTTCCCCACCCAATGGAACAACATCAGCTCAGGCTTCATCATCACTTCATTTTACCGGTTGGGCTTGAGCAAAAACAATCCGGGCTACATCATCGGCGGCGCCCAGGACAACTCTACCTATTATTTCAATACGAACAGCTGGGTAAACATTTTTGGTGGCGACGGCATGGAAGCCATGATCCACCCCGACAACCCGGGCACCATCTACGGATCATCACAGAATGGCAGCATCCGGAGGTCTTACAACGGCGGACAAACCAGCAGCGGCATCACCGGCTCGGTCAGCGAAACCGGTGAATGGACCACACCTTACCTGATGGATGCAAACGACCCCAAAATCCTGTACGCCGCT
Organism: Flavobacteriales bacterium; assembly: GCA_020635855.1. NCBI lineage: Bacteria > Pseudomonadati > Bacteroidota > Flavobacteriia > Flavobacteriales > Flavobacteriales bacterium. Next base: position 1,224,134 of record JACJYZ010000002.1, on the reverse strand, counting down.
TTTGGCAACGTATGGAAATCCGCCAACGAAGGAACCAACTGGAGCAAGATCTCCAGCTTTCCGTCGGCCCCCGGGTTCAGCGGCCCCACACCTGCATCCGCACTGGGCGTGTGCAACAACGACCCCAAGTACATGTACGTGGCCAACCGTGTGTATTTCAGCAGCGGCGCCATGGGCAAAGTGCGCATGACAAGCAATGGAGGTTCAAGTTGGACCGACGTGACCGCAGGCTTGCCCGACTCACTGTACTGCACCTACATGGAAGCGGACGACAGCGTAGGCACAACGGCGTGGGCAACCTTCGGTGGTTATGTAGCCGGCATGAAAGTATACAAGACCACCGACGGAGGACAAAACTGGAATAACATTTCCATGAACCTCCCCAACCTACCGGCCAACTGCGTGGAAGAAGATGAAGCCTCCCTGTACCACGACATCTACGTGGGAATGGACGTGGGTGTATTTCACCTGAACGACACCATGACGCAATGGGAGCTTTTCAGCGACGGACTGCCCAATGTCATCATCAGCGAACTGGAGATCCACCAGGGCGAAAGAAAACTGTATGCAGCCACCTTCGGACGCGGCTTCTGGAAAACCGACCTGCCGCCCCTCATTGACCCGACCGGGCAACCGGATGCCGGGGTTTTTGAACAGATGACAGCCCACATCCTTCCCACCATCAATAAAGGTTCCTTTCAACTGGAGGTATTATGTGGAGAGAGCCATGACCTGCAGGTGATGATTGTAGACATCAGCGGAAAAACCATTCACCAAGACGCATTGAAATTGAAAAAGGGCCGCAGTCTGCATGCCTTCGACCTATCCCTTGCACCGGGCATGTACTTCCTCACCCTTACTTCAGGGCATCAGAACCGGGCCATCCGGTTTGTGGTGGAGTGAAACACGGACGAAACACGGACGTGGACATCCGCGTCAGCCGGGAACATAGACGTAGACATCTGCGTCAGCTGGAACATAGACGTGGACATCTGCATCAGCTGGAACACAGACGTGGACATCTGCGTCAGCTGGAACACAGACGTGGACATCTGGGTCAGCTGGAACACAGACGTGGACATCTGCGTCAGCTGGTATCGGGAGTCGCAAGTTTCCTGCCTTCGCCAAAGCTACGAGCGGGCAAGCAAGTTGGTATCCGGTAAATGTGAACAATGCACCACCTCTTATCTAACATCTATCGTCAAATATTCTGCAGTCCTGCCATATTGCTCCGGCAGCAGCCCGATGCCACTAACCATTTACGCGACCGAAGGAAGCCAATGACCGCGAAGCGCATTTACGGCGCAGCCTCCTTACGCAACCGAAGGGCGTCTGTGTGAGTTCTGAGGGAAAAAGAAAAAGAGCCCTGGCTGCTGCCAACGCTCTTTTTCTTTTTGTGCCCGGGACTGGACTCGAACCAGCACAGCCGAACGGCCACTACCCCCTCAAAGTAGCGTGTCTACCAATTTCACCACCCGGGCAATATGTATTGACACAGGCAATCACCTGTTTCGTTGAGGGCATGCAAAGATAAAAGAAAATTCAAGAGAATACAGGGAGTTATTGATCCATCATGGATTGGATGATTTCCTCCACTTTCATACCTTCCGCTTCCGCTTTGTAATTCCGCACCACCCGGTGGCGCAAAACGGAAACAGCCACGGCATTCACATCTTCCATATCCGGAGAGAACTTGCCGTTCAAGGCTGCATTGCATTTGGCAGCCACGATCAGGAATTGGGATGCACGCGGACCCGCTCCCCATGAAAGAAAAGAATTGGCGGATGCGTGCGCACCCGCTGTATTGGGTCTTGTTCTTGAAACCAGTTTTACAGCATACTCAACCACGTGGTCGGTCACCGGAATGCTTCTGACCAGTTCCTGTATGGCGAGTATTTCCTCTCCGGACAGGACCTTGTTTACGCTTGCTTCCTGACCGGAAGTGGTGGATTTCACAATCTCCACTTCCTCACCGGGCGTGGGATAATCAAGCCATAGGCTGAACATGAACCGGTCCAGCTGGGCTTCCGGCAAAGGATAGGTACCTTCCTGCTCAATCGGGTTTTGGGTGGCCAACACAAAGAACGGCTGATCCAGTTCGTAACGGTGACCGGCCGCCGTTACCGCCCTTTCCTGCATGGCTTCCAACAGGGCCGCCTGCGTTTTGGGAGGAGTTCGGTTGATTTCATCGGCAAGGATGATGTTTGCAAACAGGGGGCCTTTCACAAACTTAAATTGCCTGTTTTCGTCAAGAATTTCCGTACCGATGATATCCGAAGGCATCAGGTCCGGTGTAAACTGTATGCGTTTGTATGTGAGACCGAGTGACTGTGCGATGGTATTCACCAGAAGGGTCTTGGCAAGACCGGGAACCCCCACCAACAGGCAGTGTCCCTTACTAAAGATGGAGATCAGTACCTGATGGACGATTTCTTTCTGTCCGATGATCACCTTTCCGATTTCCCGGTCAAGGGCATCATATCGTTTGCGTAGTTCCTGTACTGCTTCTACACTGCTGCTTTGCTGAGATGTTTGCATGTGCCGACGGCTAAATTAGTGCAGATCTCAATTGACCCAGTTGTTCATGAATGAACAATTCTTGAAATCATCTGCAATGTGAATATACATATTGTCTCGTTTCTTCTCGATCCAATCCGATACTGCTTTGGCCTGTTTGTCCATCGTTGCCATATCCATCACCTTTTTGTAATCATCTTTCAGATTGAGCTGATGTGGTGATGTACGTGTTTTCAGAAGGATGATGCGATACCCCTCTTTTCCATCCGGTTTCTGAAACTGGATCGGGTTGGATATGTTATCCACCGACATGGGGTTAACGGTGAACGACAACATGGGATCAAGCTGATCCATTTCAAACTTGGTGGTTCCTGTGGCCGGGTTTACGATGTTTCCGTCAAAGTACCGGGTATCCTCATCATCCGAGAATTTTTCCACCGCTTCAGCGAATGTGTATTTACCATTCATCACCAGGGTACGCACGCTATCAAGAAACTGCTGTGACTTCAGCTTTTCTTCTTCAGTCAATTTGGGGCGGATCAGGATATGCCTCACGTTGACCTGCTGCCCTCTGCGTTCGATCAGCTGGATCAGGTGGTAACCGAACTGCGATTCCACCACCTGAGAACAACGCATGTTCTTCAGGCTATCCAGATCGTGTTGTGTTTGATTGAGTCTTTGCTCCAGATTTTCCCCGCCCATTTTCTGTAGTTGGGTAAGCACGGCCTGTGTGCTATCCACTTTTTGGTCTACCGTTTCGATGGGTGTCAGCCGAAACGCCACTGTTTCGAATTCAGGCACCAGATCACCCCGGCTGACAAACCCGATCTCGCCACCTTGTTTATAGGATGGATCTTCGGAATAGATCCTGGCCAGTGCAGCAAAAGAGGTAGACCCTGAGATCACCCGTTGCCGGTATTCTTCCAGTTTAGCCAGCACCTTGTCTTTCTCCTCCTGGCTGACCTCCGGCATTTTCACAACCTGGGCCATTTCCACTTCGGAGTTGATATACGGCAAGCTGTCTTTGGGGATGTTGTTAAAGAACTGCTTCACTTCGGACGGACTCACTTTAACATCTTTGGTGATCTTCCCTTGCATGGTTTGCACCAGCAACTGGTCTTGCACCATGTCCCTGAACTCCGCTTTGATTTCAATGATGCTTTTTCCATAGTATTCCTCCAGCGCTTCTTCGCTACCGATCTGCTTAATGAAATACTCGATTCGTCGGTCCAGTTCTGATTCCACCTGGTTATCGCTCACGGTTACACTGTCCAGCTCTGCCTGGTTCTTCAGGAGCTTCTGGAACAATTGATCTTCGAGGATTCGGCAGCGGGTATCGGCGTCCGGCGTCATGCCCTGGGCCATCATCTGCAGGTACTGATTTTCCAGATCGGATTGAAGCACTACATCGTTGCCCACTGTGGCAATGACCCTGTTTACGGGTACCCCACTGGGTTCGTCATTTTGGGCAGCAGCCCGCGAAAGTGGCAGCAAAAGAACAACCAGCAGTCCGATACGAACTCGGAATAAATAAGAATTGTACTTGGTTGATTGGGTCATGGTATCAGAATATCTCAATTTGATTTTTTCGAACCGCCTCCTGGTAAAGGTTCTCTTCCAGATCTTCCAGCAACTTTACTTTACGCTGATTGATCAGAATTTCGCGGATCCGTTCTTTTTCAAACGAGAACGGCGAAATACTCTCTTTTGATTTAAAGCTCCGGATATGAACAAAATACTTCCTTAGTGAGTCTTGTTCTTCAAAATACCCCATGTTGGAAATATGCTCAGGAAGGATCGGGATGGCTTTGCGGAGGCTTTCCACCATCACCCAGGATGAGTCGTTGAGGTAATAGCTGGACGCATAACTGAAACAGTGGTTGCGATATGCTTCCATATCCTGCGGGTCTGAAGATTTATACCACTTATCCAGTTTATCCAAACCGGGTGTTTTCATATCGAAGACCGCATAGGATACCTGAACAATGTCATCTTGAAGCTCAAACTTTTCCTTGTTGGCTTCATAATAGGTTTCCATGTCCTTCTGAGAGACGACGGTATCCAGTTTCTGACGCACCAGTTCACGCTTGTAAATATACTGGAGTAAATCCTGGCGGTAGTTTTCAATCAGGTTATCAATGTCGTACTCGCCCGGGTTGAGGTTCAGTTCTGCTTTTGCAAGAACCAGTTTTTGCCGGATCCAGTTCTCTATATAACTCCTGACCATGTTGGTGCTGTCATCGGGGGCTGTGTTGGCGGGAATAATATCTTTCAGATCATCCTCGTACAGATATTTATCGTTGACCCGCGCAATCACCTTTCCGTGATCACTTTTCGGCTCATCCCCCGTGCTACAGGCGGAAAGCCATACGCTTCCTGCCAGTACAATACCCAGCACAACATGCTTATACATCCGATTTTTCGGCATGTGTTACTGCACCGACTTCAGCACTTCCCTGTGTACAGTCACCGGGTACTTTGCCTTCAATTCCTCAATCCATTGCTTTTCCAGGTAATCCTGGTAAGCTGCAGTTACCAGTCCTTTCGCTTCCTTCAGCGATTTGGGCTGGGGAGGATCGATACCCAGCACACGAACGATGTAGACCTTCCCTCCTTTTTCAATGTTGCCGGACAAACCAGCAGACCATGCCACACGGTCCATATACCCGTTCTCATCTTTTTGGAACTTTCCTTTTTCCTTCAGCAGAACACTATTGGCGATTGTTGCATTGGCCTTCTCTACCGCTGCGGAAGAAGCGATTCCCTTCTTCTCACCTTTCAGCAATATCTTGCGGAGGTTTTCCGCACCCGCCTTATCGGAACATTCATACACCTCGATATCGGCTCGTTCACCCCACATATAGTCGTTCTTATGTTCCTGGTAGAAGGCTTCCAGTCCTGACGTATCCTTCACCGCACGGGACCATACCTTTTTATCCATCATTTCGAACAGCAGGATTCCGTCGTGGTACTCATTCACCAGGTCCCTGAACTCCGGGTACTTTTGCTCAAGGCGTGCATCTTCATATGCCAGACAACTGAACTCAACGAAATCATGGTAAAGCACATTGATGAAGTCGGCAGGTTGCATGTTCTTCGGCCCCATCCGTTGGTTTTGCTCAATGAAATCCGCAAAATCCGATTGTGTGTATTCCTGCTTACCCAGGGTAAACATGACTTCACTCAGTCCGTTTGCACGGTCGCGATTCCACTTCTTTTCATAGATCGATTGGTCGGCGAGTTTCCTGAATGGAGCGATGGTTTTGGTATTTTCCTTGAATCCGTATTCTTGTTGGATCTGCGCTACCCTTGAATGCGTGCTGATTTTCGACCGTTCGTCCCTTGATATTTTTTCTTTCAATTCGGGCAGCATGGTTTCGAAATCACTTACCCCCTTGCGATCGAGTAGCTTTATCACATGCCAGCCATAATTGGTACGGAAGGGTGCGCTGTAGTCACCGATCTCCGCAAGTTTAGCAGTCGCATCTTCAAATTCTGACACCATGCGTCCTGTGCGGAACCATGGAAGGTTGCCGCCACGCTCGGCTGAATTCCGGTCACTGGAATATTCACGCGCAAGGTCAGCGAAATCTGCTCCATCCTTCAATTTCGCGTACGCCTCATCAATCTTCATTTTAGCACCGTCTTCAACAGCTTTGGGAGCGCCTTTTGGGACACTGATCAGGATATGGGCTACCTTCACCTGACCCAGGGCCGGTCTTTTTTCGCGTACGAGGATCACATGGTAGCCGAAGCGGGTGCGAACCGGCTTCGTAACCTCTCCAACATTTGCATTGTAAGCGGCGGTTTCAAAATTGTATACCAGAGAAAGCGCAGTGAATGTCATATCTTCCCTGATAATGGGTCCATTGGGATCAGCTGCTACGGAAGATGCCACCTGATCAAATGTTTCTTTTCCGCCGCTGATACGTTGGTACAACTGCATCGCTTTCTTGTAAGCTGCCAGTGTATCTTCCGGCTTTGGGTAGCGATCGAGTTTGACCAACATATGCGACACCACCAAATCATACTGGGAGCGATCGAAAGCTTCCTTGATCAAATGATCGGTCACCTCGTTATCGGTCAGATACGGTTTGGCAAGCTGTTCTCGATACCCTTTGAGTTCGGTAACAAATGACTGGCTGGTATCCAAACCCTCAGCCATGGCCTCATTCACCTTCAGTTTAAAGTTGATGAAAAGCCCGAGGTAATCATCTACCGACGTTTCATTGGCACTGCCCTTGGGGTTGTTCTTGCGGTAGATTCTTTCGAACTCTGATTTCCGGATTTCTGATTTACCAACGGTAAGCAAAACCGGGTCCGCCTCCTGTGCCTGGATGGCTGCAAAGCCAGCAAACAGAAGGGGAATAAGTAACATTTTTTTCATAACCATGCACGTATTTTGGGAAATTACAAATGCAATAACGGATGGCAAAAGTAAATATTTGCCTAGTGGGATTCAAACGTTTCCATTGGTTATCAACGGCTGTAGTTCGGCGCTTCCCGGGTAATGATGATATCATGCGGGTGGCTTTCCTGCACACCAGCAGATGTAATCCTTATGAAGCGGGCCTCCTGCAGCTCATCAATGCTTCGCGCACCGCAGTATCCCATACCTGCCCTCAGGCCACCGATGTATTGGTAAACCACCTCTGTCAATGTTCCTTTATAAGGAACCCTTCCCACAATACCTTCCGGCACAAGTTTCTTGATATCGTCTTCCACGTCTTGGAAATAACGGTCTTTTGAACCTTGCTGCATGGCTTCAATGGATCCCATGCCGCGATAGGTCTTAAACCGCCTTCCTTCATAAATAATGGTTTCACCGGGTGACTCTTCTACACCTGCAAAAATGGATCCTGCCATAATAGAATCAGCGCCGGCAGCCAAAGCTTTCACGATGTCTCCGGTAAAACGGATGCCTCCGTCGGCAATCACGGGGACACCGCTTCCTTTCAGGGCTTGAGCCACTTCATACACAGCGGTCAACTGAGGCACACCCACACCGGCAATGATGCGCGTGGTGCAAATAGAGCCGGGCCCCACCCCTACTTTCACCGCGTTGACACCTGCCTTCACCAAAGCCTTCGCTGCTTCACCGGTGGCGATATTTCCGGCAATGACCTGGAGATCGGGGAATTGCTTCCTGATCAGCTTCACCATCTCTATCACACCTTTTGAATGACCGTGAGCAGTATCAATGGCGATGGCATCCACACCTGCTTTGCGCAGGGCGTCTACCCGATCAACCGTATCCTTTGTAACCCCAACTGCAGCGGCCACACGAAGTCGCCCCAGCTTATCCTTACATGCATTGGGTCTGGCTTTGAATTTAATGATGTCTTTATAGGTAATGAGCCCGACCAGCCGGAAAGACTTGTCAACCACCGGCAGCTTCTCAATCTTGTGCGCCTGAAGGATGTCTTCTGCTTTCTCGAGATCGGTCACTTCTTCTGTGGAAATAATACCATCGCGGGTCATCACTTCATCAATCCTGCGATCCAGGTTCTTTTCGAATCGCAGATCACGGTTGGTAACAATGCCCACCAGCGTGCGGTTCTCATTGACAACCGGAATACCTCCGATCTTATTTTCCTTCATGATCTGAAGTGCATCCCGCACCAATGCATCCTCGTGCAAGGTTACCGGGTCGTAAATCATTCCACTTTCGGATCGTTTGACTTTACGTACCTCACCTGCCTGTTGCTCGATCGTCATGTTTTTGTGCAGCACACCAATTCCACCTTCCTGGGCAAGAGCAATGGCCATGGCTGATTCGGTGACGGTATCCATCGCTGACGAAACAATGGGTACATTGATTCTGATCTCGCTGGTAAAACGCGTGGAGATATCCACGTCTCTCGGGAGCACTTCTGAATAGGCAGGGATTAGCAATACGTCGTCGTACGTCAATCCTTCATTCGCAAATTTATTATCGGGGGATGCCATAATGATTATGTTATGGCATGCAAAAGTAACAATTTCTCATTCAGCAGATGCAGCATAAGCATGAAGTTTTGCGACGAATCCCCATCATTCGCCAAAAACATAAAGCCCCGTGAAAACACGGGGCTTCATTAGCGCCAGAATCGGATGCAGACCTGAGACTCTACCACCGGACACCACCCGGTTGATTCATTGGCATATTTTATATCTGGAATGACCAGATATCCGGAAAAGGCCTTGCATGATCCTGTTTGGCCTTCTCATTCCTAACCTTTTTTTGTCTTTGAATTTCCTGGCGGTTCACATATCGAACACGTTCTCCCTCCAAGGATTTAACGGTTCCGGGTAATCCTACTTCCCGCATAATGCGCGTAGCATCCTGAAAATCCCGGTCTGGAACCATCAGTACTTTCTGCCTCTTCCCACTTTCCTTCAAGCGACGCACGGCATTTTCCATCAGCACCCTGCTTCCGCTTGTTACCACTTCCACTTCGCGGTCAGATCTTTTGTATGAATGTATTCCGTTGGTTATTTTTCGATCTTTTACCACCTTGATATTTATATATAGTATTGATTTTATGATCTATACATAAATTTTTTTATCGGTGTCTATTTGCACACAGTTACACCTAACTAAAAAATTATAACATCAATTTTTTCAATTCAAACCTAAATAGTATTACTCACGGAAGCAAACTAATTTGATTCTTTTTTTACATCTCGATCCAGATCATTATATTTGTATAATTCTATTTAACAATAAGTTACAAGATCTTAATTTACAGTTCGATGAACCCTCAATCCGACCTCGTTCAACTGGTAAAATCCTTGAGCCGGGCTGAAATCGTGTACTTGCGTAAACGAATGCAAGAACACGCCCGGGGAAAATCTGCACTCCACATCCAACTGTTCAACAGCATACTAAAAGACATTAACCCGGACCAAGCATCTTCAAAAAACCGGAAAGCCCATTCATCACGAACCCGCAATTACCTCTACAATACCATCATCGGCTTGCTGAGCAAATTTTATTCTGCACGCAGCATTGACGGCCAACTCCATAGCCTTTCCCAAGAAATTGATTTTCTTTATGAGCGCTCACTCATTCAACAGGCCAGCAAAAGAATAGATCGCGCCCGTAAATTGGCCTATCGCTACGAAAAGTTCACCATGCTTCTTTCGTTGTTTTCAACGGAGAGAAAAATAATGGCCAACCTTCCGAACTCGCCATTGTTAAATACCATAGAAAAACAGGAAATCTCCACCAATAAGCAACTGCAGGAACTGCAACATTTGCAAAACCTGACCCTGAAAATTTACACCCTCCACAGAAGCATCAAAAGCAAAGCAGACCCCGGGTTAACGCTAACGCTCCGGAATTTAATGACGCACGAACTACCTACAAACGACCATCAACTACAAAGCTTTCTTGCCATCAGGCAATATCATCACGGAGCCAGCTTGGGACATCTGGCATTGCAGGAATACCCTACCGCCTACGCACACAGGAAAAAGGAACTGGAATTGTTCGAAGCGCATCCGCACATGATTGAGGAATATCTCAAGTTCTACCAGACCGGATTAAACAACATGCTGGAATTATGCCGCCTGATGAACAATGAAAAAACATACGAAAAGGTGGTCAGCACCCTGGAGGAAACACATCACAAATACACCATCAACCAAACACCATTTCAAAGAGACTACGGACTCACATCACTATACGTAAACCAACTCGGCTGGTACAACAGCAAACACAATTTCAAAGCCGGCACCCACCTCATTGAAACGCTCGAAACCGACGCCATCGAACGGCTGCCTTACACATACCAGGAAAAGAAACTTTACACCTACTTCAACTGCATGTTGTGCTACTTCGGAAGCCAACAATATGCATTGGCTCTCAAATGGGCAAACAAACTATTGAACCAGCACCCGGACGATCACCTGGACAAGGCAACATGCAGTACCATCCGACTGCTGAACATATTGATACATTTTGAACTGAAGCATTACGACATGCTGGAATACCTCACCAGGTCCTACGAATACTACCTGAAGAAAAAGAAAACACTGAAATCCGAATTGGAATTGATGCGTTTCATGAACAGCCTGGACACTATAAACAGCCGCGGCCAGAATTCGATGCGGAACCTCCATGAACAACTCTTGAAACTCACATCCATTGAGTCGGAGAAAGCCTTCATTGAAGGATCATTGATACTAATTTGGCTGGGCACCAAACAGAACAGCCTACAAAACACATAACAAACCTGCTTGAAGCAGGCAAAAAAAATCCACCCAGGTTAGTCCGTCTCCAGTCGCAGATATCAGTTCAAGGTGGTATTGCTGTTTTCTGAGCATTCGCAGTCGGACCATACGGAGCAGTAAAATCTGAACGTTGCCAGGACAAATTTCTAATTTACTCCGGCGATGCCGCCGACAACCGGGTGGCCGTAAAGAAGTAGGTTGTCAGACATCCGCAGGTTCTGTTCCATGCAGATGTACCGTTTCTAACCGAACCCCGAAAACAGTTCGCCTCATCGGATTAACCCAAGGTGGATGGGTAATTATCAGGCATCCGCAAAACAGCAGATACCCTTATGTCAAAGAATGTGATTCAATACTGGTGCCTGAAAGGCAATGTTTAATCGGAATAAAATCAGCCACTATACACATCAAAAATACCGCCCTGCCAAAGGGCTCCCAAACAATATTTTCTATAAATTTACATCTTCACAGTAATAAAAATTAATCTAATAAACTATTTAACTGATAGTTACCTAAATATAAATTCTATTCTCACCTAATCAGACCCCCTTATCTGCGTGTCGAACCTGAACCGCCATGCCTAAAAAACCCTCCTCCGACCTGTTTGACCTGATCGGCTCACTGAGCCGCAATGAGAAAATCTACTTCCGCCGCTTCGCCAAACGACACGCCGATCATTCCGACAACAATTACATCAGGCTTTTCGACCAGGTAGACAAGCTTTCAACCTACGACGAAAAAAAAATGATCCGCGGAGGCTTCCCTGCCAATCAACTGCCACGAACAAAAAATTACCTGAATAAGATCATCCTGGACGCACTCCAACAATACCACGCTTCCAATAAAGTTGAAACCATTCTGAAGAATCAATTGGACCAGATCCAGATTCTTTACGAAAAGGGCCTTTTCCTGCAAACCCGGAAATTGGTCAGGAAAACCAAAAAGCTGGCCATGGCTTATGATGAATTCCCCGTGCTGCTGGAAGCCCTCAAATGGGAAATCAGGCTGTACGGGAATGACCTGAACATCAAACGCATCGAACGCATCAATACAGAACAAAAGAAGATCATCGATAAGTTCAATGAATTCCTGGAGATGGAAACATTGTCAAACATCATGTTCGGCATCTACCGCAGCGAAGGATATACAAGAAAAAAATCAGTCATCAACAAAGCAAAAGAGATCATCCGCCATCCGAAACTTCAAGGCCGGGAACAAGACCTCACCTCCTTCCTCGGCAAGTATCACTACAACATGATCTTCGGGCTTTTCCACTACATCACCGGTAACTTTCATGAATCACTCAAATACAGGGTCAGGAAAGTGGCCATCTTCGATGAACAACCCAAGTACATTGCAGAATACTTCCAACGCTACTGGCAATCCATTTTCGAAGCCTGTAACATCATTTCACTGTTGTACCGTGAAGATGATTTCAACAGAATGAAGGACAAAGCCAGTCGCATTATTTCCTCTCAGGGGAAGTCAATCACCCGGGAAAACAAAATGCTGATTGAATATTTTCTATTCACCCATGAACTCCAATTTGAGAATCATGCCGGGCGATTCGACACGGCTGTTCAAATCATCCGCTCAAAATCACACCTTGCCAACAAAGTTGCGCACATGCTTGCCAAAGGAGACCGCATCAATTTTCTCAATCAAATGGCCCGGGCATATTTCGGTATTGGAGATTACGGATTGTCCTTAAAATGGACCAATGACATCCTGAGTCATTCCGATCATGATATCCCTGCCCATACCCGCAACATGGCCATCATGCTCAAAATACTGAACCTGTTCGAACTGGGGCATATGGACACGCTCGAATCTACACTCCGATCCTCCCTTGATTACTTCACCAAACAAAAAAGCACTTATAAAGTTGAATACGCCCTGATTCGCCTTTTCCAAAGCCTGCTTACCGCCCCTCCCGGGAAAGAACAAACCCGACTTTTGCAACAAGCCCGAGACCAATTGATCCAACTGCGCTTGGAACCCAACCAGTTCATGTTCTTCCACGACCTTGATATCACTGCATGGATCGACGCCAAAATCACACAACAACCCTTTGCCAAACTGGCCCTGGAAAAAGCTTCTTCACTTCAAAAAAGAGCATGAACCACCGGGGAACATGTCCGTCAAAAAAGGCATGATGTTCACCGAACGTTCAGAACTATTGATCGATTTCGACCGCCTGGTTTACGTGTTTTTCTATATTTGTGAAACCCACCCTGATATGTGACAGTATCAACAGACAGTTTGTATTACTATGGCAAGAAAAACCGGAAAGGCACAAAACGCGGATGAAGCTTCTCTTTCATTTGAGGAATTCCGCAAAATGGTGCTTGAAGATTACCGCATAGCAAATGAAAGCCGTCAGGCAAGTATACTGGGTCGACGGGAAGTGCTTACAGGCAAAGCCAAATTTGGCATCTTCGGCGATGGAAAGGAAGTGGCTCAACTGGCCATGGCCAAACAATTCCGGGAAGGCGACTTCCGCTCGGGATACTATCGTGACCAAACCTTCATGATGGCAGCCGGCCTGCTCAACATGGAAGAATACTTCGCGCAGCTTTACGCCCATACCGATGTACACGCCGAACCTTCCTCCGCCGGTCGGTCCATGAACGGACACTACGCCACACGCACCGTTAATGACGACGGAAGCTGGAAGCAATTATCCCAGTTAAAAAACTCCTCCGCAGACATTTCGCCCACAGCAGCTCAAATGCCCCGCCTGCTCGGACTGGCACAGGCATCCAAACTGTTCCGGGACAACAAATCCCTGCACGCATACACACAATTTTCAGAGAAAGGAAACGAAGTGGCCTTCGGAACCATCGGTGATGCAAGTACATCCGAAGGGCTTTTCTTCGAAACAATCAATGCCGCCGGCGTACTACAGGTACCGATGGCCATTTCCATATGGGACGACGGTTACGGCATTTCCGTTCCCAAGAAATTCCAAACCACCAAGGAGAGCATTTCAGAGATACTGAAAGGACTCCAACGTGATGAAAGCGCACCCGGCTACGAGATCTTCCGGACCAAAGGTTGGGACTATCCCGGCCTTTGTGAAACCTACGAAAAGGCCATTGCCATCTGCCGCAATGAACATGTTCCCGTAATGATCCATGTGGAAGAAGTGACCCAACCCCAGGGACACTCGACCTCCGGCTCCCACGAACGATACAAATCAAAAGAAAGGTTATCCTGGGCGGAAGAGCACGACTGTATCAAAAAGATGCGCGAATGGATCCTGCAATCAGCCATTGCATCCGATGAAGAACTTACAGCCATTGAAAAGAATGCCATCAAATTGGTACGGGATGCAAAGAACCGTGCCTGGGAAGCCTTTCAACGACCGATACGCAAAGAACGGGAAGCGTTCGTGACATTGATCAATACAGTAGCGTCTCAAAGTCCGCAAGCCGCTTTCATCCACAAATTGCGGGATGAAATCCTGGGACATCACGAACTTGAAAGACGCACCCTTGTCAGCGCCGCCAGGAAAATCCTCCGGATGTTACGCCTGGATGACATACCGGCAAAAGAACGCCTGCAAAGCTGGTTGCGTGACACGAACCTCGCCAACCTCGATCGTTATCAATCACACCTTTACAGCCAAAGCGACCATTCATCCCTGCTCGTGGATGAGGTTAAACCGGAATACAACGATGACCAGTTGGTCGACGGACGTGAAGTACTCAGAGATAATTTCGACGCCATCTTCAGTCAGAACCCGCTGGTGGTAGCATTCGGTGAAGATGTCGGATACCTTGGCGGCGTGAACCAGGCTTTCGAAGGCCTGCAACTGAAACACGGCGAGAACCGCATCATGGATACCGGCATCCGTGAAGCAACCATCATCGGTCAGGGCATCGGCATGTCCATGAGAGGCCTCCGCCCCATTGCCGAAATACAATACCTGGATTACCTGCTGTACGCCTTGCAGATCATCAGTGACGACCTCGCTACGGTTCGCTGGCGCACCAAGGGCGGACAAATGGCTCCGCTGATCATCCGCACCCGCGGACACCGACTGGAAGGCATCTGGCATGCCGGCTCACCCATGGCCACCATCATTCATTCGTTCCGGGGCGTGAATGTACTCGTGCCGCGTGACATGACCCGCGCAGCAGGATTCTACAACACCATGCTGCTATCCGACGACCCGGCCCTGATCATTGAGCCGTTGAACGGGTACAGACTCAAAGAAAAACTTCCATCCAACCTGGGACAGTTTACCGTACCGGTCGGGGTGCCTGAAGTCCTCTCGGAAGGAACGGATGTCACCATCGTTACCTACGGTTCACTTTGCCGCCTGGCCCTGGAGGCCGTGAAACAACTGCAGGAAGTAGGCATTTCCTGTGAACTCATTGATGTGCAGTCGCTGTTGCCCTTTGATGTAAATCACACCATCGTGGAATCGCTCAAAAAAACCAACCGCATCTTGTTCCTCGATGAAGATGTACCCGGAGGCGGAACGGCCTATATGATGCAACAGGTGCTGGAAGAACAAGGCGGATACCGCCACCTGGATGCAGCCCCGGTAACCCTCAGCGCCAAAGAACATCGACCGGCTTACGGTTCGGACGGGGACTATTTCTCCAAACCGAACGTGGAAGACATCTTTGAAGCCGTGTACCGGATCATGAACGAATCGGATCCCACCCAGTTCCCGGCCATCTGAAGAATCTACCTTTTTGAAAAGGCAAGGCTCTGCTTAAATTCAAACAAGACGTTTTATTAAAAAGGCCACGAAGTCACAAAAACACAAAAATCCCTTGGAAAAGATTTGTGAATGCTTGACAAACATCTTTGTGCCTTAGCGCCTTTGTGGCTGTTCAATCATATCATTTCCAACAAAAGAAACCATCCATCCAAGACAGTTAACTTCTATGTTGAACTGACCCCATACCCGGTTCCAGTTTGAGGATTCATTTGTAACTTCATGGCCCCATGAAGAAGATCACCGAATCCCCATCCCGTTTCGACAAACTCGAATCGTTGTCAGTAAGGGAACTTCTGACGGGTATCAACCAGGAAGACAAGACCGTTGCATACGCCGTGGAGAAGTGCATTCCCGCCATCCAACGCCTCGTTGAAGCCATCCTCCCGCGCATGCAAAACGGGGGGCGACTGTTCTATATCGGTGCAGGAACCAGCGGCCGGCTGGGCATCGTAGACGCATCCGAATGCCCACCCACTTACGGCGTAGATCACAACCTGGTGATCGGACTGATCGCAGGCGGTGACGGCGCCATCCGCAAAGCAGTAGAATTTGCGGAAGATGATGAGAACGGCGGCTGGAACGACCTCCAAAAACATAGCATCACCCCTAACGACAGTGTGATCGGCATTGCCGCTTCCGGTACTACCCCCTATGTGGTGGGTGCACTGAAACAAGCCCGGGAACAGGGCATCCTCACCGGCGCCATCACCTGTAACCCCGGAAGTCCGGTTGCCCTGGCAGCCGAATACCCCATCGAAGCCATCACCGGACCGGAGTTCGTAACCGGCAGCACACGCATGAAAGCGGGTACCGCCCAGAAACTCATCCTGAACATGATCTCCACCTCACTCATGATCCGGCTCGGACGGGTAGAAGGAAACCGCATGGTGGACATGCAGCTCACCAATCAAAAACTTGTGGAGCGTGGAATACGTATGCTGATGGAAAGATTGTCCTGCAGCCGCGAAGAAGCCGCCCGTCTGCTCAATGAGTACGGCAACGTAAGAAAGGCCATCCAGGCACGGAAGCATCCTTAAAAGCAAAGACCATACGTGCATACCATCGAGCCTTTTTACAGTTGGGACAATCTCTATGTCGCGTCCGAAGACAGCCGGTCGCCATTCTTCGAGCGCGAGTATTCGGAGTTCGAATTCGAGTACGCCATCTACGACCACCTGATCCATCCCCAGTGGGACACCATCGGCTCTCCCACCCTGTTCATCAAAATCCTGTATGTGGATTATGACGAGGGATACGCCATCATTGAACTGATGGGCGAATGGAACGACTGCCTGCATAACGATATCATGACGCTCAAGCGCGACATCATCGAACTAATCCAGGCGGAAGGCATCAACAAATTCATCCTGATCGGTGAAAACGTATTGAACTTCCATGCATCCGATGACTGTTACTATGAAGAGTGGTTTGATGAAGTGGAAGACGGATGGATCGCCGCGCTCAACTTCCGAAGCCATGTGCTCGAAGAGTTCCGCCGCTACAACATTGATTCCTACTTCCTGATGGATGGTGCATTGAACATGGTCGACTGGCGCACCTATCGGCCCGATCAGCTCTACGGGATGATCTCCCTCCAGGTCCGTCGAAGATTGGGCGCCTGACGGTTCATTCCTCCGTCAATAATGATACCTTTGGGGAAAAATTTGATTGCATGAATCCTACCAATTCCCCCAAGCTTACCACATGGTTAACCGTTCCGGAGCAAAGTGATTTCCCCATCCAGAACATCCCATTCGGCATCTTCCGATCGAATGCGTCCACCCCGCCACGCGTGGGAAGCCGCATCGGTGATACGGTCATCGACATACACGCACTTTCAACCCTCGGCTACCTGGGCAACTGCCCCGTACCAACCGAGGCGCTGGCACAGGACAAGCTCAACGCATTCTTCGCCATGGGCCGCCCTGCCATCACCGCACTCCGCAACAAGATCTCCGAAATATTCCGAAGCGACAACGCCGTGCTGCGCGACCATGAAGACCACCGCCTTCTGATCTGTCAACAGGTGAATGAAGTGACCATGCTGATGCCTGTATTTATCCAGGACTACACCGATTTTTACAGCAGCATGGAACACGCCACCAATGCGGGCAAAATGTTCCGCGACCCGGCCAATGCGTTGCTACCGAACTGGAAGCACCTCCCCGTTGGTTACCACGGCCGCTCGTCCTCCATCATCCTTTCCGGAACCGACATCCATCGCCCCAAGGGACAAACCAAGGCAGACGACCAGGATATGCCGTCTTTCGGCCCCTGCAAACTGCTCGACTTCGAACTGGAAATGGCCTTTATCACCTGCAAGGAAAACAAGCTCGGCAGCTCGGTCTCCACATCCGAAGCGCCCGACTACATCGCAGGCTTCGTGCTGTTCAACGACTGGTCGGCACGCGACATCCAGAAGTGGGAATATGTGCCGCTGGGTCCTTTCCTGTCTAAGAACTTTGCGTCCTCCATCTCTGCATGGGTCGTAACACTGGATGCACTCGAACCCTTCCAGGTGGCAAGCCCGAAACAGGATCCGCCCGTGCTTCCCTATCTTCAATACAAAGGCGACTGGAATTACAACATCAACCTGGAGGTATGGATCCAACCCGAAAAAGGCGAAAGTACCCGCGTCACCCTGTCGAACTTCAAATACATGTACTGGAACATCTGTCAGCAACTGGCTCACCACACAGTGAACGGTTGCAACATACAGGTGGGCGACCTCTACGGATCCGGCACCATCAGCGGACCGGATGACACCAGCTACGGTTCGATGCTGGAAATCACCTGGCGCGGCAGCAAACCGGTGAAGCTGAAAGACGGATCGGAAAGGAAGTTCATCCAGGACAGCGACACCGTGATCCTGAAAGGGTATGCTGAAAAAGACGGCGTGAGGATCGGCTTCGGGGAAGTTTCCACCAAGGTGCTTCCGGCCATTTGATCGCCTTGGATAAGACCCTGCGCGATTCGTATTTTGGTACCTTTGTACAGAAGAGATTGTTGATTGTATGCAAGTGATCGATCGGGAACAAGAGAAGTCTGAGATCCTCAAACGGTACCGCGCCCTGCTGCGCGATTGCCGGAGGAGCGTTACCAAACACGATAAGCAACTCATCCGGAAGGCCTTCAACACAGCGTTGGAAGCCCACATGGACATGCGTCGCAAGTCGGGCGAACCCTATATTTTCCATCCCATTGCAGTTGCGCGTATCGCTGCCGGCGAGATCGGCCTCGGCACCACATCGGTGGTGGCTGCGCTGCTGCACGATGTTGTGGAAGACACCGAGATCACCCTGGATGACATCAAGCGCCTGTTCGGCGTAAAGGTCTCCCGCATCATCGACGGACTCACCAAGATCTCCGGAATGACCGGCAACAGCACCTCCATGCAAGCCGAGAATTTCCGGAAAATGCTGCTGACGCTTTCCGACGATGTCCGCGTGATCCTCATCAAGCTGGCCGACCGCCTGCACAACATGCGCACGCTCGACTCCCTCGATCGCAAGAAGCAACTGAAGATCGCCTCCGAAACACTTTACCTGTATGCACCCCTGGCGCATCGCCTCGGACTCAACGCCATCAAAACGGAGCTGGAAGACCTCGGACTCAAGTTCACCGAACCCGACATCTACCACAGCATCGAGCAAAAGCTGATCGAAACACAAAAGGAACGGGCCCGATTCATCAACCGTTTTATCACCCGCCTGCGCAAACCGCTGGACGACCAGCAACTTCATTGCTCCATCAAGGGACGCCCCAAATCCGTGTACTCCATCTGGAACAAGATGAAGAACAAGGGCATCCCGTTCGAAGAGGTATATGACATTTTCGCCATCCGCATCATCCTCAAATCCGAACCCGACCAGGAGAAAGCCGACTGCTGGCGCGCCTATTCGGTGGTGACCGATCACTACCTCCCCAACCCCGACCGCCTGCGCGACTGGATATCCACCCCGAAAGCCAACGGGTACGAGTCGCTGCATACCACCGTAATGGGCCCGGAAGGTAAATGGGTGGAGGTGCAGATCCGTACCGAACGCATGGACGAGATCGCAGAACTCGGATATGCCGCCCATTGGAAATACAAAGACAGTGTGTCGGAGCATGCCCTGGAAGAGTGGATCCGCAAGATCAGGGAGATGCTGGAAAACCCCGAACCCAATGCGCTCGACTTCATCGACGATTTCAAGCTGAACCTCTTTGCCGACGAGATCTTCGTGTTCACGCCAAGGGGGGAATTGCGCACGCTGCCATCCGGTTCCACCGCGCTCGACTTCGCTTTCGACATCCATACCGTTGTGGGCTCCACCTGCCTCGGCGCCAAGGTGAATCACAAGCTGGTACCGCTGAGCCATACCCTGAGAAGCGGGGACCAGGTAGAGATCATCACCTCCTCCAAACAGTCGCCCAAGGAAGAGTGGCTCTCATACGTGGTCACGGCCAAAGCGAAATCAAAGATCAAAGACGTACTGAAGGAAGAGAAGAAAAAAGTGGCCGAAGAAGGCAAGGACGTGCTGGTCAAAAAACTCAAAGGCATGGGCGTTGAAATCAACAGCGCCAATTTTGCCGAACTGCAATCGCACTACCGCTGCACCAGTACCCTCGACCTGTTTTACCGGATCGCCATCAACGCCATTAACATGAAGGACCTCCGGAAATTCAAAGTGGCGAACGGGAAACTGCATTCTCCCCTGAAAGGCGGCAAAGGGGTCAAATCCCTTGAACAGATTGTAGCCGAAGCGGGCGGCAAAGGCGGCATGCTTGTTTTGGGCGACAAGCTGGACAAGATCGAATACCAACTGGCCCCTTGCTGCAATCCCATTCCCGGAGATGATGTGTTCGGCTTCGTAACGATGCAGGACGGCATTGAGATCCACCGCACCAACTGCGTGAACGCCGTGCAACTCATGTCTAACTATGCCTACCGGATCGTGAAGGCCCGCTGGATGGGACAGGAAGCCATCGCTTTCCTGGCCGGCATCCGCATCACCGGTATTGATGAAGTGGGATTGGTCAACAACATCACCAAGATCATCTCCGACCAGCTCAACGTGAACATGCGCTCCATCAGTTTCGATACCATCGCCGGCACATTTGAAGGAACCATCATGGTGTATGTTCATGACACCGAACACCTGAAAAGCCTGATCAATCAGCTGATGACAGTCGGGGGTGTGCATTCGGTCGAAAGGATCAGTTAACCCGGCATTTTGGTTGTGAACGGGTCTGGGTTTTTTCGTACCTTCATGCCTTCAAAACAGGAACACATTACGCAGCATACGCATCCATGCCTTCTGAAGACAAACAATTGCAGGATACCGTAAAAGGTATTTTCTCGGCGTTCCTGGAACAGCATGGTCACCGGAAAACCCCGGAGCGATTTGCCATCCTGCACGAAATCTACTCCCATGAAGGCCATTTTGACATCGAATCCCTTTATGTCAAAATGAAGAACAAAAACTACCGCGTCAGCAGAGCCACGTTGTACAACACCATTGAACTGCTGCTCGACTGCAACCTGGTCAGAAAACATCTCTTCAAAAAAAACATCGCCCAGTTCGAAAGGGCCTACAAGTCGCGCCAGCACGACCACCTGGTATGCACCAATTGCCAGCGCGTGATCGAATTCTGCGACCCGAGGATCCAGAACATCATGGATACCGTAGCCAAGCTCACCGGGTTCCATGTGGTACACCACGCCCTCAACATGTACGGCATCTGCAAAGAGTGTGCAGCCAAAAGCGAAACAAAATCAACCACCACCCAGAAGCAATTTCATGAGTCAGAACTTTGAGGTGATGCGCACCGACGACATTGCCATTATTGCCATCCACGGTAAATGGATTGACCCTTATCAGGGCAAAGAACTTCTTGATGAGGTCACCGAATTGCTGAGTGACGGCACCCTGCGGTTCATTGTGAACATGCACGATGTGCCCCAATTGAACAGCTCCGGCCTCAACACCATGATCCAACTCCTCACCAAAGTGAGAAACAATGACGGAGACCTGGTACTGGCCGAACTCTCCGACAAGGTGAAGGAACTTTACATCATGACGAAACTCAACTCTATCTTTTCCATTGCAGACACAGTGGAAGAAGCGAAAAACAAACTTTCAGTTAGCTAATCAATGAAGGCGGATATTTTACTTGGATTGCAATGGGGCGACGAAGGAAAAGGCAAAATCGTTGACGTACTCACCCCCCACTATAACATGGTGGCCCGGTTCCAGGGCGGACCTAATGCCGGACACACGTTGGAGTTCGACCAGTTCAAACATGTACTGCACACCATCCCTTCCGGTATCTTCCACGAGAAGACCCTGAACGTAGTGGGCAACGGCGTGGTGATCGATCCCGTGATCCTGTTGAAGGAAATTCAAAAAATCGAAGACCGCGGCATCTCCGTTGACAACCGACTGTGCATCTCCCGCAAGGCGCACCTGATCCTGCCTACACATAAGCTGCTCGACGCGGCTTCCGAAAAAGCCAAAGGACAGAACAAAATCGGATCCACGCTCAAAGGAATCGGCCCCACCTACATGGACAAAACCGGCCGCAACGGCCTGCGTGTAGGCGACATCGCCAAACCCAACTTCAAAGAGAAATACAACGAGCTGGTGAACAAACACCGCCAACTGCTGGATTTCTTCAGCTCCGAGTACGACCTCGCTCCCCTTGAACAGGAATGGTTCGAAGCCATCAAGCTGTTTGACAAACTGCGCCTTGTCGACAGTGAGCACCTCGTAAACGAATACCTCGACGCGAACAAAACCGTATTGGCCGAAGGCGCACAAGGTTCCCTGCTCGACATCGAGTTCGGGTCTTATCCCTTCGTAACTTCCAGCAACACCCTGTCGGCCGGCGCATGCACCGGACTGGGCATTGCACCCGCCCGCATCGGCGAAGTATACGGCATCTTCAAAGCCTACTGCACCCGTGTGGGCAGCGGCCCCTTCCCCACCGAACTGCTGAGCGAAACCGGTGAACTACTCCGAACCAAAGGCCATGAATTCGGCGCCACAACCGGCAGGCCCCGCCGCTGCGGATGGCTTGACCTGGTGGCATTGAAATATGCCATCATGCTGAATGGCGTAACCCGCCTGATCATGACCAAGGCGGATGTGCTGAGCGACTTCGACACCATCCGCGTATGTACAAAGTACAAGGTGAATGGCACAACCACCGATCGTTTCCCTTACGACATCTGCGACACCGAGATCGAACCGGTGTACGATGAACTACCGGGATGGAAGACCGACCTGACAGGGCTTACAAGTCCGGATGACATGCCCGAAGCACTCACGCAGTACGTGCATTACCTGGAGAACGCACTGAACCTTCCCGTGAGCATCGTATCCGTTGGCCCCGACCGAACACAAACTTTGCTGCGCGAAGCCATTCCGGCATAATTCGTGCATAAGGACCTCCACATGACAAAACCGATGGTCCGACGTTCATTCCCGATCCGCAAACTGGCTTTGCTGGCACTCGCCATATGCACGTGTAGCAGCCTGTTCGGCCAGTCGAAACCGAGGGAAATCAAAATCAACCATGCCGATGTCGCCCGGCTGGAGAACCAGGGAAACAATCCGGCCAAACGCCTGATCGGTCATGTGCAAATGGAACATGACGGGGTGATCATGACGTGCGACAGCGCCTGGCACTTCTCCGTTCAAAACGCTTTCCAGGCCTTCGGCAACGTGGTCATCCGGCAGAACGACACCCTCACCATCACCGGCGACTCGGCACGTTACGATGGCAAAAACAAGAAAGCCTACATCTTCCACAATGTTCACCTCCAGAACACCACCACCCAGCTCAACACCGATTACCTGATTTACGACCTGGATTCCAAACAAGGCAGGTATTTACTGGGTGGCACCATCACCGATAAAAACAACCAACTGAGCAGCCGCAACGGAACCTACGATGCGAACTCCGCTTCCTACGCGTTCAAAGACAGTGTGGTGCTACACAGCAAGCAATACACCATCCTCACAGACACGCTCCACTACAACACAAGAAGCCACCAGGCCACATTCCTCGGCCCCACACGCATTACCGGGGAGAACACATCCGTTTACTGTGAGAACGGCTTCTACAACACCTCTTCCGGCAAGCTGGAATACTACAAAAATGTGATGATCACCAAAGGCGACCGAAGCATTGGCGGCGACAGCATTGTGTACGATGAGAAGACCGGCATCGGCCAGATCTACGGCAGGGCCATCATGATCGATACCGCAGAACATACCATGATCCGGGGCGACTACGCCTCCTACCTGGATAGAAAAGACAGTTCGTTCGTTACCGGAAACGCACTGCTGGTAATGGTGATGGATGGTGATTCGATGTTCCTCCATGCCGATACCCTGACCAGCAAAGAAGACACCATCACAAAAAACCGCACGGTGTATGCCTATCATCATGTCAAGTTTTTCAAAAGCGATATGCAGGGCAAATGCGATTCGCTGACCTACCGCGAATCCGACTCAACCATGTACATGTTCGGTACGCCCATCCTGTGGTCGGAAGAAAACCAGATCACCGCAGCCAACATTCGCATCCGCATCTGGGACGACAAAGTGCAGAAGATGTTCATCGAGGAAAATGCCTTCATCGTTTCACAGGAAGATTCCTCCAAGTACAACCAGATCAAGGGAAGAATGATGACAGGCTTCTTCCTTGAAAACGCCCTCAGCAAAATTTGGGTGGAAGGCAACGGACAAACCATCTACTTCCCGAAATCCGAAAAGGGCTTCATTGGCGTGAACCGCGCCGATTGCAGCAACCTGTGGGTACGAATGCAAGAAGGCAAAGTGCATGATATCGTTTTCATGACCCAACCCGACGCCACCTTGTATCCGCTGGAAGATCTTCCGCCCCCGGACCGTATCCTGCGCGGGTTCCAGTGGCTGAGCAACCTCCGACCTTATCAGAAAGGAGATGTGTTCTCATGGTAACCGCCGGCCACATCAGTGAAGAATTCCGCGAACGTTGTATCACCCACATCACGGAATCACATGAACGCATCCTCAAATGCATAGACGCATTGAACGAGGAACAACTGTGGCTGCGCACCAACGCCGCTTCCAACAGCATCGGCAACCTGGTGCTGCACCTCAACGGCAACATCACCCAATACATCCTTTCATCCCTGGGCGGACAGGAAGACATGCGGGAACGTGACCTGGAGTTCAAAGAAGAAAGCCGCATCGCCGGAACCGAACTGAAGCAACAGTTCACTGAAACAATCACCGAAGCCATCCGGGTGATCAAAGCACAAAGCGTAGATGACCTGATGAAGATACGCAGCGTACAAGGCTTCACCTACACCGGCCTCGCCAACATCCTGCACGTGACCGAACACCTGTCGTACCACACCGGCCAAATCGCATTCTACACCAAGCAACTGCTGAACCTCGACCTGGGATTCTACGCCGGCATCAACCTGAATGAACACAACCGGAAATGAGTGAAGACCGGCCTGTATTCCCCATTTACCTTCGCTACACCAATGGCAGGTCTTACTTCAAGATTCTCTCGCCGACCTCCATGGTGGAATGGCAAGTAGTCGGCAGAACCATCGCCATGCACCCGTTCCAAGCACGCACCTACCCCGACCGCGTGATGATCGACGACCTGATCAACAACACCCACAACAACACCGAACGGATCACGGAACAGGAACTGAACAATTGGTTGGGGGGATTTTAGATGTTAGACATGAGACATTAGATGCCGGCCATTTCTAATTCCTAATTCCTAATTTCTAATTACCCCATCCATTGCCTTCGGGTTATCATTTCCCGGATCACTTTTCCAGCGGATTCTCCCGGTGCCTGTTTCATTTTTGTTACCTTCACCCCCGCCAAAACAATCTGGATTTCATGAAAAAAATGAGCTTCTTCCTGCTGCTGCTATTGATCTCGGCAGGACTCCGGGCACAGAACCTGGACAAACTGGATCAGTACATTTCCAAGGTGCAGAAAGACTGGAAGGTTCCCGGCCTTTCCGTGGGCATCGTGAAAGACGGTAAGCTTGTCTTCGCTAAGGGATATGGCGTTCTCGAAAAAGGAAAGAGCGAACCCACCAACGAACATACACTCTACGCAATCGCCTCCAACACCAAGGCTTTTACCTCCGCCGCCATCGCCAGGCTGGTGGATGAAGGCAAGCTGAACTGGCACGATCACGTGGTCGACTACCTGCCGTGGTTCAAGCTGCACGACCCCTGGATCACCGCCCACCTCACCATTGAAGACCTCCTCTGCCACCGGGTGGGCTTCCGCACGTTCTCCGGTGACCTGCTGTGGAATTCAACCACCTATAGTCGAAGGGATATCGTGGAACGCGCACGCTACCTCGAACCTTCTTACGATTTCCGCGCCGGCTTCGGCTACTCCAACATCATGTTCATCACCGCCGGTGAAGTCATCGAAGCAGTCACCGGACAGTCGTGGGAGCAATACATCACCGAACAATTCCTCAAACCCCTCGGCATGAACGAGTCGGTACTCAGTACAACCCAGCTTCCAGGAAAGAAGAACGTGGCAAGTCCGCATGCCCCCGAAAACGGCGAATACAAAGCCATTCCCTGGGAGAACTGGGACAACATGGGACCGGCTGGCGCCATCATCACCAGCGTAAGCGACATGTCCAAATGGCTCACCATGCAACTGGCCGGCGGCACCGTTAACGACCACACCTACTTCACCAAAAAACAGCAAGACTTCATGTGGGAAGCGCACAACCCACTGACCGTTTCGCAAGGATACAAAGACGCCTACCCATCTACCCATTACCGCGCGGCCGGACTGGGATGGTTCACATTCGATTACAAAGGCGTGAAGGTCGTGAACCACGGCGGCGGCTACATCGGCATGCTGTCTCAAGTGGCGATGGTACCTGAAAAGAACCTGGGCATCCTCATCTTCACCAACGGGCTTGAAGGCGTAAGCGGCCCCATCATGTACCGCATACTCGACACCTACCTCGGCGGCGATATGCCCGACCGGAGTGCACAGGGACTGGAAAGAAAAGAGAAATGGGAGGCATCTAAAAAAGCAGACAAAGAAGCCTTTGACAAAGCCACCATACAAGGAACCCAACCGAGCCTCGCACTTGAAAACTATGCAGGCACATACTCCGGCGACCTCTATGGCGATGCCACCATCGAAGTGAAAGACGGCAAGCTGAACCTGCAAATGGTACCCACCCCAGCCTTCCACGCCGTGCTGAAGCACCGCCATTTCGATACCTTCCTGGTGCAGTTCCCCGACTTCCCCTACCTGCCCGAAGGCACCGTGAACTTTGTGCTGAACGCCGCCGGTGAAGTGGAAGAAATGCGCATCTTCATCCCCAACGACGACTTCTGGTTTGAAGAGTTGAAGTTTGTGAAGCAGAAGAAAAAGGAGTAGACACGGACGTAGACGTCCGCGTCAGCGTTTTCCGAAGAGACCGGTTTATCGCACGCTTCAACTGCCGTCGGGCTATTCGTTACAAGTCCGGCCCGTGCACATGCCTTCGCACTGCGGGCTTTCCACTGCTATCCCGTCTATCTTGCCGGTGTCCTGGCGTTGTAGCTTCCGGATGACCCAAAGCACGGATTGCAAATCCGCGCCAGCCCCCTCCAATGAAGCATGGTCCGGCTGCCATGAACAACATTCCTAATTCCTAATTCCTAATTTAAAATTCATCACATAAGCAAACGCCTTCCCGAAACAATCAATCATGTCTCCCGCCATCATCGCTTCCTGCGAATGATCTTCCGCAGCGAGATCGCCTGCCAGTCCGTGCAGGTGCACACCCAGCAAACAAGCATCCAGGGACGGGTAGCCTTGTGCAAGCAATGCCGTGATGAGTCCGGTCAGGGAATCGCCGCTGCCGGCCGTGGCCATGCCGGGGTTGCCGGTGCTGTTGAAGAAGCATCTGCCGCGTGGCGTAAAGGTGGCGGTCACGCCTGATTTCAAAACAAGAAACACGCCGTGCTTCACCGCAAAATCACGGGCCAGTTGCAGACGCTCGCAGTCGCCCGGCTTGGCGCCGGTCAGCCTATCGAACTCGCCGATGTGGGGGGTGAGGATCGAACCCTGCGGAAGGAATGACAGCCACGTAGGATTCTCCGCAAGAATGTTCAACGCATCCGCGTCGAGTACAAGCGGACAAGGGGCTTCCTGTATCAGCAACTTCAACATGGAAGCAGTCCGGTCATCGGTACCGACACCGGGTCCGACGCCGATGGCACGGTATATCTCCAACGGGGGACATGCGGTCAGAAAACGTTGTTCCTCATCGGTCAACACCATCACTTCGGGTTGTGCAGTTTGCAGTATCTCATATCCGCAGGCAGGGATATAAACGGTCACCAGTCCGGCCCCTCCCCGCAAGCATGCACGCGATGCCAGAACCGCAGCACCCATCTTACCGTAACTTCCCGCCATAATCAGCGCGTGCCCGTAAGTACCCTTGTGCCCGAAACGTTGACGTACCTTCAGTAGGGGCGCCACTTCAGCTGGGGGCAACCACTCCCAGGGCGTATCAGTACGCGCGATGGCATCGGGGTGAAGGCCGATGGGCAACAAGTGCCATTGTCCGACAAAAAGCTGGCTGACCGGCAGCATGAAAGGAAGCTTGGGAAGTTCGAAAGACAGGGTATGTGTAGCACATATCACCCGGTCGGGGTGTACATCATCCGTATGATCGCAACTCAGGCCGGAAGGAACATCCACCGATACCACCACGCAACGGGAAGCATTGACATGCGCCACCACGGCTGCCGGCAGGCCTTCGAGCGGCCGATTCAATCCGGAGCCGAACAACGCATCAATCACCAACGTACCGGGAGCGAGTTCAGGCAGGTCATCATCCGTCATCACATCCACCACTTTCACCTTCGGAGATTTCGGAAGAAGTTTGAGGTTGGCCTTGAAATCATCGCTTGCCTCAGGGGTATACTGCACGACGTACACGGCAATGTCTTTGATGTACTTCGAGAGCAGCCGGGCAATGGCCAATCCGTCGCCGCCGTTGTTGCCCTTGCCGCAAAACAAACTTACAGACGGCGCTTCGGGGTATTGGTTGCGGATCCAGACAGCGCATGCAGAGGCCGCACGTTCCATCAGGTCAACGGATGCCACCGGTTCATGTTCGATGGTATAGGCGTCAACTTCCCTTGTTTGAGAGGCGGATAATATTTTCATGGATCTTGAGGATCTGTGGCAGCAACATCGTACTGCCGTCGTTAACGATCACGTCATCGGCTTTTTCCTCCCGCTGATCATCGTTCCATTGGTTGCGCATGCGGTTGCGTACGTGCGCTTCATCGGTGTGGTCACGTTCGGTCACGCGTTGAATGCGCAAGGACTCGGGGGCACTTACCGTTACCGCACGATCAACCTGCCTGTATGCACCACTTTCAAAGAGGATGGCCGCTTCCTTCACCACATAAGGCACATGGCTGTTCAACTTCAACCATGCATTAAAATCACGGGCCACGGCAGGATGAATGATGGCGTTGAGGGCTTCCAGTTTTACCGGATCGTTGAACACCACTTCCGCCATGCGTATCCGGTCGAGGGCGCCTCCGGCATCGTACATATCATCTCCGAAAGCTTTGCGGATGGCGTGTATCACCTGCGGGTCTGATGCAGTCAGCCGGCGCCCGGCCTCATCAGCCTGATAAACGGGTGCACCCAGCAGTGAGAAGACGTGGGCCACGAGGCTCTTTCCGCTTCCGATACCGCCGGTCAGGCCCACCTTGATCATCACTTGCGGATTAGGAATTCGACTTTCTGAGGTTCCAGGCGAATGGACGAAAGATACGAAGGCGCGCGGGAAAGGGTAACCTTAAGTGTACGCACCTGGGTAAGCATCACGCCTGCCACGTCGATCTCTGCGAAGAAATCGCCGGATTTCACCTCATCGAAATGGCTGAGTCCGACATTGTAGATCACCTTTACCTCTTCCGGGAAAATGCGCAGGCGCACAGAATCGGGCAGGTTCACCACATGTACGGGCACCATGCGCGTGTCTTCGGTAAAAGACTCAACGGGTATCTGTACTTTGATGCGGTCGTGGGACAAGTCGCACATGCGTGTCACTGAATCCTTCACCAGGGTCAAAGTTCCCGAAAAGTCTTCATGCACATCATCGGCTTCCACCGGCTGAGTAAAAACGCGTTCCACCTGCTTCACCAACACGGCAGGTCCGGAGATTGTTACGCTGTCGGGGGTCAGCATGGGGGTATCTTTCATCTGGAACTGTTTCCGGAAGGTCATGCGCGTATCAAGCACAACGGGCACTTTACGCGACGTACGTTCATCGAACCGGAACAGGATGGAATCGGGATCAATATCGGTCATGCGAATGTTCCGGTTCCATTGATCGCTGAAGTAAGAAAGTTTTTGATTGGGGAGGATGTAATACTCCTTGTCATTCTTCATCCGCAGACGAAGCTTGGCCACGTTCACCTGCAACTGAAGACCCGGCTCCCTGATGCGCAGGCCAAGGAGATCAAAACCGTTTCCGCTGACTTTCACCGTGGCCCTGAGCGGAAGTGAATCCACCAGCACCTTGTCTGACGGAAGCCCGGTATATACCAACCGGGTTGAGATGCGGGCGGACGAAGATTCGGACAATGTGATGAGCAACCAGAAGATGGTCGACAACAACACACAGGACAGGAAGACATACAGCTGCCGATTGCGGAGACCACGACGAATGTTGCTCCGAACGAACGATTCTTGCTGTGCCTTTTCGTCCTTCATGAACGATGTTTATTTGGATGATCCGGGCGGGCTTGTCTCTTTTGAGAAATCCATGGAGATGGCGCTCTTTTCCACCTTCAGGCGGTTGCCGCCTTCCACCTCAAGGATACATACATTTTCCTTCACTTCTGCGATCTTGGCATGAATACCACCAATGGTGATGACTTTATCGCCCGGCTTCAGGCCCTCTTTGAACTTCTTTTGTTCTTTGGCTTTCTTGGCCTGCGGGCGAATCATGAAGAAATAGAACACGATCAGCATCAGTCCGATCATGATCATGGTTTGGGATGAACCACCACCGGAGGGAGATGCAGCCTGAAGGAATATGGTTAATGTTTGTGACATGAATGAAATCGATTAGGGGGTATAAGAAAATAAATTACTCGGTTGCTTCACTACCGGGGGCAGCCACTTCACCGTAAAGTTTCAGGGTGGTTCTGTTCGGTTGTGTGTTGGCGAGGATGGTCACCGTTTTTTCCTGGCGGCCGCTTTTACCGTCGCTGTCGAATACCACGTCAATGGTACCGGTTTCTCCGGGGGCGATGGGTTGATCGGGCCACTTGGGTACGGTGCAACCGCAGCTGCCTGTAGCGTTGGAGATGATCAGGTCTGCTTTGCCATTGTTCTTGAACGTATAGGAGTGGGCCACTTTCTCTCCCTGGGTGATGGTACCGAACCCGTAGGATGGCTCGTCAAACTCCATGGTAGGCAAGTCGGCAGGGTCTCCTCCGTCGGCGCTGGCCGGATTTTCCACCAGGCCCGGTGAAAGGTCTTCGGTTGCTTGTTCTTGCTGATCACCTCCACAAGACATCAGGGTCAGGAAAGTGGCGGCAGCCAGAAAATTGAGATAATTACGCATGGTACTGAAA
Source organism: Flavobacteriales bacterium (assembly GCA_020635855.1). Lineage (NCBI taxonomy): Bacteria > Pseudomonadati > Bacteroidota > Flavobacteriia > Flavobacteriales > Flavobacteriales bacterium. The sequence goes on along the minus strand of JACJYZ010000002.1, from coordinate 1,193,016 downwards.
TTTTGCAGATTAGAGATTCACGTTATCGGATTCATTCCACCAGGCCCCGACCCGTCTTTTTGATCTCCTGGGCGGTTCGGAGTTCGGCGAGTATTTTATCGAGTACGCCGTTCACAAACACTTTGCTTTTGGGGGTGCTGTAGTATTTTGAGATATCGATGTACTCGTTCAGGGTCACTTTCACCGGAATGGTAGGAAAGTCAACGAACTCACACAATGCCATCTTCATCAGGAGCATATCCATCATGGCAATGCGGTCGGCATCCCAGTTGCGTGTTTTATCTGCGATGAGCGATGAAAAGCGTTCATTGCCGCCAATGGTTTTGTTGTACAGCGATTTCACAAAATCCTTCTCCTCTTTGTCGAGCACAAACCAATCCTGGTGCGGCAATGCCTCTTCTTCCCCGGTCAGATCCTGGATCACCTTGATCACCTGGGCACAGGCGAACTCAAAGTCATCCACCCAGAAAATACTTTGTTCTTCAAAGAACTGGAACACACTTTCGGAAGGTGCGATCACTCCGTTGATCATGAAGATCACAAGGCGTTGGTCTGCGCCGTAGCTACTTTCGCTGTCGGTCATGTACTCCCTGTAGCGTGAACTTTCCTTCAATGTATTGTACAACCTCCTGACGATGGTGTCATCGGGCCAGTGAATCCTGCGGTTGGCAGGTAGTTTCATCACCTCTTCCGTATTCCGGATTTGGCGGAACACGCGGTTATCAATGAAGCGCCGGTTTGGATTGAGGTCTTCGGCTGTGGGCAGCAGCTTGAGTTTGGCATCCGACAATTGCTTCTCAGCAAAGTCAGATACCTCCAGCAACAACAACAACAGATTCAGGTATAGGTCCCACGTTTTCTGGATGCTGAGCATCAACTCCTTTTCACCTGCAAGCTGGTCTTTCCGGTCGGATTGTAGAAAGGCATACAATGCCTGCATCACTTTCACCCGCAAATGTCTCCTGTTCAGCATACCTCAAAAGAACAATTCATTTTCGAATACTCAGATAATGGCTAATTTTGGCAACCACCAAAAACGATGGATGTGTTTGGTGTGCAGCAAATGTAATGTAATTTTTCCTACCGGGAAGGGAATCCTAAGGGATAAAAGATCGGGGTCATGCGGGAGCTTAGATATCTCAATACATATTTTCGCAAGTACAAACTCAGGCTGTTGCTGGGTGCCCTCTTCGTTGCCGTATCCAATGTATTCGCCATCTTTCCCGCCCAGATCATCCGTCACGCGTTCGACCTGGTGGGCGATACCATCAGCACCTACCGGCTTTTTAACGGCTTCGGACTTCAGGCAGACCTGTACGAATCCCTGGCCTGGGTGCTGTTGCTGTTCGGAGGAATGATTGTTGGGATGGCATTGCTGAAAGGCCTCTTCATGTTCTTCATGCGTCAGACGCTGATCATCATGTCAAGGTTGATTGAGTTCGACCTTAAGAATGAAATTTTTGCCCACTACCAGAAACTCGACCTGGCCTTTTACAAACGCAACAACACCGGCGACCTGATGAACCGGATCAGCGAGGATGTCTCGCGCGTGCGCATGTACATAGGTCCGGCGATCATGTACTCCATCAACCTCCTATGCATTTTCATATTCGTGGTGAGCACAATGGTATCGGTGAATGCCGAACTGACCATGTATGTGCTGATGCCATTGCCTGTGTTATCGGTCATCATCTACTTCGTCAGCAACCAGATCAACAAACGCAGCGAGGTGGTACAGCGCAGGCTGTCTACCTTGTCCACCTTCGTACAGGAAAGCTTTTCCGGGATACGTGTACTCAAGGCCTATGTACGAGAAGACGAATGGAACAAACGGTTCGGCGACCAGGCGCAGTCGTACATGACCGAGTCGCTGAAACTGGTAACGGTGAATGCCTTGTTCATGCCGGCGATGACCTTGCTGATCGGGCTCAGTACGGTCATCACGATTTATGTAGGCAGCATGGAGGCATTGGCAGGAAGGGTATCATTGGGCAACATTGCCGAATTCGTGATTTATGTGAACCTGCTCACCTGGCCATTCACGGCGGTGGGCTGGGTAACTTCCATCATCCAGCGGGCGGCGGCATCGCAGCAACGGATCAACGAATTCCTGAAAACAGAACCTGAGATTCGCAACACAGGCACCCTGCTTATGCCGGAACACGCCGGAATCGAATTTTCTCATGTGACCTTCACCTACCCCGATTCGGGCATTACCGCATTGCAGAACATGTCCTTCCGGATCAAAGCCGGAGAATCCCTGGCCATTACAGGTCGCACGGGGTCGGGTAAATCCACGCTGGCCCACCTGCTGTGCCGCTTGTACGAGCCGGATGAAGGCCGGATCCTGGTGGGCGGAACCGACATCCGAGAGATGAACCGCGACGCACTCAGATCGAACATGGGTTATGTACCCCAGGATGTATTCCTGTTCTCCGACACGATCGGGAATAACATCGCGTTCGGATTGAAAGATACGCAGGCCGGTAATGCAAAGGAAAAACTGCAACATGCAGCACGTCAGGCAGGGGTATACGACAACATCATGGAGTTCAGGGAGGGTTTTGAAACACGCATCGGAGAAAGGGGCATTACATTGTCGGGCGGACAAAAACAACGGGTGTCGATTGCCCGCGCCATCGTGCGTGAACCGCGCATCCTGATCTTCGACGATTGCCTGTCGGCCGTAGACACGGAAACCGAAGAGGCCATCCTGCGGAACCTGAAAAAGGTCATGGAAACCAACACCTCCATCATCATCAGTCACCGGGTGTCTTCACTGAAAAACGCCGATCGCATCCTCGTGCTCGACCAGGGAGCCATTGTAGAGGAAGGTTCGCACGACGAACTGATCGCAAAAGGCGGCGAATACTTCACGCTGTACCAAAAACAATTAAGGGAAGACAGGCAGCGGAATTTGTCCGACGCCACGTAAGAGATTTCCGCTGTTTGTCGGTTTTTTCTCTACCAACGAATATTTTTTCCGGATAAATGTTGTTTCTGGAAAAAATTCTCTAAGTTTGCTTGAACAACATTCAACCATTTAACGGATTCTAAACCAATAGCGAGCAAGATGGAAGATTTTGAAAAGGACCAGAAGCAGAACCAGGAAGAAATTTATTCCAAGGTGGTAAGGGCAGGCAAAAGGACTTACTTCTTCGACGTGAAATCTACCAGATCAAACGATTACTACCTGACCATTACCGAAAGCAAGCGTCGTTTCAGCAACGACGACAACAAGTTCTTCTACGAGAAGCACAAACTCTTTTTGTATAAGGAAGATTTCGACAAGTTCAAGGAAGGGCTGGCCGAAACCATCCTGAAAATTCAGGCGCTTCAGGAAGAAAATCCTGTTCAGGAAACACATGACAGGGAGCCATCGGAAAACGGACACCGGAAAGAGGAACACGCTTCTTCTTCCGTGAATGCTTTTTCAGATGTGAGCTTTGAAGACCTGGGCAAAGAGCACGAGGAAGAAGTCGCAGAAGAAACTTCCCGTCACTAAAACATTTCTTCGCACACGATCGAACAGCCTTGTTGCCGAATGGCAGCAGGGCTGTTTTGTTTTGGGGGGTGCTCCCTGCGGGAGTGTAAATGGGCTGCGCCGTAAATACGCTGCGCTGTCAGAAGCTCCTTACAGTCGCGTAAGTACGCTGCGCTGTCAATTGCTCCCTCCGGTCACGTCAATGACATCCGGCCACGCATTGACTATTGACCACTCCCCCTCCTCCAACATTTTCCGGACACCAACTTGCTTGCCCGTCCGTAGCTTTAGGGAAGGCGGGAAACTTGCGACTTGAAACTTGAAACTCGCGACTTCCTGTGGCGTACCCATGGCACGCAAGAACCTACCATCCAAATGCATGCCACCAATGTGTTGCTCCTATGGAGCAGGCTGCCCACCAATCCTTAACAGCCAACTTGAGACTTGTAACTTGAGACTTGAGACTACCTATGGCATATCATCCATGTACGCCGAACAAACCACCCGCCTTCGCTCCGCTACGGACGGGCAAGCAAACTACCTTTAACTTATCAACACCTGTGTATAAATATCCGCTATAAACACTGGATAAAGTCTTAATTTTAACATGCCGGAAATAAACCCTGGCCGGCGACATATGGTTGCTTTCGGGTTCGCTTAAACCAGATTGAAATGAAGATCACTTACTACGGACATGCATGCTTCTCCCTGGAGACCGGCGATACCCGTATACTGGTTGATCCCTTCATTTCACCCAACCCGCTGGCAAAAGCCATTGACGTGACCACCATCCAAGCCGATTACATCCTCATCTCCCACGGACATGAAGACCATGTGGCCGATGCATTGGCCATCGCCAAGCGCACCGGCGCCATGCTGATTTCCAATTACGAGATCGTGAACTGGTTCGCTGCACAGGGCATCAAACATACCCACCCCATGAACCTCGGCGGAAGCAAAACGTTTCCTTTCGGCAGGGTGAAGTATGTGAATGCCGTTCATTCCTCCGGACTACCCGATGGAACCTACGGGGGCAACCCCGGTGGGTTCGTGATCGAAACGGATGAAGGCACCGTCTACTATTCCGGAGATACGGCCCTTACCATGGACATGCAGCTGATCAGCCGCAACCACAAGGTAAACCTGGCCTTGCTGCCCATCGGCGACAACTTCACCATGGGCGTTGATGATGCACTGGTGTGTGCCGAAATGGTGGGATGCAGGAAAATACTCGGACTCCACTACGACACGTTTCCCTATATCGTCATCAACCATGAGGAGGCGCGCGGGAAAGCCAAAGCCAAACAAATCGAACTGCTTTTGCCCGCCATCGGGGAAAGCGTTAACGTTACAAATTAGCTTATAGCAAATGGGAAAGATCATTGCGGTTGCCAATCAGAAAGGAGGCGTCGGAAAAACGACGACCGCCATCAACCTCGCTGCCGGCCTCGCTGTACTTGAACACAAGACACTGGTGGTGGATGCGGACCCGCAGGCCAACTCCACCTCCGGGCTCGGGTTCGACCCGCGGAACGTGACCACCAGCATTTACGAGTGCATCACCAACGACATGAACCCGGCCGATGCCATCTTGAAAACCGATACCCCGAACCTCGAACTCATCCCCGCCCACATCGATCTGGTGGGTGCGGAAATCGAGATGATCAACCTGCCGCAACGCGAGTACATGATGAAGAAGTCGCTGCAGAAGATCAAAGACGACTACGCCTTCATCATCATCGACTGCTCTCCGTCACTCGGCCTGGTAACCATCAACGCCCTGACCGCAGCCGACTCGGTGATCATCCCCATCCAGTGTGAATACTTCGCCCTGGAAGGTCTCGGCAAACTGCTTCATACCGTGAAGATCGTTCAGCAACGCCTCAACATCGACCTCTCGATCGAGGGCCTGCTGCTGACCATGTACGATGCCCGCCTGCGCCTGTCGAACCAGGTGGTGGAAGAAGTGAAGACCCACTTCCAGCAGATGGTGTTCGATACCGTCATCCAGCGCAACACCAAACTCGGTGAAGCACCCAGTTTCGGGAAGACCATCATCATGCACGATGCCACCAGCAAAGGTTCCATGAACTACCTGAACCTGGCCAGGGAAATCCTGCAGAAAAACGATATGACGCGCATGAGAGAATCGGATAAAATCATTAACATTGAAGAATGAGCGGAAAAAGAAATGCCTTAGGAAAGGGGCTTAGCGCCCTCTTGGAAAACGCCGGTACCGACATCACCACAGGGATCGGAGCGGAAGATGCGGAAAAGGTAGTTGGGGCCATCGCCCGCATACGCCTCGACCAGATCGAGGTGAATCCGTTCCAGCCCAGGTCTGAGTTCGACCAGGAGAAACTGGATGAGCTGGCTGCGTCCATCAAAGAACACGACATCATTCAACCCGTAACCGTACGCAAACTCGGTTACGACAAGTATCAGCTGATCTCAGGGGAACGTCGCCTGCGTGCCGCACAAATCGCCGGTCTCACCGACATTCCGGCTTACATCCGCGTGGCTAACGACCAGTCGATGCTGGAGATCGCCCTGGTGGAAAACATCCAGCGTGAGAACCTCGACCCCATTGAAGTGGCCATCTCATGCAAGCGACTGGTAGACGAGTGCAAACTCACCCAGGAAGAGGTGAGCGAGAAACTCGGCAAGAAACGCTCCACCGTTGCCAATTACCTGCGCCTCCTGAACCTGCCGATCGATATCCAGCAAGGCATCCGGGAGGGCAAGATATCCATGGGACACGCCCGCGCCATCGCCGGTGTGCCCGATGCAGAGCAGCAAATGAAGCTTTTTCAATCGCTGCTCAGTCAACAAATCTCCGTACGTGAAGCGGAGGACATGGCACGCAAAGCCATGCCCAAAAAAGTGAAGGGTGCCCCTCCGCCGGTATCTTTCGAAATGCAGAAGCTGAAGGAAGAACTGCGACAGTCGTTCGGCACCAAAGCCCAACTCTCCATCCAGGGTGAAAGCAGGGGAAAGATCACCCTTCCTTTCAAAACCGCTGATGAACTGGAATCCCTGCTGAAGAAGCTGGGACTGGCCTGATCCGGATGGCCATGCCCCGCACGATCCGGTCCCTCGCCCTTGGCTCGTTGCTGTGCCTGATCTGTTTCAGTGGTCACGCACAGGACTCCACAGCAGCGAAACAACCGGAACCGTTTCATTCTCCGAACAAAGCGGCGATCATGTCGGCGGTGCTACCCGGGCTCGGACAGGCATACAACCGCAAATACTGGAAGATACCAATCGTATACGGCGCTTTCGGAGGGCTTACCTATTTCGCCCTTTACAACAACAGCAAATACCGGCTCTACAGAGACGAGTACGTGGCCAGGATTAACGAAGACTCCGTGAACATCGACCCCGCACTCAGCTGGATCCCTACCGACAACCTGCGTTCGGCTCAGTCAACTTTCCGCCGGTACCGCGACTTCGACTTCATCCTGATGGGCGTGGTGTACACGCTCAACATTGTGGATGCTGTGGTGGATGCCCACCTGTATTACTTTGATGTGAGTGACGACCTGTCCCTCGAATGGCATCCTTCTTTGCTCCCCGTTCACTCGTCTTACCACCGAGCACCGGGCCTCACCCTCACCCTGAGGTTGTGATTTTTTCTTTTCTTTGAACCTTCAAAATATTCATCACCCTCAAGCGTAAGTTAGTATCACATGAACATTGCCATCATCGGTTTGGGAAAAATGGGACGCATCATCCGTGACATCGCCCTTGAGCGCGGCCACCAGGTGCCGGTAACAATAGACAAGGACAACCTGAACGACCTGAAAAGCGAAGCATTCAAAAAAGCGGACGTGGCCATTGAATTCACCACACCCGGAACCGCCGTTCCCAACATCATGGCCTGCCTGGATGCGGGTGTACCTGTGGTGGTGGGCACCACCGGGTGGATGGATCATCTGCCTGAAATATCAAAAGCTTATCAAGACAAAGGCGGTAGCTTGTTTTACGCCTCGAACTTCAGCATCGGGGTGAACATCTTCTTCCAGGTGAACAGGAAGCTGGCCGAACTGATGAACCCGCATACGAGCTACGATGTGACGATGGAAGAGATCCACCACATCCACAAAGCGGATGCACCCAGCGGCACAGCCATCACCCTGGCCGAAGGTATCCTGGAAAACGTCGACCGGAAATCGGCATGGTGCCTGGCCCCTTCCCTGCCCTACAAAGCCGAACAGCTGCAGATCGCAGCCCTTCGCACTGCAGAGGTGCCGGGAACGCATACCATCCGCTGGGAATCCCCCATCGACGACATCGAAATCAAACACACAGCAAAAGGTCGCCAGGGATTTGCCCTTGGTGCGGTCATCGCCGCCGAGTGGCTGAAAGGACGACAAGGCGTTTTCAACATGCCCGACCTGTTAAAAAATGCTTGAATAACCGAACAAGAAACAATATACGTCGGACCAGGCGCGTCCGTACACCAAAATACCATACGATATGTCATCTGAAGGAATCATTTGGATCCTGATACTGGTTGCCATCCATGCCGGATTATGGAAGATCTTTGAAAAAGCCGGTAAGCCCGGATGGATCGCCTTTGTTCCATTGCTCAACTACTACACCTGGCTGAAGATCCTCAAACGCCCCTGGTGGTGGCTCATCATCCTGGCATTACCCGTTGTAGGCATCATCATGTTGGCGGTGATGATCGTGGACCTGATGAACGCCTTCGGCCGAAAGAAATTAAGCGAACAAATGGTGGCCGTGCTGCTGCCCTTTTACATGCTGCCCAAGATCGGCTTTTCCAAAGAAGATAAATTCCTCGGCCCCCCTTCGCAATCCGAGGGGCAACGCTCCGCTTCCACCGAATGGAGGGATGCCATCATCTTCGCCGTGATCGCAGCAACCATCATCCGCACCTTCGGCTTCGAAGCATTTACAATTCCTTCTTCTTCCATGGAGAAGACGCTGATGGTGGGCGACTTCCTCTTCGTGAGCAAAGTCAACTACGGGCCGCGTGTGCCCAACACACCCATCGCTTTTCCCTTTGCCCACCACAGCTTCCCGTTCAGCAGCATCCGGGCGTATGTAGACTGGAGTCCGATCCCTTACCTGCGGCTGCCAGGATACGAGAAGATCAAAAACAATGACATCGTGGTGTTCAATTATCCGATGGAAGATTTCCGGCCGGTGGACAAGCGCGAGAACTTCATCAAGCGCTGCATCGCCATTCCGGGTGACACCCTGTTCATCGACAACCGCCAGGTGTACATCAACAGCAAGAAAGCAGAGACGCCACCCCATGCGCAGTTCACGTATGACATCGCCACAAACAAGCAAACCATCTTCAACGACCGGCAACTTTACGACATGGGCATTTCGGCCGACGAGGGCGGCTATGTATCCGAAGCCGGTGACCCGCGTAATTACAACCACTTCATCTACCCGCTCACGCAGGAGTCGATGAACAAACTGAAGGAACTACCCGGCGTGGAAGACATCAAGGTTCGTTGCAAGCCCAAGGGCAAGTTCGAGTCGGGGTTCCCTCCCTCACCCATGTATCCGTGGAATGTGGATAATTACGGGCCGCTCGTGATCCCGCAAAAAGGCGTCACCATTTCCATCAATAAGGAAAACCTGGCCATTTACCACCGGCTGATCACCGTATACGAAGGGCATACCGTGGCCGTATCCGGCAACGACATTCTCATTGACGGCAAAGCCACCGACAAGTACACCTTTGCGATGAACTACTACTTCATGATGGGTGACAACCGCCACAACTCGGCCGACTCCCGCTACTGGGGCTTTGTTCCGGAAGACCACATCGTGGGCAAGGCGGTGTTCATCTGGATGTCGCTGGATCAGCATGCCAACTGGCTGCATAAGATCCGTTACAGAAGGCTGTTCACCTTCATCAACAGCGGTGATTTGTCCCGGTCGTACTTCATCCACTTCCTGGTGATTGTTGTGCTGATCTCCGCCGGCACCAACATCTACCGGAAAAAGAAGGAGAAGAAAGCCAACGACGCAGCCTGACATGCCTTCCGATCAACTGGTTCTTTCCACCGCCTTCTTTCCACCGGCGGCATACTTTGCCGAAATCGCACGTGCAAGAGAGGTGCTCATCGAAGCGCACGAACACTACGTGAAGCAATCATACCGCAACCGTTGCTACATCTACGGTGCCAACGGCATCCTTCGGCTGACCATCCCTGTGAGCCATGGCAAGGGAGAGCACACGCCGGTGAGTGAGATCCGGCTTGACAACTCCTACGACTGGCGCAAGATGTTATGGAAGTCCATCCAAACCGCCTATCGTACCAGTCCGTTCTTCGAATACTACGAAGACCAGCTGCTACCCGTGTTCATGCAAGATGAAGACTTCCTCTTTCCCTGGAACCAGGCTTTGCTTACCCTATGCCTCCGGCTGCTGGAGATCAATACACCGGTACATACCACCGAAAGCTACATCCCCGAATACCCTGCCGATGTGCGTGACCTGCGCCGCATCCACCCCAAGGGCGCAAGCCGCGGACTGGTGCTGGAACCGCTGGCACATACGCCCTACCCGCAGGTGTTCAGCGGAACACATGGCTATATTGCCGGACTGAGCATATTGGATATGCTGTTTCATGTGGGACCGAGGACGGGAGACCAATTACTAATTAGGGATTAGGAATTAGGAATTGAGAATCTGTTCCAAACCCGAAAGCGGAAGGTGTGTAGGGTCTGGTGTCTGAAGTCTAGCATCTGATGTCTAATATCTAGCATCTAACATCCTAAAAAAAGGCCGCCCGAAACGGACGGCCTTTTTTGCATACGAACGAAGCCTGATTACTCCTTCACAACTTTTTGGATAAACACCTGCTGGGGTGTGGTGAGTTTCACCAGGTAGATGCCTTTTGGCTGCACGCCGAGGTCGATCTGATCTTGGGTGAACGTCGCATACGATTGCTCAAACACCACCTTGCCGGTCAGGTCGAATACCTAGAGAACGGCTGTATTCACTTCGCCATCCACTGCCACATTCACCGATCCGTTGGTGGGGTTCGGGAAAAGTTGCAAGCTGGTAACCGGCGACAGCACCACATCCTTCAATTGAATTTCCTGTTTACCGGCACCCATGCCACCGCCGGAAGCACCACCTCCGGTGGCGCCGCCACCTCCTGTACTACCGGAATGTTCCTGGTACACGATATGGTATGCTTCTGTTGGCAACAAGCAGCCATCGTTGGACCAAACCACCCTTTTAATCTTGTAATATTTGTTGGTTTGAAACACCACCGACGGATTGGTGGTGGAGAAGTCGATCTCCCCATCTCCGTCATTGTACTCAGGCCACCAGCCCGATGGATTGCTTTGCACCGTTGCAATGACATTGTGGGCCGGCGTACCATCCACCTCATAGATATACCAGGCTTCTCCCATGCCCGAAAGCACTTCGTTAAACGTAACCCGAACTTTGTAGGTATTGCCCCCTGCATAGAAGTAAGGAGGATACACATTGAAATTTTTGTTCATGGTGAGGTACGGGCTCTTGGACACCGTGATGCAGTCAGTGGTTTTGCAGCCCGTGTTCATGTCGGTGATCTCCAGGCAGAAGCTACCGGGACCCGACGGGGTGAAAGAACCGCTGGTGGAGATAACTTGTCCGACCCCCTGGTACCACTTGTAAGACACCATGCCACCGGGGTTGTAGGGCGCGTGGTTGTACAGGGTTGGATAGGGGTCTCCGTCGCACATGACCACATCCGGACCGAGATCTACCTGCGGCGGTGTGAGCACATTCACGGTGATGCTTTTGGTACCCTGGCAACCGGCGCCGCTGGTGGCGGTAACGGTATAGGTGGTTTTGTAAGCTCCCCATTTTCAGGACATCGCTAAACTAACAAACTTTCATCTTCTTCTGATGATTCCTTCAAGGGGCTAGCCCCTTGAAGGAATTTTTCTGCGTACATCACCGGTGGCAGACCTTTGAGACCATCGTGTGGCCGGTGATGGTTATAATCTTCTTGCCATATCTGGGAAGCGACCCGGAGTTGATCCAGGTTCTCGAAGATGTGCGCATCCAGTACTCCTCTGCGATAGGAGCCATTGAACCGTTCTACATAAGCGTTCTGCGTGGGCTTGCCGGGCTGGATATAGATGAACTCAATCTGATGAGCCTCGCTCCATTGCTGAGTAATCTGCGCAACCAATTCCGGGCCGTTATCCATTCTGATACGCTTGGGCTTTTCTCTGCGCCTGATCAGGTGATTCAATACCCATATAACCCTTTTGCTCTTCAGTGAGTAATCAATCTCTACATCCAGAATCTCCCGGTTGGCATCATCAATGACATTAAAGCAACGCACCTTACGGCCGTTCTCCAAACGGTCTTGCATGAAGTCGATGGACCAAGTGTGATTCAACTCCCGGGGAACTTCCAATCGACGTTTTACTCTGGCCGGCAATCGCTTCTTTGTTTTTCTGCGCATGGACAGTCCAAGCTTTTTGTATACCCTGTAAACCCTTTTGTGATTCCACGATTCACCTTCCAGGCGAAGTCGCCCGTAAGCCTTCCAAAAGCCCTCGCGGGGGTGGGCTTCGGCTTTGCTTAGCAATGCGTCTTCAATGACCTTATCGTCTTTGATCGATTCATAGTAAATCACCGATCGTGATACCTGCAATACACGGCACGCCCTGCTGATACCGTAACAGGATAGTTCATTGGCAATCGATCGCTTCTGGCAGGGCTTTAAAGCTTTTTTGAGATGATCTCCTTGGCCATCTGGTGATCCAGCGCCAACTCTGCATACATGCGCTTGAGCTTCGCATTCTCTTCTTCCAACTCCTTCAAGCGCTTCAGGTCACTGGCTTCCATGCCTCCGTATTTCTTCTTCCAGCTATACAATGTGGCCTGGCTGATGCCGTGATCACGACATACCTCAACGGCCGTTTTGCCTCCTTCATATTCCTGAAGGATCTTGACAATTTGATGGGCGGTAAACTTGCTCTTTTTCATACTTGACAGTTTAAATTTACTACATTTCTAAACTGTCCTGTTTTTAGGGGAGCTTACAATAATACTGACTTATATCATACTTTTTCTATTCAACAAGGCTATTTTTGCAAAAACAAAATCTTGATTTTTATCAACAAAAGCAACTTTTTGTCTTATTATACGTATGAGGAAAATAGTATAACTTAGCACCCATTAGATGTATAAAATAGTCTTAAAACCTAATATGATAAGACGTGTTGCATTATCAGCAATAAATACCCTTTTACCCCCCCCCCCCCCGAATTTTTCAATCATAAGAAGCCCTATAATGATGGTAACGGCAAGACCAAAATTATCCCCCTATTTGACATATATTCTACTTGCCATTATCTATCTATGTTTTATTATACCGAATACCTTTGGGCAAACAACATATACTTGGAATGGAAGCAATTCTTCTGCGTGGAATGATAACTTAAACTGGACACCGAATACAGGATTTCCTTTAGCAGCAGATGATGCTGTCATTACCTCATCAGGGTTTTCTCCTGTGCTTGATGCCACTCGTTCCATAACCAATCTTACGTTGAGTTCCGGAACGTTTGATCTAAATACATTCATTTTAACAATTACCGGAACTGCCACCTTTACAAGCGGTAATGTAAATAATGGTACAATCTCCCCGGCAGGGACAAGTGCGTCTTTCGGTGGTACAACTTTTGGAGCAAACGTATCGGCTAATTGTGCTACTATACTTTTAAATGGAAGCACTTTTAATGGAATAACAACTATTGAAAAAAACGGGGCTGCAAATAATACCTGCACTGGGAACAACACATTTAACGGTGCCACTACCATTATCAATAGTGGCACAGGATGGATACGGTTATCCAATACTACCCGCGATATTTTTAATGGCGATGTAACTTTTACAAATACTGGAACCAGCTTAATCTACCCGGCTTATAACGATGCGACCGGCACACAATTCAATGGTAATATAGTAGTAAACTGCACCGCTGGAACCGGGATCTATTTCGGGCAAGGAAGCGGGATAGCAACGCTCGCTGCAACAAAAACCATTACTGTGGGAGGCACTGGATTCACAATAGGTTCCTTGCGCTTAAGAAATTTTACCCAAACAGGTGCTACCTCACAAGCTTTGACCCTCACAGGTACTGCTGTTTTGTATTTCCAAACAGGAACTACATTTAATGGAGATGTTACTGTTGCAAGTCCTCAACTATACCTGAATGGTACTACATTTAACAGTATAACCACACTCGAAAAGAATGGGGCAACGGACAATGCAGGTATCGGAGGAAATACTTTTAATAATACTACAACAATTATTAATAGTGGAACGGGGTATCTTTTATCAACCAACACCACAGCTGATATTTATAATGCCGATGTTACTTTTACTGCTACAAATACGGGGAGAATAATTTCTGTTCAGAATGGAGTAAACACACAATTTAATGGCAACATCATTGTGAACAGCACAGCCGGCGGCTCAGTTGAAATAGGGAATAGTACAGGGACGTCAACACTTGCAGCGGGCAAAACTATTTCTATTGGCGGAAGCGGATTTTCCAACGGCACACTTGAACTTAGAAACTTTACGCAAACCGGTGCGACAGCACAATCATTCATACTAACAGGCACTTCAATTCTTCAACTTGGTTCCGGCTCAACATTCAATGGAAATGTAAATTTTACTTCCCCCCAGCTTTACCTCAATGGATGCACTTTTAATGGCACTGCCACTCTTGAAAAAAGTGGAGCGACCAATAACGCAAGTGCTGGTAATAATACTTTTAATGGCACCACTACCATTACCAACAGCGGAAGCGGGTATATATATCTTTCAAACACAACAAGAGATCTATTTAATGCCGATGTAACTTTTACAAGTACTGGATCAAATTTGATTTACCCCGCATACAATGATGTAACCGGAACTCAATTTAACGGTAATATTATTTTAAACAGTACGGGAGCTTCAACAGGCATCCGTTTCGGACAAGGTACCGGAACAGCCACATTGGCAAATACAAAAACCATCAGCATCGGAGGCAGCGGTTTCTCATCAGGAAATTTATACATCAGAAATTTTACTCAAGTTGGAGCAACCGCCCAGTCAATGACCACTTTTTCAGGCACAGTTATAGTATATCTCCAAACCGGGAATACTTTTAACGGAAACGTAACTTTTACTGCTCCGCAGTTGTATCTCAATGGAACCACATTTAATGGAACTGCGACTTTGGAACAAACAGGAGCAACCAATACCAACTGTACCGGAGGAAATACATTTAATGGAGTTACGACTATTACAACAAGCGGGAGCGGTTATCTCTCATTAGCATATACAAATCCTGATGTATTTAATGAAAATATTATTGTAAACAATCCCGGTGGAGGTGGTGTCAGATTTGGGCAAAATACTGGAACTGCCACCCTTGCGGCAACAAAAACAATCACCATTGGAGGCGGTGGATTCACTGCTGGTAATTTAATGTTTCGCAACTTCACGCAAACAGGAGCCACAGCCCAAAATTTTACTTTAACAGGTACAGCAATATTATATTTTCAGACAGGAACTACTTTTAACGGAGATATTTCTGCTGTTAGTCCACAACTCTTCTTGAATGGAACTACTTTCAATGGGGTCGCTACACTTGAAAAGAATGGAGCTACTAATAATGCAGGCATAGGAGGAAATACTTTTAACGGAATCACTACAATCATTAACAGCGGTTCAGGATATTTGATGACAGGCAATGGAACAGGGGATAATTTTAATGCTGATGTTACTTTTACCAATACAGGAGCTGGTATTTATGTAGCTTACGCAACTGGTGCCACCGCATTCAACGGTAATATTATCATTAATAGTACCGGAACAGTGGGAGTTCAGTTTGGCCAGGCAGGGGCCGGGACAGGGAGCTCTACGCTTGCTGCGGGTAAAACCATATCTATTGGAGGCAGCGGATTTTCAGGTACTGGTACACTTTTATTGCGCAGTTTCACCCAAACCGGGGCAACAGCACAATCGTTGGCATTAACTGGCACAGCTATACTTACTATAGGCCCTTCATCTTCGTTTGGTGGGAATGTTACTTTCACAGCGCCACAGCTTTATCTGAACGGATGTACTTATAGTGGCACCGCTACACTTGAAAAAAATGGAGCTACTGATAATGCAAGTACCGGAGGAAATATATTTAACGGGATTACCACTATTACCAATAGCGGATCAGGATATGTACGTTTGTCGAATACCACTTATGATATTTTCAACAGCGATGTAACTTTCACAAACAGCGGATCAAATTTAATTAATGTAGCATATACTGATGCAGTAAATCCTACTCAATTCAATGGAAACATTATTTTAAACAGTACAGGATCCTCAACAGGTATACGTTTCGGACAAAATACGGGAACAGCTACGTTGGCAAATACAAAAACCATTTCCATTGGAGGCAGCGGTTTCTCATCAGGAAATCTATACATAAGAAACTTTACCCAGACTGGTGCAACAGCTCAAACGATGACTACTTTCGCAGGCACGGTAGCATTATATCTTCAAACAGGAAACACCTTTAATGGAAATGTATCATTCACAGCCCCTCAGTTATATCTCAATGGAACCACATTTAATGGTACTGCAACATTAGAAAAAAGCGGGGCAACCAATAATAATGGAGTAGGCGGGAATACCTTTAATGGCGCTACGATTATTACAAACAGCGGAAGCGGATACCTCCGCCTTTCCAATACTACCCGCGATATTTTTAATGCCGATGTAACCTTTACCAGCAGTGGGTCTAATTTAATTTATGTAGCTCAAAACGATGCCACAGGAACACAATTCAATGGTAATGTTATTTTAAACAGTACCGGAACTTCAACGGGTATTCGTTTTGGTCAGGGCACTGGTACTGCCACGCTGGCAAACACAAAAACCATCAGTATCGGAGGCATCGGCTTTTCATCAGGCAATTTATACCTTAGAAATTTTACTCAGACCGGCGCAACCGCACAGACGATGACCACTTTCTCTGGCACAGTAGCATTGTATCTTCAAACAGGAAATACTTTTAACGGAAATGTTACATTCACGGCTCCGCAATTATATCTCAATGGGACAACATACAACGGGACAGCTGTACTTGAGAAAAGTGGAGCAACAAACAACGCAGGTGCAGGAGGAAATACATTTAATGGTGTTACAACTATTGCCAATAGCGGAAGCGGATATCTTATGCTTGGCAATGGCAACACTGATAATTACAACGCAGATATTACATTTACAAACACAGGTTCAAACTATATTTATGTGGCTTATGCTACTGCTGCTGCAACTTTTAATGGCAATATAATTGTCAATAGTACCGGGTCTTCACTGGGTGTTTTATTTGGTTCAACAACCGGAACAGCCACACTGGCAAATACTAAAACCATTAGTGTTGGCGGTAGTGGTTTTTCCACAGGAACGCTGTTACTAAGGAACTTTACTCAAACAGGAGCAACTGCACAGGCTTTGACATTGACTGGCACAGCCATTTTAACAGTTGGTACAGCAAGCACTTTTAATGGTAATGTTAATTTCACCTCCCCCCAGCTCTTTCTTAACGGATGCACTTATAACGGAACTGCTACGCTTGAGAAAAATGGGGCTACGAATAATCAAAGCGCAGGAGGAAATACTTTCAATGGAACTACAACAATTACTTGTAGCGGAAGCGGATATATTTTACTTGCTAATTCCACCAGAGACATTTTTAATGCTGATGTTACCTTTACAAATACAGGTTCAAATTTGATTTACCCTGCATATAATGATGCAACCGGAACCCAGTTTAATGGCAATATCATTTTAAATAGCACTGGGACTTCAACAGGAATCCGTTTTGGACAAAACACTGGTACAGCCACTTTAGCGAATACAAAAACCATCACTATTGGAGGCAGCGGCTTCTCATCGGGAAATTTATACATAAGAAATTTTACACAGACAGGAGCAACTGCTCAAACAATGATCACTTTTGCAGGCACGGTAGCATTATATCTTCAATCCGGGAACACTTTTAACGGAGATGTTACCTTCACGGCTCCACAATTATTCCTCAATGGAACAACATTTAATGGTACTGCTACCTTAGAAAAAAACGGAGCCACTAATAACACAAGTACCGGAGCAAATATATTCAATGCTACTGCCACCATAAAAAACAGCGGAACGGGAATTATGTATTTGGCCAATACCACAGCGGATGATTTTAATAGCTCCGCAACATTTATTCAAACAGGTGCAGGCACTTTATATCCTGCTTACAATACTAACTGCACTTTTTCAGGTGATATTTCAACCGTTGGAACTGTAACAGCCATTACATTTGCTCAGGCAGCCGGAGGCAGGATAACTATTGATGGCAATGGAGTACAAAACTTTAATGGTGCATCGGCACAAAAGCCGGTTGTCAGGAGAATGAGCATGACCACCTCTGGAGGAGGGACATTAACACTCAATGTTCTGGTTGATATCAACATTGATTTAACGATGACCACCGGGAATATTGTTACAACCTCAGTAAATCTTTTAACGCTAACCGATGAAAGTGTAACAACTACTGTTGGCAGTGCCGGCAGTTATATTGACGGTCCTATGGCATACATAATGTCTCTTAACGGAACAAGCACCTTAAATTTTCCTGTGGGTAAGGGAGGCGACTGGAGACCGGTGGTTCTTACTCCTACACACAATGCTGCAACAGCATATACCTATACTTCAGAGGTAATCAATTCTTCGGCAGCTGCTTTGGGATACACGTTGCCCGGAACAGTTGATAAAGTTTCTTCCGTAAGATACTGGCAGATTGACCGTACTCCATCAATCAATGCAAATCTGACCGGTGCAACAGCCCGGCTTTATTATGGAAGTACGGGCAATGGTGATGGAGTTACGGATTATACCAATCTTACCGTGTGTAAAACGAATGGAGCTGGCACTGCATGGCTCGATGCGGGAGGAACGGCAACAGCTAATAATGACGGGAATATAATTTCCAATTCCTTTACTTCCTTCAGTAGATTTACTCTGGGTAATTTGAATGGGGGTGCAAATCCTTTACCCATTGAGTTAATTTCATTTGATGCGAAAATGATTGATAACGGGGAAGTAAATACAACATGGATTACCGCAACCGAAACTAATAATGATTATTTTACCATTGAAAAATCTACTGATGCCTTGCATTTTGAAATTGTTGGCAAAGTTAAAGGTGCAGGTAACAGCACAGTTCCACACAACTATTCTTTAATAGATAAAAATCCGTATTCGAGTATTTCTTATTATAGGTTAAAACAGACCGATTTCGATGGTAAGTTTACATATTCTGATTTGGTTGCTGTTGAAAGTTCTGAAAAATTTGATTTTAATGTATTTCCAAACCCTACGACTAATGGTGATATTAATCTTAGTATCGTGGGAAATGAAAATGATGAAGTTTTAATTATTGTTAACGATTTGTTGGGAAGGAATTTTTATTCCAAAATTTTTATTCTGAATGATAACGGGAACGCTATTATTGCATTAGACAAATTGGAAAATCTTGTTCCGGGGGTGTATAACATTTTTGCAACGAACAATGAGAAATTGTATAACCGAAGAATTGTAATAAGGTAAATTGTGTTTTCTTTTCATAGTTGATTTTGGTTAATCAGCTAAAGGAGGGCCAATATGAGTCCTCCTTTTTAATTTTCAGATTTTCCTACTATGGAGGAAGGATTCATTCATAAATGAAATGATGTCTTTTATCACAACGATTAAAAGCATGTAAAAACTTGAAGAAGGTCATAAATACACTAATAGATGATTTAGAAAAAGAGTTAAAGCTCATTGAGAGCGAGGAGAGTAATATCCTCAAGAAAAGTGAACATTCTATATATAAAATTCAGGAGTGCCTCAAGAGTCTTGAAAAATTTGCGATCTCAAACAGATTTAAAAATACTCAGGAAGAAATATGTTTTTTTAAAGAATTAAAACCTCGTATATTTTCTAAGCTGATTTATTATGTACGGATTTACAACATAGAATCAAAGCGTCCGAATGGTAGCGATAGAGTTCAAAAAAAATATTTGATGAATGAGTTAGATCGCTTAAAGAGTTTTTTCGATAACAATCTTGAATTTTATCAATACTACCGAACCGGAGCAACGTACCTTGACGATAAATATTTTGTTCGAGGGAAACATGATATAAGGCTCTCGCTTGATACTTTCTTTTTTGCTACCAATTCTAAATTTTCTACAAGCCACGATTATAAGGTATCAAAAATCTTAGCCAACGAATTACTCAGGATTTATCTGAATGCAGAACTGACAGCCTTAGAACGGAAGGAAGAGCATCCATTGTGCGTCTTAAAACAAATCCGGACAAAAGGCGATCTAATTTAAGTCATAGATTTAACATTTGCTGACGGTGGTATTTTCTTCTTTGTTTCATGGTTCTTTCTTTGATTTGTTTTCGTCTGGCCAGGATCTGTTTATCCCTGCCGAAGAATACGTCGGCAGGGGTGAGATTTTCCAGTGATTCATGGTATCTACGGTTGTTGTAATATTCAATGAACTCAGCCAGTGCCTGGCGCAACTCATCGGGTGAATAGTAGTTGTCCAGCTTGATCACATTCTTCATGGACTGATGCCAGCGCTCGATCTTTCCCTGGGTCTGTGGATGACGGACTCTTCCGCGCACATGCTTGATCTCTCTGTCCTGGAAGAAGTCAGCCAGGTCTTTGGCGATGTAACACGGGCCATTGTCGCTGAGTACTTTGAGAGACTGTGTGGTTTTGTCAGGAACCACACCGGTGATCTCAATGGCCTTATCGATATTGCGCTGTACGTCATCGGCTGCCATGTTGGTGCATAGTTCGGCATGGATCACGTAGCGGGAGTAATCATCCAGTACCGTGCAGAGGTAATACCATCCCCAGTGTCCCACTACTTTCAGGTAAGTGAAATCGGTCTGCCACATCTGGTTGACCCGGGAGGTCTTGTCTTTGTACTGGTTGGCAGCATGATCCACCACAAAGGCCGGTGCAGTGATCAGCCCTCTTTCTTTGAGAATGGCATGCACGCTGGACTCGCTGATATACCAGCCCCGGTGATCTACGATGTGCCAGGCCAGTTCTCTGGATGAGAGGTCTTCCATGTCCAGGGCCAGCTCTACCACCTCCTGGCGTTTCTCATCGGGGATCCGGTTCCACTGGCTTCTTGCCGCCCGCTTCTTGGGAGCCAGTCCTTCAAACCCTTCCCGCAGATACCGGTCGTACCAGTCATAGAAAGTCGCCTTGGGAATGTCCAGCTCTTTCAGGGTGGCCCGTACGCTCAGATCACTGTTTTCCACTATGGAAATGATCTCCATTTTCTCTGATTGACTGTATCGCATATACCGCTGCCTTTTTAAGCGTCCCCACTCAAACTTTTTTTTAGGACCCTATTCTGCAGGGTGAGCTCGGCGACCACTTCTTTCAGCTGGCTGTTCTCCTTGCGGAAATGATCCACTTCGGTGGTGTTGGCCTCTCGGAGGGTATCTCCTAAAAGCCGTTTCTTACCGGCTTCCAGGAAGTCTTTACTCCAGCGATAGTAGAGGTTGGCGGCAATGCCTTCACGGCGACATATCTCTGAAATAGACAACTCGCCTTTGAGGCCTTCCAGTACGATTCTGATTTTCTCCTCAGCGGAGAACTTGCGGCGGGTCCTGCGTTTGATCTCACGGACTACCGCTTCGGGACTTTGATCTTTCTTTTTCATGTTTGGACTGTTTTTCAAGGTTCCGGTTTTTTACCTTGAAAGCTAGCTTTCAAGGTAAAAAACTGTGACTAAACTATTGTACCTTAACAGTCCGAATTTTGCTTACGCTGGACACCCAGCGCTTCTCGAATTCGCCGGCATCCAGAAACCGCTTCACTTCCCAGTAGTCTTTGTCTTTGGGAATGTGCACGGCAATCAGGTGTTTCACATGACTTACCTCCCAGTCACATCCCATGGCGGTGAATGCGGCACATACTTCATCGATCGTACGTTCATCAAACACCACCAGCCGCACCACGCTGTTGCCCGAAGGCCGCACGGTATTTTTCAGGCGCAACGTGTCTCCGTCGCTTGCGACTTCCACCACATCATCCATCGCAAGGTTCCTTGCAAAAAACGGGATGCTGGCCACCACATAATGTTCACCGGTTTGCGTGGCCCATACGCTCTCCGTTTTGCGTTCACCGTCTTCTTCATACACGACCAGCACACGGTAGCGCATGGCTTTGCCTTCCATGTGGTCGCGGGTATGGGTGGATTTGTTCATGATTGGAATGGTTGAATACGATCAGAAACTCTCGGCTTCTGACCGGTTAAATATAAAAGAAAGGAGAAATGATGTCAACTTCCGGAAGTGTGTTCAAACAAATACCTATACAGGCAACATTCCATCAACAACATTTACCTATCTTACCAACCGAAGTATAAGTTACGAACTCATAACGCCACACCTACCCCTATGGCCTACAACGAATTTCTCGCCGACCGGATCCGGAATATACTCCGCGACCAAAAGACCGCCTTTGAAGAAAAGAAAATGATGGGCGGACTCTGCATCATGGTGGATGATAAGATGTGTATCGGCGTTATGCAAGACGAACTCATGGCTCGGGTGGATCCCGACAACAAAGACACCTTGCTCAAGAAAAAAGGCGCCCGCATCATGGATTTCACCGGCAAACCCATGAAAGGGTTCCTCATCATCAATGCTTCCGGCATCGATAATGAAACCGATCTCTCCTTCTGGGTAAACGAATGCCTGGCATTTAATCCGAAAGCAAAATCGAGTAAGAAGGGGAAAGGTAAATGACTCACTGCGTTCGTGTCAATAGGCTACGCGGTCAATGGCTCCCTCCGGTTGCGTCAATGGCATCCCACCATCAAAGATCCACCTGCACCATATCTACCACACACACTCCGGTCGGATGCACCATTTTCAAATCAGCACATGAACAAATTATCAAATTAAATCCCTCCATGAAAAAAACCTCCTTCCTTTCCATCTCCCTCTCCCTCTTCATCAACCTTGCGGCTGCCGACGGCGACACGGTTTCCCTCTCTACCGATTCACTGGGTATCAACCTGGACTCACTGATCCGCAGCTACGCCCAGGAGATGGATTCCATCGAAAGCTCCCTCCATTACAAACAAGGGAAAATCATCCTCGGTGACGGCATAGCTACCATCAACGTACCCGATGGTTACAGATTCCTTGAATCGGAGGAAGCCGAACGCGTGCTCGTTGATGTCTGGGGCAATCCCAAAGACGACACTCCTCCCCTCGGCCTGCTGGTGCGCGCTGAACACGGCGTAACAAGTCCCGACTCATGGGCATACACCGTAGAATACGACCCCATGGGCTACGTCAAAGACGATGACGCCGATGACATCAACTACGACGACCTCCTGAAAGAACTCAAACAAGACGCCCAGGAAGCCAACAAACAACGCGTACAAATGGGATACGACCCCATCGAAATGATCGGCTGGGCCTCTCCTCCCTATTACGACAAAGACCGCCGCATCCTCCACTGGGCCAAAGAAGTTCGTTTCGGTGAAGAAGAAGAAAACACCCTCAACTACAACGTTCGCATCCTCGGCCGCAAAGGCGTGCTGGTGGTCAACGCCATCTCCGGCATGAGTTTGATCGACAGCGTGAAAGCAGACATCCCCAGCCTCTTCAGCATGATCGAATTCACCCCGGGTAATACCTACCTCGACTTCGACCCCGACGTGGATCAGGTAGCCGCATGGACCATCGGCGGTCTCGTTGCCGGGAAACTTCTCGCCAAAGTCGGCTTCTTCGCCATCATACTGAAATACCTGAAGTTCATCGCCATCGCTGTAGCCGGCGCCTTCTCGTTCATCTGGAAACGCATCAGAGGACAAAAAGACGAGCCAGCGAAAGAGTCGTAAGTCGTTAGTCACAAGTCTTTAGTTTTTTTGAAGCGGTACGCTTATCGTTCTGCCCAACAGCCGTCCCGCTATCCGCTGTACCCGCCCGGACTTTTTGATGCGGGAAATCAACTGACTCCAATGGTTTTTGGGCCTCGCCCGCCATAGCTTCAGCGAAGGCGGGTGCCACTCCTATCGGGGCTATGTTGCAGGCGTTCCGTCGTTGTCGCAGTTGAGAGACGGTAGATATTAGATGGCATGCCGCCCAATCCCTAATTTCTAATCCCTAATTCCTCATTCACCAAAGGCATTGCGCCCAAATACCACGGATACCAACTTACGACCAAAGACTAAAGACTTACGACTATTTGTGGCGTACCTACGGCACGCTGCATTCTTTTTCACGAATCACTTTGCTACCAATGTGTTGCTCCTACAGAGCAATGCGCATCGTCACATGAAAAGATATTTCGACTAACACATTCCTAATTCCTAATCCCTAATCCCTAATTCACCAAAGGCATTGCGCCCAAATACCACGGATACCAACTTACGACTAAAGACTATAGACTTACGACTATTTGTGGCGTACCTACGGCACGCTGCATTCTTTTTCACGAATCACTTTGCTACCAATGTGTTGCTCCTACAGAGCAATGCGCATCGTCACATGAAAAGATATTTCGACTAACACATTCCTAATTCCTAATCCCTAATCCCTAATTCACCAAAGGCATTGCGCCCAAATACCACGGATACCAACTTACGACTAAAGACTATAGACTTACGACTATTTGTGGCGTACCTACGGCACGCTGCATTCTTTTTCACGAATCACTTTGCTACCAATGTGTTGCTCCTACAGAGCAATGCGCATCGTCACATGAAAAGATATTTCGACTAACACATTCCTAATTCCTAATCCCTAATTCCTCATTCATCAATGGTATTGCGCCCACATACGCCGAATGCCAACTTACGACTAAAGACTATAGACTTACGACTATTTTTTCCGTACGTTTGCTTCCATGACAAAAGTGGAAACATTGGACCTGACATTCAACAAGAACGAGGATGCCATGCGCATGCTCCTTACCCGCCTGCGCAAAAAACACGAGGAAGTCTCCCTCGGTGGCGGCAAAGCCAAAATCGAGAAACTACACGAGCAAGGCAAGCTGACCGCCCGCGAACGCATCGAGAAACTGATCGACCCCGGTAAACCCTTTTTCGAAGTCGGCGCCTTCGCCGGCGACGGCATGTATGAAGAACACGGAGGTTGTCCCTCCGGTGGCGTGGTGACTGGTATCGGCTACGTCAGCGGACGCCAGTGCATGATTGTAGCCAACGATGCCACCGTCAAAGCCGGCGCCTGGTTCCCGATCACCGGGAAGAAAAACCTGCGGGCACAAGAGATCTCCATCGAAAACCGCCTGCCGATCATCTACCTGGTTGACAGTGCCGGCGTATACCTGCCCATGCAAGATGAGATCTTCCCTGACAAAGAACACTTCGGACGCATTTTCCGCAACAACGCCATCATGTCTTCCCACGGCATCATCCAGATCGCCGCCATCATGGGCAGTTGCGTAGCCGGAGGCGCTTACCTCCCCATCATGTCAGACGAGGCCATGATCGTGGATAAGACCGGCACCATCTTCCTCGCCGGCTCTTACCTTGTAAAGGCCGCCATCGGTGAAGACATTGATAACGAAACACTGGGCGGCGCCACCACCCATTGCGAAATCTCCGGGGTGACCGACTACAAATGCAAGAATGATGAGGATTGCCTGCAAAGGATCCGCAACATCATGGACAAGGTGGGCCACTTTGAAAAAGCCGGCTTTGACCGCGCCGAACCCCAACCACCTGCCAAAGACCCCAAAGAAATCTACGGCATCATGCCCGACGGCCGCGAGAAACCTTATGAGACGATGGAAATCATCGAACGCCTGGTAGACAATTCAGATTTCGAAGAATACAAAGCCAGCTACGGCAAAACCATCCTCTGCGGTCTCGCCCGTATCGATGGCTGGTCGGTAGGCATCGTGGCCAACCAACGAAAAGTGATCAAGAACAAGAAAGGCGAAATGCAGTTCGGCGGCGTCATCTACTCCGACTCTGCCGACAAGGCAGCCCGCTTCATCATGAACTGCAACCAGAAAAAGATCCCCTTGGTTTTCCTGCAGGATGTGACCGGCTTCATGGTCGGCTCCCGCTCGGAGCAGGGCGGTATCATCAAAGACGGCGCAAAAATGGTGAATGCCATGTCAAACAGCGTGGTGCCCAAGTTCACCGTGATCATGGGTAACTCCTTCGGCGCCGGCAATTATGCCATGTGCGGAAAAGCTTATGATCCCCGGCTGATTGCCGCATGGCCCACGGCACAAATCGCCGTAATGGGTGGCGCACAAGCCGCCAAAACGTTGCTGCAGATACAGGTAAGTGCCCTCAAAAGCAAAGGCCAGGAAATCGATGAAAAAGAAAAGAACGAACTGCTGAAAACCATCACCGACAGGTACAATTCGCAGATGTCACCTTACTATGCCGCATCCCGCCTGTGGGTAGATGCCATCATCGACCCGTTGGAGACCCGCAAGATGATCTCCATGGGTATTGAAATGGCCAACCATGCACCCATCACGCGGGCGTTCAACCCCGGCGTATTGCAAACCTGATTCGTCATGGACGCCAAACACATGCTCCGCGACCTGCTCGTATACCACGATCATTTCAATCGTGCGATATTGGAGTTGTTGATCGCACATCAAGATCGGGTGGATGAACGCGCCCACCCCCTGTTCTGTCACATCCTGAACGCACAACGAATCTGGAACAACCGACTCCGGGGAAAAACATCTTCATCTCCCTTTGAAACGTTTCCGTTGGAAAACGCCCTCGTTGTTCAGGAAGAGAACCATCGCACCACCCTTTCCCTGTTGGGAGATATGGATCCGAACGCAGTCATCTCCTATCAAAACACCAAGGGGCAATCGTTTCAAAACACAGCTGGCGACATCCTCCTCCATGTATGCAACCACACCACCCACCACCGGGCCCAAATCGTGTCGATGCTTCGTGCTGCAGATATCACACCACCTGTTTCCGACTACATTTTCTTCAAACGGGGCTTCTGACCTTTTCCAAATAAATCAGCTAGAACGCTGGTATTCTCATTATTTAAAGAGATATTTGTCCTTACCCGATTCCAAAATACTTTGACTACACCCACTGTAAACTCAATCATCACAGGCACCGGGAGCGAGATCCCGAAAACTGTCATTCCCAACGAACATTTCCTTCGAAATACTTTCTACTACGATTCCGGTGAGCTCATGCAAAAGCCCGTATCTGAGATCGTACAGAAGTTCTTCGAGATCACGGAGATTGAGGAAAGAAGGTATGCCGAACCCAACCAGGTGGCATCCGATCTCGGACTATTGGCAGCGAAGAAAGCCATCGCTTCGGCCGGTATTGATAAAGAATCGCTGGACTACATCATCGTGGCCCATAACTTCGGAGATGTGGATGCCAACAACATGCGCTCCGACCTCGTCCCCACCATTGCATCCCGCATCAAGCAAAATCTTGGAATTGTTAATCCCTATACCGTCTCCTATGACGTTCCCTTCGGATGCCCTGGGTGGCTGCAGGCACTGATCCAGGCCCACTACTTCATCCAATCGGGCGAAGCCAAAAAGGTACTGGTAATCGGTACGGAAACGCTGTCACGTGTCAGCGACCCCCACGATGTCGACAGCATGCTCTATTCAGACGGCGCAGGTGCCGTTGTGGTGGAAGCCCGGGAAGGCGAAGAAAAAGCAGGCATCCTTCACCACCTGACCCGATCAGACACCATTGACCACTGCCAGCTCCTGAAAATGAGCCGCTCCTATAACAATGAAGTGGACCCGAAGGCCATCTTTCTGAAGATGAACGGACGCAAGCTTTACGAATACGCGCTGAACCATGTACCCCAAACGGTGCAAAGCTGCCTTAACAAAGCAGGTTTGGGCCTCGCCGACATCAGCAAGGTATTGATGCACCAGGCCAACGCCAAAATGAACAAAGCCATCCTGTTACGCCTGTTCAAACTATACAACTACGAAGAAGCCGATGAGAATACCATGCCGATGACCATCTCAAAACTCGGCAACAATTCCGTGGCCACGCTGCCCATCCTGCTCGACCTACTGCTCACTGAAAAACTCAACGGCCACCGCATCCATCCCAACCAGTACATGGTGTTCTCTTCGGTAGGCGCCGGCATGAATGTGAATACAGTGGTGTACAAGATGCCCGGTTGATGTGACAATGTGGTGATGTGACAGTGTGAAAATGGGGGATCCCGCCAAAGATGAATAACATTCACCGCAAGTACCAGTTGACGCAATGCATACGTACGTCGGAACCAACTTGAGACTTGAAACTCGCCACTTGAGACTATTTATAGGTTCACATAGGCTACATGAATCATGAATCGCCTGACCCGGGACGACATCCAACTGTTGTTCGACGAAGCCCTGATCCGCGCCAAGAACAATGCCCTCACCCACCTCTTACAGGACATGCAGCACGTTCGCGATCAATGGATTCTCCATTGCCGCCAAAACCTATTGAACATACCTGAACCCCTTACCTCATGGAACGCCAAGATTCATCGCGGCGAGAACCACCACGGCCTGCCCTGGATGGCATGGGATTACCCTGCCCTGATGACGACGGAAGACATCTTCACCTTCCGGACCATTTTTCTGTGGGGACAAGGTATTACGTGCACCCTGCAACTCCAGGGCCACAGGCTGGAGCAACTGCGCCCTGTTCTGGAATCATCACAGGCAGCATTCGGTGAGAACTGGCAAATGGCCATGGGCAGGGACCCGTGGGAACATCGGTTTGTGGCACCGCACTACGAACCGGTGGCATCCTTATCTTCCGAAGCATGGAAAAAGAAAATCCAGCTTGATGCCTTTGTCAAGATCGGCAGGAAGCTGGATGGCATGGAACTTTCAGGAATGGAATACTTCGTAAAGGAAACAGGGGAAACTATTCTTTCCCTGGTCTTCCCGGCGCATCATCCTCTACATTGATATCAGGATCACGCTTGATCACCTCTTCGTCAGAGAGTGATTCTCCGGGCATATCGCGTTTCAGCGCTTTGTCCAGGTCTTCATCAGATGGCATGTTTCCCATCATCCCCTCTTCTTCCCCGTTGACCTCGAACTCCGGACGTACAGTGCCTTTATTGGCACGAATGGCCCGGATAGCCAACAGACGCGCACGACGTGAATGATGAATGGCCCGCAGGGGTTTGTTCTGCATCAGCAACCGGCGGGCCAGTTTCTGGTGGGCAATGCCCTTCGCCAGGTCACCGGTGAAGTTGCGGTTTTCTTTCACTTGTTGACGGGCATACAGGATCGCCACATTGGTTCTGCGCAGGAACTTCCTCGCGGCAATGCGGCTCACAGCTCTTTGCGCGGAAGCGGTATCAGGTGCAACCACGCTGGCTACCAGAAGGAAAAACAGGAGGAATTTCAGGTACTTCATGATTCCGGGTTTATCTCCTCATCCCAAAATATCATGCCAAAGTGCATTGAACAAAGAGGAGCATTCTTATGCCACGAAGGCACAAAGTCACAAAGGCAGGATGGATCTGCATCCGTTCCGTAGGGATAAGAGCCAATGTTTGCATTGTATTTAACCAACAAAACAATCTTCGTGTCTTTGTGCCTTTGTGGCTATACCAAATTCTCCCTGAACTAAAATCCCAAACGCCGCAATCCGTCCGTGGCCAATTGGAACGTGGCGTCCTTCTTCAGCACAGCCGAGTATATCTCCACGGCCTTATCGTCAAAGCCCAGCATCTCATCGCAATACCCGATCATGTACTCTGCCTTCAGATAGGTGCTGTCTACCTTCAGTGCGTCTTCAAAAAAGCCTTTGGCCAGCGCATATTTCTTGAACTCGTTCGCATAGATATAGCCGAGGTTGTAATGGGTTTGCAGGTGCCTGGAATCCTGTGTAAGGATCTGGTTATAGACTTCCAGCGCCTGGTTCACATGGCCGTTTTGCTGGTAGAACATGGCCTTCCCGTACATGGCCTCTATGCTCACAGGGTCCAGCCGGAGGGCGTTGTCGTAGTAATCGATCGCCAACGGATTGTGCTGAATACCGCTCAGAAGGCCCAGTTGCATGTAGGCATCATAGTAATCGGGGTTCTGCTCCACCGCCGTCTGGAAGCTGGAGATGGCCTTGGCGGTATCACCAAGCATCTTAAAGTCGAGCCCTTTCAGCATGTAAGCCTTCGACTGGTGTTTGTCGATCTTCAGTACCTGGTCGGCATACTCCACCGACTTGGGATAACCCTTCACATAGAGGTACAACTCGGCCAGTTTCAGCAGGGCCTCCACGTGGTCGGGTTTGAGGCGCACGCACTTCTCAAAGGCATCACGCGACTGGCGCGTTTGGTTGATATGGAAATAGGCTTCACCGGCAGTGAAATACACATCGGCCTTGGTGGAGTCCAGCTTCAGCGAACGGTCGATGTCTTTGATGGCGGCTTCGTAGAGCCCGCTCTCCGCTTGCATTTTCGAACGTTGGTAGTACAACGAAGCATCGTTCGGGTTATCCAGTATCTTCCGGTTGAGCGTCTCCAGGTCCGACACAGGCTGGTCTTTCTCAGTCGACGGGTTACATGCCGCCAGCCATACACACAGGGGCAGCATCCATATCAGCAGTTTTTTCATGGAGGCAAAGTAAGCAAATGATGTGGTAATGTGATAGTGGTTATTTGGTTATTGGTTATTGGTTATTGGTTATTGGTCAATGGTCAATGGTCAATGGTCAGTGGTCAATAGAAAGGCCGGACACCATTGACGCGACCGAAGGGAGCTTTTGACAGCGCAGCTTATTGACGCAAACGGAGGAAGTCAATGGTCAGTGGCCAGTGGCCAATAGAAGAGCCCGGCACCATTGACGCGACCGAAGGGAACCATTGACCAAATCGCAAGGTACTGGCGCGGATTTGAAAATGGGCGTTTGTCCAAGGGGGGCGATCCTCCCTATTCCAAATTCCTAATTCCTAATTCCTAATTCCTAATTTCTAATTTCTAATTTCTAATTTCTAATTTCTAATTACCAGTTGCCCACTTCACCGTTTCCACCGCATCCATCCACTGATCACGAATGGCGCCGGACAGTTCAACCTGGAAATAGTGCTCGAAGTCGTACAGCATATCAGTCGCTTCCTTAACATTGTTCAATGCCATCACCTCAAGCCGGCCCAGTATTTCCTCGATGCTTCCCGGGTAAAGCTTACCGGTGCCTTTGAGGCCGCGCATTTCTTTCAGGTAAGGCCCTGTCCTGGCGGTATCCATCTCTGTCGGCTCGTAGGCAGGTGTCTTTGGCGCAACCTGCACCTGGTCGCCTTTGGCATAGATTCGTTGGTTTCCCACAACCACCTGTTTCCATTCCCACTTTTCCCCCACAGGTAGAAACCGCAGCTCGGAGATCGTCAATCCGCCCTTTTCATTTTTCAGCATGCAGGTTCGGGCAATCCCATATTGTGCCAGCGACGCACCCGTGGCGCAATTGAACACGTCAAATTCCGAAACCATGATCTCCTCTTCACTCAAGCCCTTCTGCTCAAACCCGCATACCGCGAGGATCACACCGTTGTCCAGACCGACGGTTAACAAAGGGGTATCCTCCTCCCTGGAGCCGATACCGGCAAAGCAGGTGCAGTCATCGGATTGGGCGAAAGCGGAGAGGGAGAGAAAGGTGAAGAGGATGGTGAGGGAGCGGGGCATGGGAATGTGGGAATGTGGGAATGTGATAATTTGAAAATTTGATAATGGGGCGATGTGCTAATGTGCTGATTTGAAAATGGGGCTGCCGGGCAAAGATGAGCAATGGTTCTTTATTTGTCATTTTAATTACCAATTGACACAAACGAAGCAGGCATTTATATCATAACGGAAGTGAAATTATCACAACCACATTTTCGGAACTCATCTCAAGGAAACCGTCACTTTTCTTTTGCCTGTCAAAGTCAATGCATTGTTGATCCACCGGTGCGTGAGCATCACCAAATGTTGCTCACCATTTACCGAATCGTATCCATCCCACTCTTCTGTGAAAACCACATTCGAATCGGTATCCGGTCGCAAGTTGGCCAGTTCTTTTGCCTCAGGGTGCAATTGCAGTTCTTTTGTTTTCGGATCAACAATCAACAGATGCCCCCGAGACATGGCCCAACCATTTGATACCGTTACCTGAATAAACACATCATTCTGTCCATCAAAATTATAATCCTTAAACATAACATCAAACTCAACAGGAAATGCATCCAGACCGTGAACGCCATCTATCAATTGCCAACCATCGGGCCCGATGGTGTACACGCAAACGTCATACATGCTATCCGCAGGACATATCACCGCCAGTGCATATTTTTTATGTTCATCAAGAAAATACCCCGATTTAAAGTACAAGAAGGGATCGCGCTGATCCACCTGCATGGTATCCACGCTTATGGACTTGTTAAGTAATGCCTCCAGGATGACCGCATCGTTTGTGACGGAGGTATCCGCATCCATAAGGCTTGCTGCGGCATGTTCATCCGTACCCGATGATTCGCATCCGAAAAACGCCCCCACCAAAACCAGCAAAACGGCAACAACGCTGTAATTCATGCTTCGCGGATGTTTGAATGATTAGTTTCTAACCTCTATCTTTTTATACATGGCGCCTGGTTTGAGACACAAGAATGCATTCAGAAGATATTCATCTGTTCCATCAGCATGGTTGCATTCATGTTTTGACATACCCCATCCCTGTACGTATAGTCGAATTTCATTTCATTGTTCTCCATCTCAATTTCAAAGGCGATGTTCCGGATTTGTCCGGGATGAACAGCACTCAACCGGGTCAGGTCCACGTCGTGGGTGGCGATCATGCCCACACCGTTCAACCGGATGATGTTTTCAATGAGCTTACTTGCCCCCGAATGCTGGTCGCGGGAGTTGGTTCCTTTCAGTATTTCATCCAGCATGATGTAGGACATTTTGTTTTGCTTCACCTGGTCTACGATGAATTTGAGTCGCTTCAGCTCGGCAAAAAAGAACGACGTGTGCCGTTGCACCGAATCATTCGTTCGCATGCTGGTGAACAACTTTACAGGGGTAAAAGCGAACCTCTCCGCACACACGCATGTGCCTGCCATCGCCAGCACCAGGTTAACACCAATCATTCGCAGGAATGTGCTCTTACCCGCCATGTTGGCGCCGGTGATCAGGAGAAGGTTCGGACTGCCCTTCTGAACAAGGTCATTGGTTACAAGGCCCTCCCGATCCAGCAACGGATGCCCGCCTTTGCTCACCTCCAGATGAAACATGTCGGCATCAAGAACTTCAGGCACGTCATAGCCGGGATGGTTATACATGAAACCTGCCAGGCTTGAACATGCATCGAATTGCGCAATGGCGTGGATCCATTCCGGGAACATCTCACTGAATTCATCCACCCACTTTTCAATCTGGTACATGTAATTGATATCCCAAAGAAACAGCCCGTTCAATATACCTGCCAGCACCATGTTCAATCGGTTGTCGAGTTGATCCACCAGCCTGATCAGCCGGGCAAAAGACGCTGACGGCCCTTGATCATTCCGGAATGTCTTCCTTTTGATGGCAACCAGGTATTCCGAACTGAATTCTTCCTGTTCGATCGTTTCCATCAGGCGATAGAACTTTCTCAGGGTTGCCAGATTTTTGTGGATGAGCTGATGCCGCATGTTCACATACTTGAGGTGCTGACCGGTCAGCATCAACTGCAATGAGGAAAGTATCACCGGCAAATGAACCGGGACCAGTCCGACCGCCCACACAACCCATGCTGCCAGCGTAACAGCCGGAACCAGCTTGCGGATACGTGCATAGAATTTATTACCATAGAAAGTGTTCGGCACACCCAACCAATACTCAATCTGTCCGCGATCAGATGGTGATTCAACGGTGAGTTGTCCGACTGCCTGAAACCTCTGCCTCCATTCGATTTTGCCGGACAGCTCAATAACTGCTTTTTGCCGGGCGATGATTTCCTCCTTATCCGTGCACAAGTTTGTCAGGCATCCGGCAAGGGTCTCATTTCCGTGGCGGGTGCTGGTTCTGTTTAACATCTGAAATATGGAACCATCCCCGAATATGTCCATGTCGTATGAATAAGGATGCTCCGGATCCATATATTCCTTACCATTTCCAAACGAGGATATATCGCCGGCCAACGCTTTCACCTCGTTTCGATTGATCTTTAGCAACTCTTCCTTATATCTCTTCTCCTCTTTCAGTGCAGTGGTGGCTTTCACCAGGAATACAAATATGCCAACAGCCAGTACCAGTCCGCTCCAAAGCAACAGGTTGCTCTCCCGGAACAGCAACACGATGCAGGTGATTGCCATGCCGGCCAACATCAGCCTGAACAAGGAAATCCTTTCAACTTTTCCTGTGATTTGCCCGACCGAAGTGGTCAGTTCATTGATTTGTTTTTCGTAGTAATCGCCCGGTGACATATATAAGTTGTACAGTTTAACAACGGCCTCCCGGCCTCTGGCAGCGCAGATTTACACGCTGTACTTATCGCACACCGAAAGTACCAAATCCAACTGCCCGCTGTCGCGGATTTGTAATCCGTGACCAAAGTACCAAATCCTCCACAACCCGTGCATCCGTCTACCAACAAAAAACCCTTCACACCGGCGGCGTGAAGGGTTGGAAAAGGTACGGAGTTGTAAGAGGGTAATTCCGTAAGGAGGTAAAGAAGTAATCAGGTAAGAAGGTAAAGAAGTAAGGGGGTGACTGGAACCGTGTTACTTTCCTTCTTCTTCCTTCGCGATGACTTCCTTGATTTTGTTTTCGATCTCTTCGGCGAGTTCGGGGTTGTCGCTCAGCAATTGCTTCACGGCATCGCGGCCCTGGCCGAGTTTGGTGCCTTCATAACTGAACCATGATCCGCTTTTCTGGATGATGTTCTTGTCGGTACCCAGATCGATCAGCTCTCCCGTTTTGGAGATACCGGCGCCGAACATGATGTCGAACTCGGCGGTACGGAACGGCGGCGCCACCTTGTTCTTCACCACCTTCACCTTGGCGCGGTTACCGGAAGCGTTCTCACCGTCTTTCAACTGGCTGGTGCGACGGATATCCAGGCGGATGGACGCATAAAACTTGAGCGCGTTACCGCCTGTGGTGGTTTCGGGGTTGCCGAACATCACGCCGATCTTCTGGCGAAGCTGGTTGATGAAGATGCAGCAGCATTTGGTTTTGCTGATGGTGGCAGTGAGCTTACGCAGTGCCTGCGACATCAGGCGGGCCTGGAGACCCATCTGCGAATCACCCATCTCCCCTTCGATCTCGCTGCGGGGCGTGAGCGCCGCTACCGAGTCGATCACGAGGATGTCGATGGCGCCGGAACGGATGAGGTTATCAGCGATTTCGAGGGCCTGCTCACCGTTGTCGGGTTGGGAGATCAGGAGGTTCTCGATGTCCACGCCCAGCTTCTGCGCATAGAAGCGGTCGAACGCGTGCTCTGCATCGATGATGGCTGCGATGCCGCCGCGCTTCTGTGCTTCGGCGATGGCATGGATGGCCAGGGTGGTTTTACCGGAAGACTCCGGACCATAGATTTCAATGATGCGGCCCTTGGGGTAGCCGTTCACACCCAGGGCAATGTCGAGGGTCAGTGAGCCGGAAGGGATGACTTCCATTTCTTCCACGGCGGAATCGCCCATGCGCATGATGGCACCTTTGCCATATGTTTTTTCAAGCTTGTCGAGCGTCAGTTGCAGCGCTTTCTGCTTGTTCGCGTCGATCTTGTCTTCGGTCTTTTTTTCTACAGCGGTGGCCATATATCTGTTGGGTTAGGATGAAATACTTGGTATTGGTTTGAATGTCAGCCGAAGCTATCCCGACATGCTTTCAAGGACCTGGCTGGTATGCTCGGCCGTGTTCACATCGGTGATCACCTCTTCGATGATACCGGTCTCGCCGATCACGAATGTGGTGCGGATGATGCCATCGTATTCGCGACCCATGAACTTCTTGGGCCCCCACACGCCATAGGCGTTGATGGTTTCCTTCTCGGTGTCGGCGAGCAAAGGGAACGGCAGGTCGAACTTGACGGCGAACTTCTTGTGGCTTTTCACCGTGTCGGCGCTCACGCCCACCACGGCAAAGCCCTTCTTCAACAGCATGTCGTAATTGTCGCGCAGGTTGCAGGATTCCGCCGTGCAACCCGGTGTATCATCTTTGGGATAAAAATACAGCACCACTTTCTTCCCCTTGAAATTCTCCAGGGAGATGGCATTGCCATCCTGATCCTTACCGGAAAAAACGGGCGCTTTGTCACCTGGCTTCAACATCTTTTCAATTGCATTTGAATCGCCCGGAAAAGCATGTTTTCCGGGGAAAAGTTCATAAAATGATTGATCTACAAAGTAGGCGAAAAGCCCGGCGAATACCAACCCCGCCAACAATAAGTTATTAACATCGGTGCATCCCCGTGCGTAACAATCTGCTAACTTGGGGCACAACTGTAATCCGTATCATTGCCCCGTGAAAAAACTTACATTCATCGGCCTGCTGGCACTCATCGTGCAAACCGCCTCCGCCCAGAAGTTCGCCTTTTCTTATTCAGATGATTTCAACCGCCTGCGCACCGAAGCCGCCGCGCCCGAACAGGCCGGTGTGAACCAGCAGAACCTGGACCGGTTCGTCGCCGCCGACACCACCCTGAAAGACGAAGAAGTTTTGAAGCTGCTGATCGCCCAGACCACCCGTAGCAACTACCAACCCTACAACCTGGCCTTTACCGAGGTGCAAACCGGAAAACTCAATGAAGAAGGAAAATTTGCGGAAGCACTTGCGCTGTGTGATTCCATCCTGCAGATTTTCCCGTTTTCCACCAAAGCCCTCATCGAAGGTTCCTTTGCCTGCTTCAAACTGAACAAGCCCGACTCCAGCCGCAACCTGGCGATCCGCTTCAACCGCATCATGCGCGCCGTCGCCCGCAGCGGCACCGGCACCGACCCCGAGCATGCCTTCTTCGCCCTGAGCCCCATGGACCCTCCCCTCTTTATCTCCCGCTTCCTGGATGCGAAAGTCGGCGATATCACCACCACCCGCGACATCCACAACCTGCAGGTAGACATGGTGGAAATGAAATGGCCCGACCCCTCCACCGGCCAACCCCAAAGCCGTGTCCTCTATTTCTACATCGACCACGCCGCACAAACCATGTCCAAAGATGTGAAGTCGGCTTCCGAGCAGAAAGAGTCACCCGCCCCACAACCTGAGATCCCCAACACCAAGAAGAAGTCCGGAAAAAAGGAAAAGTGAAGAAGGCGGTCCGGTTTTTCAAACAAACAACCGTCGGGCTATTCGCTGCAAGTCCGTCCCTCACCCATGCCTTCACACTGCGGGCTTTCCGCTGCTATCCCGTCTAACTGGCACGTGCCCCGGCGTTGCTTCAATGCACGATGGATTCTATTCCTACACATATCCTGATGTTAATCCGTTATGCCGTTTATGCTATAAACCTATTACCCCTCCGGGGTAAGGCATTGCCACTTGCCACTTGCTTGCCCGCCGAAGCTATGGCGTAGGCGGGAAACTCACTGTGGCGTACCTACGGCACGCCTGAATCTCCCGTTGAACCACATACCACCAATGTATTGCTCCTATGGAGCAAGTCTTTCCACCAATCCAGGACCGCCAACTTACAAGTGAAGAATCCATCTTCAGAGAAGGTGACTTTATTGAAAAGAGGGCAAAACCCTCAAACTAAAAGAATGCCACAAAGGCTCTAAGGCACGATACTTTGCTTTGCTAAACCTTCCTTCGTGACTTTGTGCCTTGGTGGCTATACCAAATTCTCCCTGAACTAAAATCCCAAACGCCGCAATCCGTCCGTGGCCAAGAGGAATTTCAGGTACTTCATGATTCCGGGTTTATCTCCTCATCCCAAAATATCAGGCCAAAGTGCATTGAACAAAGAGGAGCATTCTTGTGATGCCACGAAGGCACGAAGGCACCAAGACACCAAGGAAGGACGGATCTGTCATCCGTTCCGTAGGGATAAGAGCCAATGTTTGCATTGTATTTAACCAACAAAACAATCTTCGTGTCTTTGTGCCTTGGTGGCAAAAAAAATCCGGCGGAGCCTGCGGTGCATGACCACCATCTAAGACCGCGGGTTTGCAAGTTGAACTAAAGACTTCTTCCTATCTTTACCCCCGCCCAAAACCCCTCTCATTCCCATCAAATAACCGCAGCAAGCTGCTGCACGCCATGACACATACATCCGCCAACGACACCATCGCCGAACGCCTGCAACAACTGGAATGCATCGCCCTGCAACTGGAAACGCCCGCGACCGACCGCAAAACGGTCACCGACGCGGTGATCCACTACGCCGAAAACTTTCTCGATTCACTGGAAGACAAGAAGGCCTATGTGATCAGCGAAGAGAAAGGCGCCGGTATCACCAGCCTCCCTGTCAGCGAATCCGGGCACGACATCCGAACCCTGCTTCACCTGCTCGAAACACAGGTGGATGAACCCGGCCTGAACCCGGCTTCCGGCGGCCACCTCGGCTACGTTCCGGGCGGCGGCGTTTACTATTCAGCCCTGGGCGACTTCCTCGCCGATGTCACCAACCGGTACGCCGGCATCTTCTTCGCTTCCCCCGGCGCCGTACGCATGGAGAACATGATGATCGAATGGCTGGCCGGATTCCTCGGATACCCGGAAACCTGCGGCGGCAACCTGGCCTCCGGCGGCAGCATCGCCAGCCTGATCGCCATCGTAACCGCCCGCGATGCCATGGAGGTGAAAGCACGCGACATCGAACGCTCGGTTATCTACCTGAGTCCACAGGTACACCATTGCCTGTACAAAGCCATCCGCATCGCCGGACTGCACGAATGCATCGTGCGCCACCTGCCGCTCGACGAAAGGTTCCGCATCCGGCCCAATAAGCTTGCGGAACAGATCGCAAAAGACAAGGCAGACGGACTCAAACCCTGGCTGGTCATCGCCTCCGCAGGTACCACCGACACCGGCGCCATTGATCCGCTCACGGAAATTGCCGGCATCGCCAAAAAGGAAAACCTATGGTTCCACATCGATGCTGCCTATGGCGGTTTCTTTGCCCTGTGCGACCAGGGACGTGAATTATTGAAAGGCATGGACCTGTCGGATTCCATCGTAGTGGATCCACACAAAGGCATGTTCCTTCCTTACGGACTCGGAGCTGTGTTGGTAAAAGACAGGAAGAAGCTGATGGCCTCTCATTACTACATCGCGAATTACATGCAGGACGCCCACCGCGGCGCCGACATCGATTCCCCCGCCGACCTCTCACCCGAACTCACCAAGCACTTCCGCGGCCTGCGCATGTGGCTGCCCCTGCAGCTGCTGGGCGTGCAACCGTTCAGGGCCGCCGTGGAAGAAAAGATGTTGCTGGCCCGCTACTTCCACAACGAGATCAGCCAATGGGAAAACATGGAAGTGGGCCCAACACCCGACCTGTCAGTGGTGGTGTTCCGCTATGTACCTACATCCGGAGATGCCGACGCTTTCAACCAGGCGGTAATGGACCGTGTATTGCAGATCGGCAGGTTCTTCTTCTCAACCACCCGCATTGACGGGAAGTTCATGCTACGCGTTTGCATTCTATCCTTCAGAACACACAGAAAAATGATGGATGAAGCATTGGCCATCCTGAAGGAACAGATCGCGCAATTGGAACGTGAACAGGCCGTTGTGTAGGTCCGGCAATCCTCGTATTTTTGCCCAACTAGCGACCGGACACATTGGAGAATCAATCATCTTATCTTTTCGAAGAAGCAGTGCTGGCTTTCAGCAAGCTCCCGGGCATCGGCAAGAAATCGGCCATCCGTATGGTGCTGCATCTGCTGCGTCAGGATGCGGAGGAAATGGAAGCCTTCGGACAGGCTGTGCTGAACCTGCGCCATGGAGTCAAGTACTGCCGCTCCTGCCACAACATGTCCGACGGCGAACTGTGCCACATCTGCAAAGACCCCATGCGCGACGGTCACACCATCTGCGTGGTGGAAAACCTGCGTGATGTGCTGGCCATCGAAAACACCCGCCAGTTCAAAGGACGCTATCACGTGCTGGGCGGCATCATCTCACCCATGGATGGTATCGGTCCGGCCGACCTGAATATCGAAGACCTGGTGGAAAAAGCGGCGAAGGGCGAAGTGTCGGAGATCATCATGGCACTCAGCACCACGATGGAAGGAGATACCACCAATTTCTACCTTTACAAACGACTCAAAGATCACGGCGTTCGCGTATCCA
Source organism: Flavobacteriales bacterium (assembly GCA_020635855.1). Lineage (NCBI taxonomy): Bacteria > Pseudomonadati > Bacteroidota > Flavobacteriia > Flavobacteriales > Flavobacteriales bacterium. The sequence goes on along the minus strand of JACJYZ010000002.1, from coordinate 1,153,190 downwards.
CACTGGCCCGTGGCGTTTCCATCGGCGACGACCTGGAGTTTGCCGACGAGACCACGCTCGGACGCTCACTGTCGCACCGCATACCTTACGAAGACCTCATAGGAAGATAGCATATCCGCCATGAAACTCTCCGTCATCATCGTCAACTACAACGTTAAGTTCTTCCTGGAACAATGCCTGATGTCTGTGCAAAAAGCCGCAGCCGGACTCGACGTGGAAGTATGGGTGGTGGACAACAACAGCGTAGACGGATCCATGGCCATGGTACGCGAGCGTTTTCCGTGGGTGAAATGCATCAACAACAAACAGAACGTGGGGTTCAGTCGCGCCAACAACCAGGCAATCCGTGAATCCTCAGGCGAATACATCCTCCTCCTGAACCCCGATACGGTGCTGGAGGAAGACACCCTTTCCAAATCCGTCAGCTTCATGGACGCCCACCCCGATGCGGGCGGACTGGGCGTGAAGATGGTGGATGGCAATGGCAAGTTCCTGCGGGAGTCGAAACGCAGTCTGCCCACCCCTTCGGTTGCGTTTTACAAGATTTTCGGCCTGTCGACCCTGTTCCCGAAATCAGCCATCTTCTCACGTTACCACCTGGGTCACCTGGACGAGAACAAAACCCACAAGGTAGAGATCCTGGCGGGAGCCTATATGATGCTGCGCAAGGAAGCGCTGGACAAAACCGGCCTGCTGGATGAGTCGTTCTTCATGTACGGGGAAGACATTGACCTGTCGTATCGCCTGATCAAAGCCGGGTATAAAAACTACTACCTGCCCGAGACGCGTATCATTCACTACAAAGGGGAAAGCACGAAAAAGAGCAGTGTGAATTATGTGCTGGTGTTTTACAAGGCGATGATCATCTTCGCCAGGAAACATTTCTCCCAGAAGAACGCGCGGGTGTTCAGCACACTCATTCATACCGCCATTTACCTGCGCGCCTTCACCGCCATCGTCACACGGCTGGTGAAAGCCGCCCTACGCCCGCTTGCCGACGGGCTGCTTATCTGGTCGGGCCTTGCCCTGATGGCACCGTACTACGCATCACATGTACAATTTCCCGAAGGCGGCAGTTATCCCGACTTCTTTGGCAACATCATGCTGCCAGCCTATACGCTGATATGGATTTTGTCTCTGGCCCTCAACGGGGCTTACAGGAAACCCGCCAGGGCCATCCGGATTGTGAGGGGCATCGCCTCCGGCACACTTGCCATCCTCGCATTGTATGCGCTGCTCGACAAACAATACCAGGTATCCAGGGCCATGATCCTGATTGGATCCGCATGGGCATTCGCCGTGGTTTTCGGCGTGTTCCTGATCCGGTCGCTGTTCAAAGGAAGCGGATGGAGCCTGGATGAAGACAGGCCCCGCCAGGTGCTGGTGATCGGCAATGAAACGGAAGCCAGGCGCGTGAGAGGACTCCTGGAACAAACCCCCTCCCGTGTGCATATCCTGGGTTTTGTACTCCCGGACGAAAATACCAGGGATACATCTGGACTGAATTACCTCGGCTCCATCCAGCAACTGCGTGAACTGGCAATCATTTATAAAGCAGACGAGGTCATCTTCTGCTCCCAGGACCTGACCGCCCATCACATCATCGACACCATGTCTGCACTGGACGGTATGGACGTGCAGTTCCGCATCGCACCGCCGGAAGCGCTCTTCATCATCGGCAGCCAATCGATCGAAGCGCCTACGGATCTGTACGTGATCGACGTCAACTCGCTCGCACAGGTGTTCAACCGCCGCAACAAACGTTTCGCTGATGTGGCATCCGCCATTGTGCTGCTTGCACTGACTCCTTTCACCTGGTTCATGGTGAAAGGTCCGCGCGGCTACCTGAAGAACATTTTCCAGGTACTAACCGGTAAAAAAACATGGGTGGGCTACCATCCAAACGCTGGTGACGCCGGCAACCTGCCCAGGCTGAGACCGGGCATCCTCACTCCTTCCGATGCCTTACGGGAGAAATCGCTTCAACCCCAAACCCTGCAGGAACTGAACATGCTGTACGCACGTGATTACAGTGTTTCCCACGACCTGGCAATCATGCTGAAAGGATTTGCATACCTGGGACGACAATAGTTAATGTGTGGATGTGCCAATTTGAAAATGGGCATCCGACCGATGGATATCTATCAGGGGACTTTGGACTTGCTTGCCCGCCGAAGCTTTGGCGTAGGTGGGAGACTTGCGACTTAATGAGCTCATTGTCACGGCCTGTAGGCAATGAAAACAGGGTTGGTATTCCGAAATAATCGGTTATTTTTGCATGTACCATATTTTCAATGAATGTAGTGTTATGGCAAATGTAGAAGTTCTCATGCCCAAGATGGGCGAAAGTGTAGCGGAAGCCACCATCACCAAGTGGTTGAAAGAAGAAGGGGAAATGGTGGAATTGGATGAACCGCTTCTGGAAATAGCAACGGACAAAGTAGATTCGGAAATACCTTCTCCCTACGAAGGTGTTTTAAGCAAAAAACTTTTCAAGGAAGGTGATGTGGTGCAGGTAGGCAAACCCATTGCTGTGATAGGCAGTGAATCAGCCGCAAGTCAGCCCTCACCTGCTGCCGCACAAGCACCGGCCGATGAAGTACCGGCACAACCGGCTCCGGCAGCTCAGACAATGGAAACGCCTGCTGTTGCGGAAACATCCCACGTCAGTCATGCTGCCACACCCGCCCGTTCAGGCGACCGCTTTTACTCACCCCTGGTGAGAAACATCGCGCGACTGGAAGGCATTGGGATTGATGAGTTGGATGCCCTGGAAGGAACCGGCGTGAACGGCCGGGTAACCAAAAAAGACCTGCTCGCCTATCTGCCGGTACGGAAAAGAGGAAGGGTACAACCTACTGCCAATGGCAGCGCATCACATGTTGAAACAGCCCCCGCTGCACCACCTGCTCCGGCAGCCAAACCTGCGGCTCCCGCCCAGGCACCTGCTGTTTCGGTAAGCGGCGACGACGAAGTGATTGAAATGGATCGGATGCGCAAGCTCATCGCCGACCATATGGTGATGTCCAAGCATACATCACCGCACGTAACCTCGTGTGTGGAAGCGGATGTGACCAACATCGTGTTGTGGCGCGAGAAAATGAAAAAACATTTTGAGAAAAAAGAAGGTGAAAAGCTGACCTTCACCCCGATCTTCATCGAAGCCCTGGTGAAAGCCATCAAGGACTTTCCGTTGATCAACATATCGGTGGACGGCCAGCGCATCATCGTTAAAAAGAACATCAACATCGGTATGGCCGCGGCACTGCCTTCGGGCAACCTCATTGTACCGGTGATCAAAAATGCGGACCGCATGAACCTGCTGGGACTTACCAAAGCGGTGAATGACCTGGCCAACCGCGCACGTATCAACAAGCTTCAACCCGATGAGATCCAGGGAGGCACGTACACGCTCACCAATGTGGGCACCTTCGGAAACGTGCTGGGAACCCCCATCATCAACCAACCCCAGGTAGCCATCATGGCAACCGGTATCATCAAGAAAAAACCGGTGGTGATAGAAACACCGTCGGGAGACACCATTGGTATCCGCCACATGATGTTCCTCTCCCATTCTTATGACCACCGGGTGGTAGACGGCGCACTGGGCGGAAGCTTCGTACGTCGCGTAGCCGATTACCTGGAGCAATTTGATATGAATCGGGAAATTTAACAATTACAGCCCGGCGAGAAGGATCACCAGGGAGTTGACCGGGTATTTGTGGTTCACATACATCAAATGAAACATACATCACTCCGATCCTTCCGATATATAGCCACGGTTCTTTGCCTCCCGTTCATGGCATTGGCCCAGGATGAAGATCCGAAAGCACTCTTCGACAAAGCCGAATCGTACATTGAGTACCTGGATTTCCAGCAGGCACTACCCTACTACCTGAGGTTGATCAAGACCGATCCGGAGAACGCCAACTTCAACTACAAGGTGGGCATGTGTTACCTGCATTCCCCATCCGACCAAGGCAAGGCCATCCCCTACTTCAAAAAAGCGATCCTGCATACCACGCCGAAATACCATGTCAACAGTTTCAAGGAAACCAACGCACCTGATGACGCCTTCTATTATGTGGCACAAGCTTTCCACCTGGGCAATCAGATTGACAGCGCGCTGTATTACTACGACAAGTTCAAACCCCTGATCGAAGAAAAGGTACCCCACCTGCTCCCCGAAGTGGCCCGGCAAGTGAAGATGTGCCAGAACGCAAAACAATTGATGGCAAACCCCGTGAAGATCGACATCACAAACCTGGGGTCCACCATCAACACATCGTTTCCTGAATACGGACCCGTTCTATCCGTAGGCGAAGACGTGTTGATCTTCACCTCCTGCCGGGAGGGAAGCACCGGTGGCTACCTGACGGACGACGGGTATTTTTATGAGGACATCTACATCTCCAACAAAGAAAATGGCAAATGGACCCAGCCGGTAAGCATAGGTACCAACATCAATACAAGTGGAAATGAAGCCACCATCAGCCTTTCCGCCGATGGACAGGAACTGTTCATTTATAAAGATGACAACGGGGACGGCAACATCTATGTGAGCAAACTCAACGGCGATCAATGGTCTGCACCGGAAAAGCTCGGCCCTACCGTTAACACATCTTACCTGGAGACTCATGCCTCCATGACGCCGGACGGGAACCGCCTTTTCTTCGCAAGCGACCGCCCCGGTGGTTTCGGTGGTCTTGACATATACATGGTACAGAAACTTCCCACCGGCGAATGGAGCATGGCCCAAAACCTCGGTCCTAAGGTGAATACACAATATGATGAGGACGGCCCTTTCATTCACCCGGATGGAGTGACCCTGTACTTTAGCTCGGAAAGCGAAAGCAGCATGGGCGGGTTTGACATCTTTTCCTCATCATGGGACGAAGTGACACAATCATGGGGAAAACCAAAAAACATCGGATACCCCATCAACACAACAGCAGATGATCTTTTCTTCGTGATGACAGCCGACGGCAAACGCGCTTATTACTCTTCCGCCACCGAGGAAGGGTATGGCGACCGTGATATTTACATGATCCAGTTCGCCAGTCATGAAGAAACAGGCCTCACGGTGATGAAGGGAACGGTGCAAATCGGTGAATCAGGCAGGATACCCGAAGATGCGAAAATCACGGTGAGGGACCTTGAATCAAAGGAAGTACTAGGAGAATACACGCCCAACAAAAAATCCGGCAAATACCTGCTGATCCTGCCTCCGGGAAAGAACTACACGGTATCGTTCGAAGCACAAGGGTACATGACGCACAGCGAAAACCTGTTCGTTCCTCCCAAATCCACCTACAAGGAACTGAACAAACCCATCAAGCTCAACAACCTTGTGGTGCGCGACAAACTGGAATTGCGAAACATATATTTCGAGTACAACAGCGCCAAACTGACCAAAGACTCCGAGAAGGAACTGGACAAACTCTACGATTTCCTAACCACCAACACCAAGCTGGTTATCTCGGTTCAGGGACATACGGATAACAAGGGGAATGAAAAATACAACCTGGAACTTTCACAAAAAAGAACCGAGTCGGTGAAGAAATACCTGGTAAAAAAAGGCATCTTTGCAGCCAGGATCCGTGCGAAAGGTTTTGGTTCATCCCAGCCGATCGCAAAAAACACGAACGCGGACGGAAGTGACAACGAAAAAGGAAGGGCCCTCAACCGAAGGATTGAAATCATTATCATTGGGGGCGAAAACGAGTTTGATGTTGTAAAAAAAGACGAAGTACCGGAAGAATTAAAAATCAACCCAGAATAAGAAGGGAATCCTATGAACATTCCATTTCAACATGTGTTTCGAATCGCTGCAATGTGTGCGCTTGTTTGCGTGCAAACCGCAAACGCAAAGGCAGGAGGTGACGGAGACAACCGGAAATCGTTCGAAAAAGCCCAGGCGTACCTGAGTGACGAAAACTACCAGAAAGCCCTGCCATTGCTGGAGCAAATCCTCGAAACAGACCCTGAAAACGCGAATGTTCACTACCTGGTGGGTATCTGCTACCTGGAGAGCCAATCAAACAAAAGCCTGGCCATTCCCCACTTCAGGTATGCCATCAACCACACCACTTCCAGCTACAAAGAGGAATATTTCAAGGAGACCAAAGCACCGGACGATGCCATGTACCACCTCGCCCGGGCCTTCCACCTTTCCAACCAGATCGACAGCGCACTGTATTATTTTGAGAAATTCAACACGATCGTGGCGGATGACAAGCTCGATATCAAAAAGCAAGTGGCCAAGAAAATAGAGGAATGCAACACCGCCAAAGAACTGATGGCAAACCCTGTAAACATCACCATCACATCTTTGGGCATCAATGTGAATTCACCCTTTCCGGAATATGCGCCCGTGTTATCGGCTGATGAGTCTACCCTCATCTTCACTTCCAGAAGAGACAACAGCACCGGCGGTGAACTGACCCCGAGCGGCGAGTACTTTGAAGACATCCTCATTTCTTTCAAGGAAAACGGTGAATGGTCAAAGCCCCTGAGCATCGGCAGCAACATCAACACCCCCGGCCATGAAGCCACCATCGGTCTATCGGTGGACGGACAACAACTGTTCATTTACAAAGATGACATGGGAGATGGCAACATTTATGTCAGCCACCTGGAAGGCGATGTATGGACTACACCCGAAAAACTTGGATTCACCATCAACTCTCCCTACCAGGAAAGTCACGCGGTACTCTCTGCAGACGGGAACACCCTTTACTTCACCAGCAACCGGCCCGGTGGATTCGGCGGAAAAGACATCTACCGCGCCAAGAAGCTCCCTACAGGCGACTGGAGCCTGGCTACCAACCTGGGTGCTACCATCAACACACCTTACGACGAAGAAGGCCCTTTCATCCACCCGGACGGAGTAACCCTGTACTTCAGCTCGCAAGGACATAAAACCATGGGTGGTTTCGATGTTTTCTCTTCCGTTCATGATGAAGAAGAAGACACCTGGTCGGAACCTGTCAACATCGGATACCCCATCAATACCACCGATGACGATGTATTTTATACCACATCACCTGACGGCAAACGCGCCTATTATTCTTCCGCCAACAAAAACAGCGGCCTGGGAGAAAAAGACCTTTACCTGATCAGCCTGGCCACCACGGAGGAAAAACAACTGACCGTTGTGAAGGGATTGGTTAAAACCACTTACGGAACGGTTCCCTCGGACGGACAGATCGTGTTGACCGATGTGGAAACCAATGAGGTTGTGGGTATTTACAAACCCAACTCCAAAACGGGTAAATTCCTTTTGATCCTGCCCGCAGGAACCAATTACGACCTGTCGTTTGAAGCACAAGGCTTCATGTTCCACTCTCAGAACCTCGACATTCCGGAAGGAAGTGCTTACAACGAAATCAACACCGCCATTACGCTCGAACCGATCATCGTGGGTGAAAAGATTGTGCTGAACAACATCTTCTTTGAGTACAACAGCGACAAGCTCACACAGGAATCGAAACTCGAGCTTGATAAACTTTACCGCCTGCTTGACATCAACGAAAACCTGGCGGTAGGTATCCTGGGGCACACCGACTCCAAGGGCAGTGAATCATATAACATGAAACTCTCTCAGGCCCGCGCAGAATCAGTGATGAACTATGTGATCGGCAAAGGCATTGCCAAGGAACGCATGACAGCAAAAGGATTCGGAGAATCACAACCGATTGCCCGCAACGAAAATCCAGACGGATCAGACAACCCGGAAGGTCGGGCGCTCAACAGAAGGATCGAATTGAAGGTACTCAGTACCGAGGGAGAAGTGGACGTGATCGACCAAATTGAGGTCCCGGACAAACTCAAACCTGAGAAGAAGTAAAGTCCTGCAAGGGAGTCCGATACGGGCTCCCTTTTTTTCGAAACCTTTTTCCGGATGCGGGGTAAAATAGCATCGTTCCAACCCCAAAACGATCCCGGGCATGATTACACACCAACGCATCCTGCTTCTCCTTCCATTTGTATTGCTCACCCAACTTCTCTTTGCACAAACCAGCGAAAAAGAGCTCCTTGAATCCGCCCAGGAAATGATGGCCTACGGCGACTTTGCCAGCGCAGAAATCTACTACAACAAACTGCTGCAAAAAGCGCCCGACAACCCGGTCTACAATTTTGAAATGGGCGCGATGCTCTTTCTCACCGGCGACAGAAAATCCAGAGCCATCCCTTACCTTGAGAAAGCCAGGGATTTCAGGGTTGATGAGAACAGCACACCGGACATGTATTACTACCTCGGTCAGTGCTACCAGATTGCTGGAAGGTATGATGAGGCCATAGAAGCTTACAATTCTTTCAAGAACAACCTTAAGAGTACCAAGAAGGGCCTCAGTCTCCAGCAGGAAGTGAACCGCAGGATTGAATCGTGCAACCACGCCAAGATCTTCAGCAAATCAGCTGTCAGGGCCACCATCACCAATGCCGGAGAGAACATCAACAGCCCGGAACTCGACTACGGAGCCGTGCTCTCTTCCGACCAGACCATGATGTACTTCACCAGCCGCCGTACAGGCAACTTCGGAGAAAAAGCGTTTGATGAAACGTACCAACGGATGCTGAACAATGAAGACATCTACCAGGCTTCCATTTCGGTAGGCAACGGCATGATTACATTTGACAAAGCCAAGAAAGCTTCCACCCACATCAACACCACCGACCATGATGCCGTGATTGGTATCTCCAAAGACAACCTGAAACTATTCCTGTACCGCGACAATGATCTATGGTACTCGCAAAAAGCCGGTCGCGACTGGGGCGAGCAAAAACGACTCAGCCAGAAATTCAACACCAAGAAAGGACAGGAAACGAGCATTGCCATATCACCCGGACAGGATCACATCTTCATCGTAAGCAACCGCAAAGGCGGATACGGAGGAAAAGACATCTACGAATCGGTACTGCAGGCCGACGGATCATGGAGTCCGCTAATAAACCTGGGGCCCACCATCAATACGTCTTACGATGAAGAAAGTCCATACCTCAGCGACGACGGTAAAACACTCTTCTTTTCATCCAAAGGACACAGCTCCATGGGCGGATTCGACATCTTCGCATCCTCCTATGAAAAGGGCGACTGGACCGCTCCCAAGAACATCGGGTATCCCATCAATTCATCCAGTGACGACGTGTTCTTCACCGTTGACCCAACCGGTCATATGGGTGTATTCACCTCCGACAGAGAGGATGGCCTCGGTAGCTTCGACATTTACCAGGTGAAAATGGAAAAAGAAGATATCCCGGTTACGGAAGTGAGGGGTATCGTGCTGGCCGGCGCAGCCAAAAGTCCGATCGGCGCTAAGATCACCGTTACCAATACCTCCACCGGTGTTGTGGTAGGTTACTACTCATCCAATGAAGACACCGCCAGTTCAGACCATGGTAAATACCTGTTGGTATTGTCGCCCGGTGAAGAATACAACCTGCTGGTGGAAGCGGAAGGGTACAAACCCTATAACCAGGACATTTTCGTACCCGCCGAATTCGAATACCACCAGATGTACCAGGAAATTCATCTGGGAGAAGACAACTCCACCATGTACAATGCCCTCTTCGACATTGACACACAGTACGACAATGCCTATTCCTATATAGAGAAGCAATTGACCGTTGATCCGGAATATGCCGAATACCTCAAGAAAGACAATATGTATTCGGCCTACATCAACACACTCATCAAGATCGACAAAATATTGAGTGAAGACGCCAAGGTGGTGAACGACGGATCCAAGCCAGCCGCCGACAAATCAACGGAAAACGGCATTGGTCTTTCCGATTTCTTCACACCTGATGAGCTGCTTGCCGTCATGGCAGACTCGTTGGCAGATCAAGTCATCATTCTGCCCAACATCGAATTCGATTACAACAGGGCCACACTCCAGGAACCGTCGAAGATCGAATTGAATAAGTTATATACCTTCATGAAAAACAGCCCCAAAACGAAGATAGAATTCCGGGCACACACCGATGACCAGGGTGACGACGATTTCAACCTGCGGCTGTCGCAAAGCCGTGCCAATGCAGTCAAAGATTACCTTGTCTCCAAAGGGATTGATGCCGGGCGTATCAATGCAGTAGGATACGGTGAATACAAGCCCATTGCACCGAACATCCTCCCCGACGGATCTGACAACCCCAAAGGGCGTCAGAAGAACAGACGCATTGAAGTAAAAATCACACTATAGTTAGCTGGTAATTAAAAAATAATTACCTTAGAGCGAGCACAGAATGCTGGCGCGATGGGATTTGACGGAAGGATAACACTCAACATCTTCATCTTTTTGTGTACGTTTACCTGCTACGGGGCTGTGTCTGCACAGACCAGAAGGCCTACGTCCGCGAGGCAACAACCGGTTGTAGAAGGAAGTAAACGGGAAGCAAAAAGTAATTTCGAGATCGAAAACTATCGGGATGCGATCCCTGAATATGTGGCATTGCTCAAAGATGACGGTGCCAACCTGGAATACAATTACAGACTGGGGATCTGTTACCTGCAAACCTACATTGACAAAACACTCGCCATTTCATTCCTGAAAACGGCGATGGACAACCCCAAGCACGAAGAAGACACGCCGTATTACCTGGGCGTGGCCTATATGCATGCCCATCAGTTCGAAGATGCCATCAAGTATCTGGAGATGTATAAGAAGACGGTGGTGGGTAAGCCGAACGAAACCCGCATTGTAGAAACCACCATCCAGAATTGCCATGTGGCAAAAATAGCCATCCAAAATCCCATCCGGGTCAAGTTCGAAAACCTGGGAAGTGATATCAATACAGCCAACCCCGAATACAACCCATACATCTCACCGGATGAAGAAACATTGATCTATACCAGCAGAAGTAAAAAGAACATGGGCGATCTGTTGGATTTCGATGATGAGTACCCTTCGGACGTATTTATTGCCACGGCGAAATCAAACGGTGAATGGCGACGAGGTCGTAGCATCGGATCCATGATCAACACGGAACTGAATGAAGAAACCGCCGGCATGTCGGCAGATGGCCAATACCTGTTCATTTGCATCGACAACTTCAACGGCTACGGTGATATATGGTACGCCAGCAAACGCGGGCGTGGTTACCAGAGAGCAGAAACACTGGACAAAGATAACGTCAATGGCTCCGCCTACGAATCCAGCGCCACTGTTACCAATGATGAACAGGTACTCGTGTTTTCGTCCAACAGGGACGGCGGCCAGGGCGGCATGGACCTCTACATGTGTAAAATGCTACCCACCGGCCAGTGGGGCAAACCCATCAACCTGGGGCCAAAGATCAACACCCCTATGGATGAAGAATATCCCGCCTTCTCTCCCGACCAGCAAACACTGTATTTTGCTTCCAACGGACCGAAGAGCATGGGAGGCTACGACATCTTCAAAACTGAGTGGCAATCCGAAGGAACCGATTTCCAGGATCCCCAGAACCTGGGATTCCCTTTGAACACGACAGCAGACGAGACCACCATCTCATTTGACCAAACCGGGCGTTATGCCTATATGGCCCGCGGACACAAGGAAGGTTCTGGTGACCTGGATATCTACAGGCTCACCATTGAAGATGTGGATCCACGCTACAGCGTGATCAAGGGCTTCGTTCTCAATGCCGATTCCACCTCCAGCGGCAAGGAAGGGATTATCAATATTTATGATGCAGACTCCAAACTGTTGTTCGGTGTATACAAAATCAAACCGGAAGACGGAAAGTACCTCATCATTCTCCCTCCCGGAAAATGGCATGCCGAATTTGATCTGGAGAGTCTCGACAAGTTTACAGAAGATTTTGAAGTCAAGGGTAAAGGCGACTTTAAGGACCTGATCGAAAGGAATTTTATCATCGGAGGCGCACCCGAACCGGCTCCCACACCGAATGGCCCGCTCTCCCCTCCTCCGAAAAAACGGAGGTAGCACCCGTTCCCCTATCATGAAAATCATTGCCATCGGCCGGAATTACGCCGAGCATGCCAAAGAGATGAAGAGTGAAGTTCCGACGGAACCCGTATTCTTCATGAAACCGGAGACCTGCCTCATTAGAAAAAACAGGCCCTTCTTCTACCCCGACTTCAGCCAGGACATACATCACGAAGTTGAACTGGTCCTGCGCATCAACCGCGTTGGAAAAAACATCGCCACACGATTCGCTCACAAATATTACGACGAGATCGGTATAGGCATTGATTTCACCGCACGGGATGTGCAGGCGGAACTTAAGAAAAAGGGACTTCCCTGGGAAAAAGCCAAGGCCTTCGACGGCGCCGCTCCGCTGTCGGACACATTCCTGCCCAAGGATACGTTCAAAAACCTCGGGAACATTTCCTTTCACCTGGACGTCAATGACAGAACCGTTCAGAAAGGCAACACGAAAGATTTGCTGTTTACCTTTGACGAACTGATCTCTTATGTATCCCGCTTTGTAACACTGAAAAAGGGAGACCTGATCTTTACCGGCACACCGGAGGGTGTAGGACCGGTACAGAAAGGCGATCGCCTTCAGGCATACCTGGGCGATCAGAATTTACTCGACTTTAAGGTTATTTGATCCCCTTTGAAAAAACAGGGAGGGTAAATGTGCGGATGGGTGTGGAAACACTCAGCATATAGACACCCTGAGGCAAAGGCGGGAACCCCTCCACCTCCACCATGTTGTAGGTATTGCTAACGAACCGTTTCTCGTCGTTGAACAACCTTTGCCCCATGGCGTTGAACAACTCGATAAGGACGGTCTGATTCACGGCCGAATAAAAGTAGAAGTGCAGTTCATCCCCAAACGGATTGGGGTACGCCTGAATCAACTGGTCGTTGTCGAAATTGTCCCTGGTCATTCCATCCAGGATCATACTTGCAACCGCGAAGTTGGGAATACCATATCCTTTCAACGTATCCGGCGCAAAATACTGGTCGCCGCTTTGCTCAATCGCACGAATGAGTTGTTTGTTGGTGGCATTGGGATGCGCCTGCCACAGGCATGCTGCCAATCCGCTCACCAGCGGAGCTGAAAAAGAGGTTCCGCTTCCGGTCTGAATCCTTGGACTCGGACTCGCATCAGGCGCCACGGAAGCGATGATGGTCGACAATCCCTGCGCCACCACATTCGGCTTAATGCGCCCGTCATAGGTGGGTCCTTTCGAACTGAAGTAAGCCCATATCTTGAACTGATCCACAGCTCCCACGGCCAATACATCTGCACCGTCTGCAGGAACTGCAACGTATTTCCACGGGCTTGAGCCTTTGTTTCCGGCACTGTTTACCACAAGGATGCCCTTGGACGATGCTTTCTCCGCGCCCTTGGTTACCACCGTAGTTTTTCCGTCCAGGTCCGCATATGAATGATCTTCGGTGGCATCGTCAAACGTCGTATAGCCGATGGATGAATGAATGATATCCGCACCCACACTATCGGCGAATTCAGCAGCCACCACCCAATTGTCTTCTTCCATGACTTTCTCACTTCCCGAATCTTCTGCGCGCAACAACCAGTAATTGGCCTCGGGAGCGGTTCCCACCAATGCCCCGGGCAGGTTCCCTGCCATCACGGAGAGTACCTGCATACCATGGGTGTGGTCTTCGTACACGGAGGTACCTCCATCCACAAAATCCCTTGTTCCCATCAAATGCCCGTTCATGCGCAGGCTGTCAAAAGCCACGCGCGTACCCACTTCCCAGAACCCTGCATCGATCACCGCGATCAGCATGCCTTCTCCGTGAAAACCTTTGGCATGCATGTAGTCGCCACCCAGCATATAGGTTTGATGATAGGCCAGTCCATAATCATAAACCGCCTGGCTGGCTGCAGCCTCATGTGTCTTCAGTGAAGATACTTCGGAAAGATCTCCGAGCCGTTCGTCATTTTCACATTTATACGTGTGAACCGCCGAGGTGGCCTGCACGAAGGAAAAGGAGGATATCTTCTGTAACACGACAGGATTCTGAACTTCCACGCTCACGGCATTGAACCACCTGGAACGGTGAATCACTTTTGCACCGGCCTGAATCAGGGCATCTACCTGGCTTTGGGAAACGGGCAAGTCGTCTTCGGTAATGGGGATACCTTGCCTTTCACGTCTGGCAATGGCTTTTTCCGACAAAAACTCCTGGGGCCTATCAAGCGAGTAACCGCTGTTTGTCTTCCCGGTGAAATACACCCAGTAGCGTTTGGCGCCAACTGTTTGTGACCAAACGGGCAAAGCAGAGAGGACCAGTAGCATCAGGAAAACCGATGGCCAAACAATTCGCTTCATCAGATGTAGATTATGGGGACGCAATTTGCAATGTAACAATTGGCAAGATGAAATCAAAGCGGCCTTCTGTAAAAACAAACCCTCCTTTCATTCATGGATGGTTATTCCGACCAATCCAACAGGGTCATCGTGTAGTCCAGTCCGCCTTTGATTGTGCCATCCACTTCCTTATCAAGCACCCTGTAGGTCTTACGGACCATACCTACATGGAGGGCATACACTTCTTCAACACTTTTTTCTTCGATGAGATTGGCCTCATCCACCTGTTGCACGGTAACGGTGGAATCAAAATCAAACGTTCCTACGGTATAGGATTGGTGTACCGCGGTATAACGATAATTCCATGTCTCCAACGTATTCATGGCATTGCCATCCCAGCTGTGATTCTTCCGTGGCGGGAACTGGAGCCTTACATAACGCAGGTTTTCTTCCACACGTTCCAGGCGATCATCAAAGCGATTGGCGTACCACACATCCGAAATCAACCAGGGATCGGTATCGGCCTGACGCTTGAACCGTTCGATCCTGTAGGTCGTCTGACCGGTGTTATCCTTAAAAACATCGGCGATCACCTCCTTGATTTGGTAATGATAGTTGGTATCGGCACCATTCAGAAAGGCATCATACACGGTAGAATCCATGTCATATATCACCCAATGCCCTACATCCACCGGGTAATAGTCTGTATAGGTCAGGGGCGGATCCACGGTGCTTTTCTTGCAGGATGCCCATGCCGTCAACACACCGAAAATCAAAATGAATTTGAAGAAACCATGTCGGGTCACGGCTGAATCAAACGAGAGGGGGCTTATAAAGTTACGACGCAGACGCAAGGGGTTCCCTGAGTATAAAGCCTCCTCCGATCAGGTCCTCTCCGTCATAAAACACAGCAGATTGTCCGGGTGCCACAGCGGTCACCGGTGCGTGGAAGGCCACATTCACCTCATCGCCTTCCTGGGTGAGGGTACATACCGTACCCGGGTCTTTATACCGGATCTTGGTTACCGCTTCAAAGGATGTATCCAGACGATCCCACTTCTGCAGGTTCACCCTACCCACACGCATGTGTTGCTGTTCGAGGTCTTCCACATCGCCCAGCACCACGGTATTTGTTTCCGGGACGATCTTGACTACATATTTGGGCACGCCGGTGGCAATCTCAAGCCCTTTGCGTTGCCCTACGGTATAGAAGGGATATCCCTGGTGGTTACCCAGCACTTCGCCGTTCACAGACACGAACTTTCCACCCTGAACACGTTCTTCCAGCCCATCCACACGCCGTTTCAGAAAGCCGCGGTAATCGTTATCGGGGATAAAGCAGATCTCGTAGCTTTCCTTTTTATTGGCAAGGGCTTCGAATCCCCGGTCCATGGCCATTTTGCGAATATCGGTTTTGCGGAAGTTGCCCATGGGGAACAGGGTACGTTTCAGGCTCTCCTGGGTGAGGCCCCATAGCACATACGACTGGTCTTTTTCCACATCAAGTCCGCGCGACACCACATACCGACCGTTTTCATCCTGCCTGACGCGTGCATAGTGACCGGTGGCAATGAAATCACACGACAGTTGATCGGCACGTTTCAGCAGGGCTTCCCACTTGATATGGGTATTGCACAACACACAAGGGTTGGGGGTTCGGCCCGCCATGTACTCTTCCACGAAGTTATCGATAACCGCATCGCCGAACTCATCACGAATATCCAGGATGAAATGGGGGAATCCCTGTTCAACGGCCAGGATCCGTGCATCGTTAATAGAATCAAGGCTGCAGCAACCGGTTTCCTTTCGTGAACCGCCAGCGGAAGCATAATCCCACGTCTTCATGGTGATACCGATCACCTCATACCCTTCTTCATGCAGCATGAGTGCAGCCATCGAACTATCGATACCACCGCTCATGGCCACAAGTACTTTTCCTTTTCCTTTTCCTGCCATCACTTCACCAGGTTACCTTCGTGATATTTCTCAACCTTGTCCACGGTTCCGTCTTCTTTATAATAGGTCACCTCCCCTTCCAGTTGCCCGTTCACATAATTGGCTTTCATCTTGAGTACCTGCACTTCCAGTTTTTCTTCACGGTCCGCCTCTTCCTCTTCCCCGAATTGTTGGTTGTTGGTTTTGCCGGGCACTTCTTCCACCACCCATTTACCCACAGGGTAATATTCCAGGTATTCACCTTCAAGTTTGCCATTGACATAGTTCATCACTTTGGCCGGGATGCGACCAGGATGGTACTCAGTGAAGGTGCCGTTTACCCGGGTAGACCCGGTCATGTATCCATTGCTGTACCTCACGATACTTCCCAAACGACCATCTCCCAGGAAATACTTCCAGGTACCATTCTTGATCCCTTTGACATACGGCCCCGTCATCTGCACTTTACCACTTGGATAATGGAAAGTCACATCCCCTTCCAGGTGATCGTCGGTATAATGACCGGTGGTACGGATGGTTCCGTCTTCGAACTGCTGGACCCAGTCGCCGTCTTTCTTGCCGTCTTTCCATTGCATGCGGTTCACGATGTTGCCGGTTTCGGGGTAGTACTCTTCGAATGTGCCGTCTTTCACACCTTTCTTAAAGGATTCCTGTGAGGTCTTCTGGCCTTTCTCGTTGAAATATTGCCATACACCATCCTTTTCCTGCCCGATGTACCGGCCCATGGCCACAACCTGCCCATTCTCATGGTAGACTTTTGTATCACAGGTAACACCATCCGGGGCATAATCCATATCCGCCTCAAGCTTGCCGTTTTCCCGGTATCTTTTCAGAAGTCCGACAGGCTTATCATCCTTAAAAAAGCCGTCGTAGCGCACCTGGTCATTGGGATAGGTGCGGATCCAGTGGCCCTGCTTGTGTCCTTTGGCATCGGTCACATTCAGTGAGTCTTGAGCATGCACGGAGCCGAAGCCGGCCAGCAGCGCAATGAATCCCAGGATATATCGCAAACCTTTTATCATGAATACGAAGATAGTTACTTTGAAACGATCAACACGACAGCTTCGTGTCACAATTAGTTAACAGGCCACTTGCGAAGAAGATACAAATCCGGTGCCGGAAAAGCCCGGATTAAATGGATGGGTTCAATCTTTCGGACACGTGATACACGTTGCGGTCCGGAGAATTGCGTGAAACCAATTCGGCAAGGAAGCCGGTCAGGAACATTTGTGAGCCGATGATCATGGCCAGAAACCCGAGGTAGAACAACGGCCTTTCGGTCATCTTGTATTCCAGCCAGTACAGCTTGGCAAAGCTCAGGTAGCATGCGATTCCGAAGCCTGCGAGGAAAAACAAGGTTCCCAGCAACCCGAACAGGTGCATGGGTCGCTTACCGAACCGGGTCACAAAGGAAATTGACATCAGGTCGAGAAAGCCGTTAACGAAGCGTTCCCACCCGAATTTGCTATAGCCGTACTTTCTGGCTTGGTGCTGCACCACTTTCTCAGTGATCTTTTTGAATCCCGCCCATTTGGCAATGAGTGGAATGTAGCGATGCATTTCACCGTAAACCTCGATGGTTTTGATCACATCTTTCCGGTAAGCTTTGAGGCCGCAATTGAAATCATGCAGCGGGATGCCGGACATGATGGAGGTTGTTTTGTTGAAGAACTTGCTGGGCAGGGTCTTCATCAGGGGGTCGTAGCGCTTCTTCTTCCATCCGGATACGAGATCGTATCCATCCTCCATGATCATCTTGTACAAATCGGGAATCTCATCGGGGTTGTCTTGCAGGTCGGCATCCATGGTGATGACCACATTGCCGGTGGCTGCTTCAAAGCCGCAGTTGAGTCCGGCTGATTTGCCGTAATTTCTTCTGAAGCGGATGCCTTTAATGGATGGGTATTGGCGGGAAAGTTCGCCGATCACTTTCCAGGAACCGTCGGTACTGCCGTCATCAATTAAGAGGATCTCATGGCTCAGGTCATGTGCCTTGCAAACGCGATCAATCCACGCCACCAGTTCGGGCAGCGACTCCTCCTCATTCAGCAGGGGTATGACAAGCGACAGGTCCATATGTACTACGCTGAAGGGATACCGGTTTCCTCTTTTTTGATGAAGATGGAAGTGATAAGTGAGAAGATAAAACCGATGAGTACATGCCCTATTACAACCATCACCATAATCACACCCGGGGACATGAATATATTTGCAATCTTCATACCCTGCTCCAGTTGGGCATCGGTCAGGTTCGGATTGGATTCCAGCATTTTCTGCTGGGCTTCCGCCCTTGATTGTTCAAGCAGTCCGGGATCAATTTGATACATTAAAACGTATGTGTACAGCGCAACGATCAGCGAGGAAAACAACGCGATCATCACACCGGTTCCCAAGGCTTTACCATAAGAGATATGTCCGCCGAGATACCGGTCCCGGTACTGGATACATCCGTAGATAATGAATCCGAGTATGACGGCATATCCTGCCACCGCTGTTATTGTTGACCGCGTCATACCCGCCATGTAAAACAGAAGGTTTACGATAACGGCAGCCATTCCCAGCATACCCCCATAGGTCATGGCGATCTTCATGACACCGGGATCGTTGTTCTGGGAGGTGGAGTCGAGTAAAGGTTGTTCTTCTTGCATACTATAGGGTTATGGGCAAATATAACTAAAATGCAATGCCTGTATGTGAACGATTGATGTAGTCTGCCAGTGCATCGGTATCAAACTTTTGCTGTTCACCGCTTTCCATATTCTTCAGGGTGATCTGTCCGCTTTTCAGTTCTTCTTCACCCACCAGTGCCACCCACGGGATCGACTTCTGGTTGGCATACTGCATTTGTTTCTTCAGCTTAACCTGCCCGGGATACACTTCCACCCTTACACCTTTCTTTCTGAGCAGATGGGCAGCTTTCATGCAAAACTTCTCTTCCTCTTCACCGAAGTTCACAAACATCAGCTGGGTAGACATGGTGCTGGTTTCCGGGAACAGGTTGAAGGTTTCCATCACGTCGTAAATGCGATCCGCGCCGAAGGAAATGCCCACGCCCGACATACCCGCCAGACCGAATATACCGGTCAGGTCGTCATACCTGCCGCCACCTATGATGCTTCCGATGCCGCTTTCCGGAACCCCCACTTCAAATATGGCTCCTGTGTAGTAGTTCAGTCCGCGTGCAAGTGACGGCTCGAAAGAAATATGTTCTTTCCCGATGAATTCCGAGGCCATCTGCCACATATCGGTCAGCTCACCGATCCCTTTCTGTCCCACTTCGATGTCGGCCAGTTTCAGGCGAAGCGTATTCATCTTATCTTCCGAATCACCATTGATTTCAAGCAACGGCGTCATGAGGTTCACGGCATCCTGACTGAAACCCCTTTCCAACCATTCCTTTTGCACAGCTTCCAGTCCGATCTTATCAAGTTTATCCATGGCCACAGTGAGATCGGTGATGCGTTCGGGGGCACCCATGAGGGCCGCCATGCCTGCCAGGATCTTGCGGTTGTTAACCTTCAGTACCCATCCGGGAATCTTCAGTCGTTCCAGTACTTCACTGATGATCTGGATCAGCTCCACTTCGTTCAGCAGTGAATCGCTTCCGATCACATCCGCATCGCATTGGTAGAACTCGCGGTAGCGGCCTTTCTGCGGCCGGTCGGCACGCCATACGGGTTGAATCTGGTAGCGTTTGAACGGGAAATTGATATCGTTCTGATGCTGCACCACGTACCTTGCAAAGGGTACGGTCAGGTCATACCGAAGGGCTTTTTCCGAAATCTTGCCGGTCAGCTCACGGGATTCGGTAATGGCCAACTCGCTCCGGTCAACATCTTTCAGAAAATCCCCGGAGTCGAGGATGCGGAAGATGAGGCGATCACCTTCTTCACCGTATTTGCCCAGAAGCGTGGATGCATGTTCCATGGCGGGTGTTTCAATGGCCTGGTATCCGTGAAGGTGAAACACTTCACGGATCACGGAAAAGATATGATTGCGCCGGGCCATCTGCACCGGGGAAAAGTCCCTCGTGCCCTTGGGTACACTCGGTTTGGTCATGGCATGATCTTATCTGGGTAAACAATACCCTGCACGGAGGCGGTGTCTTCATACACCCTGTCCGGAAGCTCACGGAACACCACGATATCTTCCAGGCTACGGCCACCGCGGCCACCGGACAGCAGAACGCCGTCATAGTTCTTATATCCCGACCACAGGTCGCTGATGCTTGGCTCGGTCATGGAGGCATTGGCAAAATAATCCCACCGGCTCACCAGGTGGGTTTCCGGATCCACATACACCCGGTATTTATTCTCGGGCGTATAGCCCACGCTGTTCCCGAACGTGAGTTCCAACACGTCCGTCATTTTGCCGTCCTGGGTTGTATCCTTGCCCACGTACTTCAGGTTCACGCCCGGATCGAGAAGCTTGAAGGGCATCACGAGCCAGTAGCTGTCGTTCACCCATATCTGGCGGCCGATGTCAACGAGTTTCTTCAAAGTATCCGGCTCGGTGATCTCCTGGTTGCCTTCGAAAACGCGGCCGGTGGTGTCATTCACGTTGATCAGGAACAGCATATTCCATTTGTGGTGTTCAATGCGCACGCGCCCTGTGTATTTATCCCACAACAGGTGCCGGCTGCCAAAGAAACACCAGCCGATGTGGCGGGTGCGGTCCCAGGCTTCACGGCCACCCATGGCCTGCATGACTTCTTTTGCGATGCGCCTGGCTTCCGGATCGGCACTGGCGGTTTCCACTGCGGTTGAATCTGTGCCACCCTGTTCTGACGAGGGTGCATTATCCTGGCATGCGTTTGTCATCAAAACAACGGCGCCCAGCAAAACGATAAATGATAGCTGCCTGAACATGCACGCGAAAATAGGCAAAATCAGCGGGCCGGGCACATCCTTTATTTACCGATGATCTTAAATTCGGTACGACGGTTGCGGGCCCTGCCTTCCTCGCTGGTATTGGAAGCGATGGGGTTGGTTTGCCCGAACCCTTTGTAAGAAAGCCGGTCGGGGTCAATGCCTTCAATAACGAGGTACTGGTACACCGAACGGGCACGGTTGTTCGACAGTTCCATGTTCTGATGCGCATCGCCCTGGTTGTCGGTGTGCCCCTGGATGGCTATTTTGAGTGTGGGGTTGCGGGTGAGGTAATCTATAAACTCATCGATCATGGCCATGGCCTCTGCGGAGAGATCGAATGAATTGGTGGCATAGATGATATCATTCAACTGATACGACTCACCCACCTTGATCTCCTTTGTTTCAAAGGCCACCGTCATGGGCTTGACAGGTTCGGGCTTCTTGGTTTCCAGGTAAACGGCATTGAACGCCTTGTCTTTCTCTTTTACTGAAAGAATAAAATCCTCGTCAGCTTGTACCGTCACCGCAGCCACGTATTTACCATCATCCTTGTTTATCTTGATCTCGGTGACCTCCTTGGTCTTTAAACTCTTCAGCTCCAGTTTGGCGTCTTTTGCAACTTCACCGTTTTCATCCTTCACCTCACCTTTCACCAGCAACACCTTTTCGGGTTGGGCTTCTTTGTAGAGAGGGAAACTGTATATATCGTATCCCCCCACCCCGCCTTTCAGGGTATTGGATGCGAAGTAGGCGGTTTGCCCGTCGGTGCTCACGAAAAAGCCAAGCTCATCGGTTTCCTTGTTGATGGGGTAGCCGATGTTGGTGGGTTCCATCCACTTTCCGGTCTTCTTATCGGCTCGGGTGTAGAAGATATCATACCCTCCGAGCCCGGGATGACCGTCGGATGAGAAATAGAGCGTTTGGCTATCGGTATGAATAAAGGGAGATTTCTCATTGCCCGGGGTATTGATGGGAGCGCCCAGGTTCTCGGGTTTGCTCCATTGGGAACCGGGAAGGCGATGGCAGACATAAATATCGGAACCTCCGAGTCCACCGGGCCGCATGCTCGCAAAGTAGAGCGTTTGCCCGTCGGAAGAGATGGACGGCTGGGAATCCCATAGTTGGGGATCATTGATGTCGTCGCCCAGGCTGCGGATGTCGCTCCAATGACTGTTCCTCCATTGCGCATAGTAGATGTCACAGTTTTTTAACGAGGTACCGATGTCGGTACACACGGTGAAGTACAATTCTTTGTTATCAAGAGAAACGGTGGGTCCACCTTCGTTCATGTTGGTGTTGAAGGGAGGTGGCAGCGGTTCTCCTATCTGCCACTTGCCATCTTCCCTGTTGCTGCGGCAGAACTTCTCAATGCGATCATCCCCGGAAATCTCTCTTTCAAAAACATAATCGGCAGGCAGGTTCTTGTCCTTCCGGCTATATCCGCGTGTAAAGAAAAAATACTCATCGTCCGGAGATACCATGGCCAGGTATTCATCCACCTCGGTTGAAATGCCATCCACCACGTGCGGATCAAAAGGCACCGGATTCTTGTATACCTTATCATAGAAATTCGCCATGCGCAACAGTTTTTCGGCATCGGCCTTATCCTTGGCTGATTTGATGGACTGCGGATAGCCAAAGAACTTCTCGAGCAGCATGATCGACTTGTCGTAGTACTGCAGGTTGTATGCAATCTCCGCCATGTACAGGTAGGCATAGGGATCACGGTCGGGACAGCTCTGCACAGCTTTCTGGAAATACTTATAAGCGATTTTTTCCTGGTGATCTTTGTAGAACTCACCTCCGAGGAAGAGCTGAAGGTCGGTGAAGTCTTCCTCCTTATCGGCCAGTTCCTGGAGTTCTGACATGGCATTTTTGCGGTCGTATCTCCAACGGCTCAGTGCATCATCGAACAGGGCCTGGGACTTTTTTCCAGGCACGGGGCAATCCTGCGCGACCGCACTTCCCTGCAACGACGCCGACAAAACGAGCGCCCATAGATATATGTTCTTCCGGACCATACCAGTCATCTTCCCCGGGAACGGAAGTTTGGCCGTAGCTTATATAATCAACTGCAACTGTTATTTATTCAGCAAATCGTCTGCCTTTTGTTTGGCGGTATTTTCAATTCCATCCGCCTTACGATTGGCTTCGTCTTCCACCTGCTTCGCCTTTGCTTCACCTTCCTTGCGTACCTTGTCAGCAGCAACCTGTGCGGCTTTCTTCTTCAGCGGATTGCCTTTTCCTTCATCCTCAATCTTCTTGGCGTTGGCTTCCGCTTCGTCACGGATGCGTTGCGCAGCAGCTTTTCCTTCCGCACGCACTTTGTCTGCCTGTTTCTGTAATTCTTCGCGACCCTTGTCTTTCAGTTCCTCCACTTTTTCTTTCACCACTTCCTTCACCTGATCCTTCACCTGTGTGGTTGCACCTTTGATGCTTGGGGTGATGGTCGGATTGGTAACGGTACCACCGATCATCACATCCACAGGCAAGGTGGCGTTGGGGTCGTTTTTCAGTCCTGCGGAAGCCAGCAAACCGTTTACGGCATCGCCTCCCATATCGCTTCTGGGGATCTGCAGATTAAGAACATAGTCCAGGGTCTGATCAAATCCATTGGATCCCTGCATGGTTCCTTTCACATTCCCCAGCTTGAGGGGAACCGGGTCCACATGCACCCTTCCTTCGGAAAACCGGAAGGCCACATCCATGTTGTTGAATTCCCACTTTTTCAGTTTGGGGTTGCGCAGCACGTCAGCCATTTTTTCAAGGGGTTGGAAACCTTCCACCTTAATATTCTCGGCTTTCAAACGACCCTGACCGGCCAGTGTATTCATCACCGGTTCCATCTTATCATCCAGCTTCGTCACAAACGACATGCTGGTGGAATAGCTGCCTTTGCAGGCTTTGGCAATGGGTGCAATCTCGGCCACGGTATTAAAGGTAGATGTGGTTTGCTCCACATCGAAACCTTTGATGTCCAGACTGAAATCCACGTCGGGGGACTTCACATCTTTTGTACCATATGTGCCGTTCACAGTCATGGCACCTCCGAGGGTATTCATTTTGAAATTTTCGAGGGTAATCACCTGGTCTTTGATCTTCAGGGAACCCGACACGTTGTCCATCGGCATGTTATCGTACAACAGTTTCCCGAAAGACGCCGAAGCCACGAAATCAATGAACGGTGGCACTTCAATCACCGACAAAGCTTCTTCTGCAGGAGGAGCGGCTTCTCCGGATGCCGGTGTACCTTCACCTGACGCCGGCGTTGAAGCAGCTGCCGCTTCATCCTCTGTCATGAATTCATTCAGGTCGAACGAAGTGGATGTCATGCGGAAGTTACCCGCCAGTGTGGCACTGTCTTTTAATGCATAGGCCAGGTAATTGGTCACCTTTCCACTGGCCTGGAGATCGCTCTTTCCGATCATGCTGTTGAATTCGGCGAGGTCGAGGTACTGCGGACTGAAATTGAACTGCAGCTTATTGATTCGCATGCCCTGTGGGAAATCTTTGGTCTGGTAATACATATCGGCAATTCCCAAACCACCCACGGCGTGGAAGTCTTCATACCGTCCCTGGTCAATGGACGACTGGCGTCCTTTCAGTTCGAGGTCGGCAGTGATGATACCCGAAAGCTTGTCGTCCTTTTCCCTGGGCACGATGTCACCCAGCTTGCTCAGATTGATCACGCCCTTCATGGCGCCATCCACCTGGGGGTCGCTCACCGGGGTGGCGATGCGCATGTGCATATCGAAGGGGTTACCCATCATCTCCACATGAAATTTGCTGATGTCTACCACCGTCTGATCCGGGTCGCCGGTGGGGCTATCGATGTTCACGGCTACCTGGATGTTTTGCATGGCTCCGGGCAGGTCGGGGTATTTGAACATGGCATCTTCAATGACAATATTGGTACCGAAGCCCGGCATGATGCTGTCGTTATACAATCCCTTCACATACCCGTCAAGGGCCAGTTTCCCGGATGTCTTAACAGAGGCAAAATCGTTCGCATAGACGGCTGGCACCATCGACAGGAAATTCTTGAACTCATTCTTTTTGGCGGCGAACTTCAGGTCCATCACATAACCGTTGTCGGGCATGGCAAACTTTCCGTCCAGGCCGAGTTCGAGTTCATTCACTTTCAACTCATTTTCCTTGAAAGTGAATTCAAACTTGTTCATATCCGCATCCAGGTCTGCCTTCAGACCCACCACAGCCTTCGTCAGGTAAGGCACACCTTCGTAGGACATATCCACCGCATGAATGGATCCTTTTGATTTTACGGATGTGAAATCTGCTGTGAAGTCGCCACTCAATTCGAAGTCCAGTTCATTCAACACCATGGCGAATGCCAGGCTTTTGTCTTCGTAGGCCATATATCCCTTCACAATCTCCAGTGATTTCAGGGCGGCTTTGAACGGCGCTCCTTCAGAAGGGGCTTCCTCTTTTTCGGGGCTGGTTTCCGGGGCTGATGTTTCTCCGGTTGCAGATGACTTGGCGATGTCCCAGTTGGCACGCCCGTCTTCCAGCACGCTGAAATTCATGCGTGGCTGGTCCAGGCGAACGGTTTTGATCTTCATCTCGTTGCCACTGATCACGCTCATGAGGTCTACGGTAAGATGCAAGGATTTCATGCTGATAAGGGTATCCCCTTCGAACGGTTCCTTGTTGGCCACCGACAGGTCATTGATCTCAACGCTGAAGTCTGGAAATGATCGAATCAGTGAAAGATCGAAATCCCCGAAGTTCAGGGTGGCGTTCAGGTTGTCGTTCGCCGCATCCTTGACGGCCTGCACGATGTTATCCTTGAAAACAATAGGCAGAACAATGATGGCGCCCAACACCAGCGCAATGAGTACACCCAGGATGATGAATATTTTCTTGATCATATCAGAACAACGTTTGCTCGGTTTGCATGCTTTTGGTTTCCGATACAAATCGGTTTGACCGGAACCGGGCTTTAAAGGTAAAAAAAGTAAAGATGGGAATTCAGGACATCAGGTCTTCCTCCGTCACATCCTTCAACTGACCTTCCGAATGAGCCACAATGGTAGCTACTGTAGCGTCACTAGTCACGTTCACAACGGTGCGGCACATATCCAGGATGCGATCCACCGCCATCACCAGGGCAATGCCTTCCGGTTGTACACCTATGCCGGCGAGCACGATCATGAGCATCACAATACCTACGCCCGGCACCGCTGCGGTGCCAATGGAGGCAAGAGTAGCCGTAAGTACAATGCTGGCCTGGTCGGCCAGGGTAAGATCGTAGCCAAAGGCTTCGGCAATGAAGACGGCGGCCACGGCCTGGTAGAGGCAGGTTCCATCCATGTTGATGGTGGCCCCGAGCGGCAGCACAAAGGATGTCACTTTGTTGGATATTCCCAGGTGTTCTTCACACCGTTCCATGGTTACCGGCAGGGTGGCTGCGCTGGAACTGGTTGAAAAAGCCAGCAGCTGCGCCGGCATAATACCTTTGAAAAAGTCGAGGGGCTTTTTGCGTGCGAAGAGGTAAAGCAGCACGGGGTACACCACGGCAACCATCAGGAACAGGCCGATGATAACGGTAAGCGAATACATCCCGAGGGCCTGCATCAGTTCGCCGAGCGAATCGGCAAAACCCACAATCACACCCGCCATCAGCGCCATGACTCCGTAGGGGGCAAACAGCATAATCAGATCGATGATCTTCAGAAACACTTCATTCAGTCCGTCAAAAAAGCCCCGCACATGAACGGTGGTTTCCTGGGGTAACATCACCAGTGCCACTCCGAACAGAAGCGAGAATATAATCACCTGCAGCATTTTCTTGTTATCGGTGGCGGCGTCAATGAAGTTACGCGGCACCATGTCCACAAGAAACTGAAGCGGACCACTGCTTTTCACCTGTTCGGCGCCGGCCTTTCTCTCCTCCACCGAAGACGCATATTTCTCCTGAAGTTCCGTGCGCTTCTCCTGCGAGAACGATGTACCCGGCCGTGTGATGTTCACCAATATCAATCCGAGTGTAACGGCAATGACTGTAGTACCCAGGTAGAAGCCCATTGTTTTCAATCCGATTCTGGAAAGACTGGATATATCGGTCAGGCTGCTGACGCCTTTCACCAGCGATGCGAATACCAGGGGCACTGCGATGAGCTGGAGCAGGTTCATGAAGATGGTACCGAACGGACTGATCCAGTGCTCCACGAAGGTCACATGACCTGAGGCAGCTGCTCCCCAACCCAGAAACACCCCGATCAGCATACCTGTCAGGATTCTCCAGTGCAAGGCCATTTTTTTCATATCACATGGGATTTAACCGGGTTCCCCCTCATATCCGTGCGGTCTTGTGCAGCAGCACATGGTCTGCCAGCACCAATGCGGCCATGGCTTCCACGATGGGAACGGCTCTTGGTAGTACACAAGGATCATGGCGCCCTCTGCCTTCTACGGTAACGGATGCGCCTTCCTTATTGACGCTTTGTTGCGGACGCATGATCGTAGCCACGGGTTTAAACGCAGCCTTGAACAGGATGGGCATGCTATTGGAAATACCTCCCTGGATCCCTCCCGAATGGTTGGTCTGGGTGCGGATCTCATCTCCTTCCCGGATGAATACGTCATTGTGTTCCGATCCGCGCAAACGTGTACCGGCAAAACCCGAACCGTATTCGAAACCTTTGCATGCGTTGATGGACAGCATGGCAGCGCCGAGGTCGGCATGCAGTTTATGAAAGGCAGGCTCACCGAAGCCGGCCGGGCATCCGGTGACGGCAGCGGACACAACTCCACCGACGGTATCTCCGTCCTTGCGGATCTGATCGATCAGGGTGATCATTTTTTCGGCCACCGCAGCATCCGGACAACGAACAATGTTGGACTCAATGGAAATATGATCCGGAACTTCGGACGGATCTTCCATCGCGATTTCACCCACAGATGACACCCAGGCACGGATACTGATGCCTTGGTGCTGAAGCAGCTGGCGGGCAACAGCGCCACCCACCACGCGACTGGCGGTTTCCCGGGCAGAAGACCTGCCGCCACCACGGTAATCGCGATGACCATATTTGGCGTCGTAGGTGTAATCTGCATGTGACGGACGATACACTTCTTTGATGTGGTCGTAATCGGCAGACCGCTGATTGGCATTCCTGATAATAAACCCGATGGGGGCTCCGGTGGTTTTGCCTTCGAAAATCCCCGACAACCATTCCACGGTATCGGGTTCTTTTCTTTGCGTGGTGATCTTGGATTGACCGGGACGGCGGCGGTCCAGTTCCTGCTGGATGGCCTCCAGGTCAAGCGCCAATCCGGCCGGGCATCCATCGATCACGCCCCCCAGTGCAACACCGTGCGACTCACCAAAAGTGGTAAGCCTAAATATTTGTCCAAATGAATTTCCAGGCATGCGGCAAAAGTAAGATAAATCGGTGATCCGGTCCAGCAACTACCAAAAGGCCACCTCTTACAGGGTTCACCGGCAATATCATCCGTTGGTAGCTGAGATGAAGAAACTTTGTGTACGTTTGTATGTAGGTGTGGCGAACAGGAGCGCAGAATACCGATGGTCGGTTCACACACCTGCAGCAGGGCACATTACTTTGTTGAGAACCAAAAGTCAAAACCCAACATGCAACAGGAAGGGCAGGTGATCGAATGCATCCCCAATTTCAGTGAAGGCAGAGACAAAAGTATCATTGACGCCATATCGGACTCCATCACATCCGTAGAAGGCACAAAACTATTGCATGTGGACATGGGTGCGTCTGCCAACCGGACGGTGATCACCTTTGCCGGTCCACCCGACGCTGTGATTGAAGGGGCGTTCAGGGCCATCAAAACTGCGGCTGAAAAGATTGACATGCAACAGCACAAAGGCACACATCCCCGCATCGGAAGCACGGATGTTTGTCCGCTCGTGCCCATACGCAACATCACCATGCAACAGACCGTGCACTACTCGCGGATATTGGGAGAACGTGTGGGACAGGAACTGGACATCCCCGTATTCCTGTACGAAGAATCGGCACTGTTGCGCTCGCGCCATAACTTATCCAAAATTCGTGCGGGAGAATACGAAGGCATGGCGGAAAAGATCCTGCAACCCGGCTGGGCTCCCGACTTCGGAAGGGCCCACTTCAATGCACGGTCGGGGGTTACAGTGATCGGCGCCAGACCGTTCCTGGTGGCATACAACATCAACCTGAACACAAAAGACAAAGAGATCGCCAGGTCGATTGCGGAAGAAATCAGGGAGAGCGGCGCCATCCGGGGCTACGATGCCCTGGGTAACCTTGTGGTGCTGGCCGGGGAAATGAAAGCCGTCAAGGCCATCGGATGGTACATTGAAGAATACGGGAAAGCACAGGTTTCCACCAACCTGACCAACATTGACATCACACCCATGCATATGGTTTTCGAAAGGGTAAAGGAAAAGGCCGCAGGATTGGGCGTTGAGGTAACAGGATCGGAACTGGTGGGACTGATCCCCTTGCGTTCCCTGGAAACGTCAGCCAGGTTTTATTGCGGCAAGGAAGGAACCATCACAAAGGATGACCTCCAGGTTGCCATTGATCGCCTCGGTCTCGCGGAACTCAAACCGTTCCGACTGGAAGAGCGCGTCATTGAATATCTGCTGTAGCAACAAGATTGTTTCAGGGAGCCTTAACCTTCTTCAATCCATTGCGTATTTAAGTGAGGAACCACCGCAAAGGTACATGAGCACACCAGATGACAACGGCTTTTGGAACTCGGAAAGATGGAGTCGCCTGTACTACTTCTTTCCGTTTCAACTGCTGGTACTTCATCTGAAAAAGAACCAGCTCCTGCTGGTATTCTGGGCCATCATGTTCGGCTTCGTAGGCCAGCACATACTCGTACGCTACGGAATTCCCTACCTGTTTCTTGATCCCGAATACCTGGGCCGGGTCGACTTCTTCTCGTACCTCTTCATGGGCGTTACCGCCGGTGCCTTCATCATGGCTTTCCATATTTCCAGCTACATCGGAAACAGTTTCCGCTTTCCCTTCCTCGCCACACTATCGCGCCCGTTCTGGAAGTTCTGCGTGAACAACTCCGCCATCCCTTTCGCCTTTTGCATATACTACAGCTATAAAATCTACCTGTTCCAGGGCGAAAACGAATTCGTTCCGTTCGGCGACACCGTGATTGATATCCTGGGATTCCTGCTGGGCGTGTTCCTCTTCATCGCTTTTGCCTTTGCCTATTTTTTCAACACCAACAAAGACCTGTTCAAGATGTTCGGGGTGAGGGTGGACATGGAAGGACCTCCCGACATGCAGGTGCGTACCCTGGGAGACACCAAATACATCATCCAGAAACACGCCGAAAAACCCCCTCCCAAGAAAAGCAGACGCGGCAAGGAATGGCGGGTAGATACATACATGACAAGCCCGTTCAACATGCGGCTTGCCCGCAAATCTTTCCACTATGACAGGGCCATGCTCGAGCGGGTGTTCCGGCAGAACCATACCATGGCTGCGATCTTTGAAATGATCCTGATCGGAGCATTGATCGCCCTGGGCCTCTTCAGGGAGGTGAAGTACTTCATGATCCCCGCCGGTGCAAGCATCATTCTCCTCTTCACCATGTTCCTGATGCTGACCAATGCATTGAAGTTCTGGTTGCGGGGATGGTCTTTCACGGTATACGGACTGCTTTTCCTGCTCATCAATTTCATGGCGCAGTTCGAATTCTTCAACCCGGGGAACCGGGCCGTGGGAATGAACTACCAAACGCAATCCAAACCCGCATACACCATTGACCACCTCCAGGCACTGAACTACGATCCGGAGATGAACCACAAGGACATCAGTCGCACGGTGGAGATCCTTAACAACTGGAAGAAAAAAAATGAGAGCCTTTACCCTGAAAAGAAACCGAAGCTGGTCATCGTGAACACAAGCGGTGGCGGTTTACGCGCAGCGGTGTGGACGTTCAGGGCCTTGCAGTACGCCGACAGTGTATCCGGACAACAACTGATGAAGCACATGATGCTCATCACCGGATCTTCCGGAGGAATGATCGGTGCCGCCTACCTGAGGGAACTTTATTACCGGTCGCAAACAGCCGACACCAACCACATCAACCTGAACAACCCGCAATACCTGGACAACATCGGCACCGATATTCTGAATCCCATGGCATTCAGCGTTGCGGTGAACGACTTCTTCCTGCGCATACAACAATTCGAATATGAGGGCCAGACCTATCGCAAAGACCGCGGTTTCGCTTTCGAACAACAGCTCAACACAAACACGGGCAACATACTGGAACATCGGCTGAAAGACTACACGATTGCCGAATACAGCGCCACCATTCCAATGATGGTACTCACACCCAGCATCCTGAATGACGGCCGCCGCCTTTACATATCCGCTCAACCCATTTCTTATCTCACCCAGAATGCTCCAGTGGATAACCTGGTGAACGACCCCTTGCTGGAAGGCATCGAATTCACCCGGTTCTTCAGCGATCAGAACCCTTACAACCTCCGCTTCACAAGCGCCCTCAGGATGAATGCAACCTTCCCGTATATCTGTCCGATCGTATACCTGCCCAGCGAACCACCCATCCAGGTGATGGATGCCGGACTGCGTGATAACTTCGGTCTTAAGACCAGCCTTAAATTCATTTACTCCTTCCGATCATGGATCGCCAACAACACCAGCGGGGTGATACTCATCCAGGTGCGCGACCGATACAAGGAATATGAAGTGGATAAAAACCCCAGGGGTACCCTGGTACAAAACATGCTGAACCCGATCGGCAAGATGTACGACAACCTGTTTATCACACAGGATATGGACCACGACCAGCTCCTGCAGTATGCCAGCAAATGGTTCGGTAATACCATTGACGTGATCAAACTCCAGATGTACAATGAGCAGGATGACAAGGTGGCCCTGAGCTGGCACCTCACCACCAAGGAGAAAAAGAAGATCCACAATGCTGTGCTGGAGGCCCCGAACCAGGAAGCCTTCGAGAAAATCAGGGACATGCTGAAGCCGTAAAGAAACCACCTTCCGAGAAGGTGGATTTGTTAAAAGAGGGCAAAGCCCCCGGAAATCAAAGAATACCACAAGGGCTCCAAGACACGGTGGTTTGCTGTGCGAACTTTTCTTGGTGACTTTGTGCCTTGGTGGCAAAACAATACGGCGGGGCCTATAGAACCTACCTGCCGATGCACAGGCTAGCGTGATGACAGGCAGGCATGACCACCGCCTAAGACCTTGGGTTTCTAAGTTGAATAAAAAAATAAGCCCCCGGGAAATCCCGAGGGCTTATGACATAGAATGGGGGTACTATGCTTATGAAAGACTTGCAACCTTCTTGGTCAGGCTTGACTTCAGGTTGGATGCTTTGTTCTTGTGAATAATGTTGCTCTTGGCAAGCTTATCCAGCATGGCCGAAACCTTTGGCAACAGGTCCGTTGCTTCTTTCTTGTCGGTTGTGGTACGCAGCTTCTTGATCACGTTACGCGCGGTCTTGTGCTGGTATTTGTTCCTTTCTGTGCGGGCCTCGGTGGCACGGATTCGCTTCAGGGCTGACTTATGGTTTGCCATAATGACTTGCTTCGATCATTTTTATTAAGGGTGCAAATATAAGTTTTTTTTGAATTTCCACCAACAAGTTAAAAATCTGACCGGATTTTAGGATATCTGAATCCCATAGCCCCATCCACCCCACATTGCGATTATCTGTGTCTTTTGCTAATTTCGCCACCACATTTGAGACCGCAAAAAACACATCACCATGATATTCGACCTTGACATGATCAAAGCGGTGTATGCCCGCTTCCCCGAACGCATTGCCGCAGCACGTAAAGTGGTTAACAAACCCTTGACGCTCTCTGAAAAGATCCTCTACACCCACCTGTGGGATGGTTCAGCCACCACAGCCTATGAAAGGGGTAAATCCTATGTGGACTTCGCGCCCGACCGCGTAGCCATGCAGGATGCCACCGCCCAGATGGCCCTCCTCCAGTTCATGCAAGCCGGTAAGGAAACAACCGCCGTGCCTTCTACCGTGCACGCCGACCACCTGATCCAGGCACGCGTGGGCGCCGACAAGGACCTGCAGGAATCCATCAACAAAAACAACGAAGTATTCAACTTCCTCGCTTCCGTTTGCAACAAATACGGCATCGGTTTCTGGAAACCCGGCGCCGGTATCATCCACCAGGTGGTACTCGAAAACTATGCATTCCCCGGAGGTATGATGATCGGTACAGACAGCCATACAGTGAATGCCGGCGGACTTGGCATGGTGGCCATCGGCGTGGGCGGCGCAGACGCCGTTGACGTGATGGCAGGTATGGCATGGGAGCTGAAGTTCCCCAAACTGATCGGCGTGAAACTGACCGGAAAGCTGAACGGATGGACATCCGCCAAAGACGTGATCCTGAAAGTGGCCGGCATCCTTACAGTAAAAGGCGGAACCGGCTGCATCGTGGAATATTTCGGCGAAGGCGCCCGCTCCCTGTCATGCACAGGCAAAGGTACCATCTGCAACATGGGCGCCGAGATCGGGGCCACCACCTCCACCTTCGGATACGACGAGTCCATGTCGCGTTACCTGTCGGCCACCGGACGTGCGGATGTAGCCAAACTCGCCGATGCCATCAAGGAACACCTCACCGGCGATGACGAAGTATACGCCAACCCTGAAAAATATTTCGACCAGGTGATCGAGATCGACCTGTCGACCCTCGAACCGCATCTGAACGGTCCATTCTCGCCGGACATCGCCACCCCCATCTCCAAGATGCGTGAAGCCGCCGAGAAGAATGGGTGGCCGACCAAGATTGAATACGGCCTGATCGGTTCCTGCACGAACTCTTCCTATGAAGATATTTCCCGTTCCGCCTCCATCGCCAAACAGGCGGTCGACAAACACCTCAAAGCACAATCCCAGTTCACTGTGACCCCAGGTTCCGAACAGGTACGCTATACCATCGACCGCGACGGCTTTATCGACACGTTCAATCAGATCGGAGCCAATGTGTTTGCGAATGCATGCGGTCCCTGCATCGGCCAATGGGCGCGTGCGGGTGCTGACAAACAGGAGAAAAATACCATCGTCCATTCATTCAACCGGAACTTCGCCAAACGCGCCGACGGCAACCCGAACACCTATGCCTTTGTGGGATCACCCGAACTGGTCACAGCTATGGCGATCGCCGGTGACCTGGGCTTCAATCCACTTACCGATACCCTCACCAACGAAGAAGGTCAGCAGGTAAAACTGGATGAACCCAAAGGATTCGAACTCCCACCCAATGGCTTTGCCGTGGAAGATGCCGGTTACCAGGCACCCGCTGCTGACGGCAGCAAGGTGGACGTGGTGGTGAAGCCCGACTCAGAACGTCTCCAGCTCCTGACCCCCTTCCAACCCTGGGACGGCAAGAACATCACAGGCATGCGTGTGCTGATCAAAGCAAAAGGCAAGTGCACCACCGACCACATCTCGATGGCCGGCCCGTGGCTGCGCTACCGCGGACACCTCGACAACATCTCCAACAACACCCTCACCGGTGCGGTGAATGCTTTCAACGACGAAACCAACAAAGTGAAGAACGTTATCACCGGTGAATACGGTGAAGTGCCGGCGGTACAACGTGACTACAAAGCCAAAGGCATCCCAACCATTGTGGTAGGCGATTCCAACTACGGTGAAGGTTCTTCCCGCGAGCACGCCGCCATGCAACCCCGTCACCTCGGTGTTCGTGCGGTGCTGGTGAAATCCTTCGCCCGCATCCACGAAACGAACCTGAAAAAACAAGGCATGCTGGCGCTCACGTTCTCCAACGAAGCCGACTACGACAAGATCAGGGAAGATGATACCATATCCTTCACCGACCTGGATCAGTTCGCGCCAGACAAGCAGCTGACCCTGCGACTGGATCATGCCGACGGCACCTCGGATGAGATCAAGGTGAACCAGAGCTACAATGAAAGCCAGATCGAGTGGTTCAAAGCCGGATCGGCGCTGAACCTGATCAAACAACGCGAGAAAGCAAGCATCTGATCCGACCGGCATGGAATTGAAAAACGACCTCATCCTGCGGGCAGCCAGGGGAGAAAAGACCGAAAGAACGCCCGTGTGGTTGATGCGTCAGGCCGGACGCGTGTTCCCGGAATACCGGAGGGTGCGCGAAAAAGCCGGCAGTTTCAAGCAGCTGGTGGAGAACCCGGAACTGGCGTGTGAAGTCACCATACAGCCTGTGGACATCCTGGGCGTGGACGCCGCCATCCTGTTCTCCGATATCCTGGTGATACCGGAAGCCATGGGACTTCCCTACGAAGTGGTGGAAGCCAAAGGCCCTGTGTTCGAACGGTTCATCAAACGACCGGAAGACCTGGACAGCCTGCACATAGCCAACCCTGAGGAAGACCTGGCATATGTGGTGGAGGAAATCCGACTCGTGAAATCCGCCCTGGCCGGTCGCGTGCCGCTGATCGGTTTTGCAGGCGCACCATGGACCATCTTCTCTTATATGGTGGAAGGCAGCGGATCCAAAACCTTTTCAACCGCGCGCAAGTGGTTGTACACAGACGCGGAGACGAGTCACCGCCTGCTCGACATGATCACCCGATCCACCATTGCCTACCTGAAAGCGCAGGTGCAGGCGGGCGCCAACATGGTGCAGGTGTTCGACAGCTGGGCCGGCGTACTTTCGCCCGACCAGTACCACACCTTCTGCATCCCCTACCTGAAAGCGATCTGTGAAGCCATCACCGACGTGCCGGTGATCATCTTCGCAAAAGGCGCCTTCTTTGCCATGAACGAGCTGGCGCAACTACCATGCGAAGTGCTGGGACTCGACTGGAACATGCCCATCAGGGAAACCAAAGCACAGATCGGAAACGGAAAAACGGTACAGGGCAACCTGGACCCGTGCCTGCTGTATGCCGATAAGCAAGTGATCACAAAGGCCACCCACGCCATGCTGGAAACCTTCGGACCACAGCGGCACATCGCCAACCTGGGCCATGGCCTCTACCCGGACACAAACCCGGATCACGTTAAACATTTTGTGGAAGTCGTTCAGTCGTACCGCCACCGCGAATGATCGAAAAGGGAAATAAGAAGATCATCAGGGGCTGGGCCATGTACGACTGGGCCAACTCGGTGTACAGCCTGGTGATCACCTCCACCATTTTTCCCATTTACTACAATGCCGTTACTTCCTCCGATGGAAACGACCAGGTGGTATTCCTGGGCCGCCAGTTCACCAACACCGCCTTATACTCCTACACCATTTCCGCAGGTTTTCTGCTGGTGGTGCTGATCTCACCGCTTCTTTCCGGCATCGCCGACTACAGCGGGCGCAAGAAAGCCTTCATGCGCTTCTTCTGCTACCTGGGCTCTGCCGCCTGCTGCGCGCTGTACTTCTTCGACAAAGACCACCTGGGCATTGGCCTGGGGGGATTGATGCTGGCCACGATGGGTTTCTCCGGCAGCCTCGTATTCTACAACGCCTACCTGCCCGAGATCGCGGAGGTAAAAGACCAAGACAGGGTGAGCGCCCTGGGGTTCGGACTGGGCTATGTGGGCAGCGCCATCCTGCTGATCGTAAACCTGATCATGATCATGAGTCCGGAAACATTCGGTATGCCTTCGGATGGAACACCTGCCCGGATCTCGTTTGTGATGACGGGCATCTGGTGGTTCGGCTTCTCCCACATCACCTTCAGGGTACTGCCGAAAAACGTGTACCAGAAACAGGCATCGGGCAACCTGCTTACCAAAGGATATGCGGAACTGCTGGGTGTGTGGAAACAAATCCGCACGGAAAAAGCATTGCCGATGTTCCTCACCGCCTTCTTTGTTTACAGCATGGGCGTACAAACGATGATGTACATGGCCGCTTCTTTCGGTGACAAGGAAATCTCCATGAAAAGCGATGAGCTCATCACCACCATCCTCATCATCCAGTTTGTAGCCATGATTGGCGCCTGGGCCTTTTCAAGGGCCTCTTCCCTGTTCGGAAATATCCGGGCCCTGTCCGTGTCCCTTGTAATCTGGGTGGGGATATGCGTGTCCGCCTATTTCGTGTATACTGCCAATGCCTTCTACCTGCTGGCCGCCGTGGTGGGATTGGTCATGGGTGGCATCCAGTCGCTGTCGCGATCCACTTACGCCAAGATGCTTCCGGAGACACATGACCATGCATCTTATTTCAGTTTTTATGAACTCTGCGAAAAGACAGGCATCGTATTGGGCACAGCCAGCTACGGCCTGATCGAAGAGCTGACCGGCAGCATGCGGAATTCCGTTTTCGCCCTGATTGTCTTTTTTGTTGTCGGATGGTTCTTTCTGTTTCGCCTTCCGCGGAAAAATACCGACCTTTGACCACTCGAAAAAGCAAAGGCTTCGCGAATGGACGTTGAACTTTTTATCCCCTGTTTCATAGATCAGATCTACCCGGATACCGCCGCCAACATGGTACGGATCCTGGAACGCATCGGTTGCACGGTGCACTACAACCCCGACCAGACCTGCTGCGGTCAACCGGCTTTCACCAGTGGACACTGGGATGAAGCCAGGGAGGTGGCCGCCAAGTTTATCAAAGACATTGACAACACCCGGCCGGTGGTCACGCCCTCAGCATCGTGCGCAGGCATGATCAAGAACTATTACGACGACCTCTTCAAGAACTCAGCCCTGCACAATGAGTACAGGCAACTGCAGAAAAACACCTTCGAGCTGTCGGACTTCCTGGTGAACCACCTAAAGATCACCGACCTCGGCGCCAAGATGGATGGCAAGAAAGCCACCTACCATGATTCCTGCGCCGCCCTGCGTGAGTACGGCATCAAGCGCGAACCCCGCATACTGTTGGAAAAGGTGAAAGGTCTGGAACTCGTGGAAATGAAAGACACCGAAAGCTGCTGCGGCTTCGGAGGGGCATTCGCCGCCAAGTTTGAAGCCATCTCCAGCAGCCTGGCGGAGGTAAAGGTGAACAACGCCCTGGAAACGGAGGCCGACTTCATCGTAAGCACCGACGCATCCTGCCTCATGCACCTCAACGGATACATCCGCAAGGAAAAGAAACCGTTGAAGATCATGCACCTCGCAGACGTACTGGTTTCCGGTTGGGATTGATTTCATATTATGTATTGGGAAGCTTATTCACACAGCAAAATCAGGGACCGGGTTTTCCAGGCCCTGAATCAAAACCTGGATTTCCGGCAACGCGATGTGCTGGGACTCCCCGCCTCTTTTCTTGACCCCGAAGAGTTTTACCCCGACGCTCCGTTCCTGGATGACGCCCCGTACATGCGGGCCCTCAACTCCAACCCCAACCACATCGGATGCCATACGGTGACCCAATCCGAAGAAGCGTTCAAGGGAACGCAGGAGCTGGAAAGGGAAGCCATCGCCCTATGCGCGGAAGAGATCCTGGGTGGAGAAAGCGGACAGCAGGACGGGTATGTAGCGGCAGGTGGAACCGAGGCCAACATCATGGCGCTTTGGATCTACCGCAACTATTATATGGAGAAGCACAGCGCTCGGCCGGATGAAATCGCCGTGGTGTATTCGCAAGACAGCCACTACTCCATGCCGAAAGGCTGCAACCTGCTTTGCCTGAAACAACTGGTGATGGAGGTGGATGACAGCACCCGCCTCATCAAAACAGATGCCCTGAAGCAACAACTCGGCGACGCAGCAAAGAGCGGGATCAAGTACCTGATTGTGGTGATGAACATGTCCACCACCATGTTCGGTTCGGTGGATCCGATTGACGAGGTGACGGCGGTGCTGGATGCACAACCGCTCCCCTTCATGCTGCATGTGGACGGCGCGTTCGGCGGCTTCATCTACCCGTTCTCATCGGGCGATGAACGCTATACCTTCAAGAACCCGCATATCACCTCTTTTACCATGGATGCACATAAGATGCTGCAGGCGCCTTACGGTACCGGCATCTTTCTGATCAGGAAAGGATGGATGCAATATGCGATGACCAAAGAGGCACGCTACGTACATGGAAACGACTACACCCTCAGCGGATCCCGCTCCGGTGCAAATGCCATAGCGATCTGGATGATCCTTCGTACGCACGGGTCGGACGGATGGAAAAGCAAGGTGCGCAAGCTCATCGCCCGCACCGACCGTTTGTGTGAAACGCTGGACAAAAAAGGCATCGCGTATTACCGTCATCCCCACATGAACATCGTTACCATCCGTGGGAATGCAATCTCGCACAAAGTGGCAGAAAAATTTGTGCTGGTACCCGACACCCATGAGGGCGAGCCCAACTGGTGGAAGATCGTGGTGATGGACCACGTGACCCAGGGTATGCTGGACCGCTTCCTGGCCAGCGTTCACTAAGTCCGGTTACTTCTTACCGAGCTCGTCGAGCAACTCCTTCACAGCTCGTTCCAACTGCTGGTCTTTACCGACTGCTACCTGCTCGTACTCGTTCTTCACCTTGATGTCGGGTTGCAGTTCCTGGTTTTCCAACAGTGTACCATCAAGGCCCATGTAGCCTACCTCAGGAATACCGAATACGATACCTATATAAAGGCGCTCCCACCACACCGAGGTGCCGGTTCCCGGAACGGGCATCCCGATGAGTTTGCCGATGTTGAGTTCCTTGTAGGCATATGGAAAGATATGTGCATCCGAATAGTTGGTTTCGCACATCAGCACCACCGAAGGTTTGGTCCACCGGGTATCCGGACGAATGCCCAGCACCTGTCCGCGTGGGAATGTGGTGAAGTATTTCTTGCCGC
This sequence comes from Flavobacteriales bacterium, assembly GCA_020635855.1. Classification (NCBI taxonomy): domain Bacteria; kingdom Pseudomonadati; phylum Bacteroidota; class Flavobacteriia; order Flavobacteriales; species Flavobacteriales bacterium. Next base: position 1,113,375 of record JACJYZ010000002.1, on the reverse strand, counting down.
TCAGGAACACACACAGCTGATCGTGCAGGTTGCCTCCGCCGTTGAAGCGTGTATCCACTACAAGCGCTTCCTTGTCGAAGTACTTGCCCATGGCTTTGTCATACACTTCCCGATAACTCTTGTCGTTCATACCCCTTACATGCACATATCCCAGGCGGCCTCCGGACAGGCGTTCGGTTTCATCCTCACGGCCTTTCACCCATCGTTCGTATAGCATGTTGCCTTCATCACCCACGGATGTAGCCTTCACCCTTTCTTCCCAGCGACCGCGGGAGGCGGGGTCGTAAAGTGACAACAACACATACTTACCTGATTTGTGGTTCAGCAGTTCATAGGGGTTGTTGGTCATGGTCAGCTGTTCGCCATCGATCTTTTCAATAACCACGCCGCGTTTCACCCTGGATGCCGCGAGGTCGAGCGGACCACCCGGCAATACCTCGGATACTTTCAGGCCGGCACCCACATAACCCCGATCGTACATCAGTCCGAGCGATGCCGTTTCATCCGATCCTTCCGGTGTTTTGCCGCGGTACTTAGCACCGGTATGGGAGGCATTCAGTTCACCCAGCATTTCACTGGCGAGCTCGGAAAAATCGCGGAGGTTGTTTACATCAGGAAGCACCCTTTCATATTCTTTCAGGTAAAAGGCCCAGTCCACACCTTGCATATCCACCTTATAAAATTTCTTCAGCGCCTGCCGCCACATATGTTCGAGGAAGTACTTGCGTTCTGCGGCTTCATCCACTTCCATTTCCGCTGAGAACGAGATGGCACTTTTCTTTCCGCCGGATGTTTCCACTGTATACATTTTATCATCGGATATCACGAACAGGGTTTTGCCGTCTTTGCTTAGGGTAAGGGTACCCATCCCACCCACATTGGCCAACGATTTGATTTCATCCTTGTAGAGGTTGCGGCTCCAGATGTCATATCCTTCATTGTCGGATTTGGCCATGTAGTAAAGCGTCCCGCCATCATCGCTCACAACGGCATCTGCCAGCCAGCTGGCATGGGGCGTCAGTTGTTTTGTGCGGCGTTCGATGCCGTTCAGATCGATCTTAATGGGAGGCACATACCCCCCTTCGCTCTTTTTATGATCCTTTTCCTCCTCCTTCAACAACTCCCATTCAACCTCCGACAGATTGGCGCGGTCAAAGGCTTCGCGGGTGAAATACATGGCCTCTACATCGTCTTCGGAACCGGAACCGCTGTGCCGGAAATTGCCGTTGCGGTCGGTGTACCAGATCATCGCTTTCCCGTCCAATATCCATTTGGGATGATAATCATTATATCCGCTGTTGGTTAGGTTCACCACTTTGCCGTCGCCGGCCGCACTGACCAGTCCGACTTCCCCGTCCCATCTTTCACGGTCGAAAAAGCTCACCAGTAACCATTTCCCATCGGGTGACCATTGAAAGTACTGATCGCCATCGATGTAACTGTAGGTATGATCTCCCGACATGGCCACGCGTGTACGACGGGTGGCAAGGGTGAGTATCTTCAGGGTGGTTCTTTCCTCCAGGTATGCAATCTCTTTTCCATCTGGCGCCCACTGCGGTTGAAACGCTTCTTCCGGGCCTTCCACCAGGGGTGTCTCTTTCAGCACAGTGGCCTGGTAGAAGTACTTCTCATCTTCCCTGACCATTTTGGTTTGATAAATATTCCAGCTGCCGTTGCGTTCGGCTGCATAAAGGAGGCTTTTGCCATCCGGACTGAAACTCACAGAGCGTTCCATCTCCGGGGTGTTGGTGATGCGTTTGGTGATGCGATGATCAACAGATGTCACGAACACTTCCCCTCTATTGATGAATGCGATCTCTTTGCCGTCGGGTGACACGTCCATCTCGGATACTTCCGATCCGAGCGGTTCGAACTTCCGCTCCAGGTCCCGTCCATCGTTGCGAACCTGAATGGAAACCTTGACAGGCTGCTCTCCATCGCGAACAGTATAGATACTTCCATGGTAACTGTAGCACATAAGTCCGTTCGAAGCGATAGACAGGTTGCGTACCGGGTGATTTTTATGATTGGTCACCTGGGTAACCTGGCTGGGATCCAAGAGGGGAAACTTCCACACATTGAACGATCCGCTTTTCTCGCTGAGGTAAAAAATCTCCTGTTCATTGGGCGCCCACACGGCGTTGCGGTCTTCACCTTCATATGTGGTAAGCTGCCGGTGTCGTTTGTTCTCCACATCCAGCACCCATATATCATGGGCTACGGAAGAAGTCTGGTGTTTCCTCCAAAGGTCTTCAACACCTTTCAGGTCATCATACAAGATCATCTTTCCCGACTTATGGTAGCGTGCATTCAGCGCGGGGGTCGTCAGGATCATGACGGGCATTCCACCGGCAACGGGTACTTCGTACAATTGCGGGAATCCCCAGGAAGGGAACTGAGATGAACCGGGATCATCGGTACGCCGTGACGAGAACAGCACTTTATCTCCTTCCGGGGTGAAATCGCTGGGAAGGTCGTTGGACGAATAATAGGTCAGACGCGTGGGTTTTCCGCCGGATGCAGGTATGGTGAACACATCGTAGTTGCCATAGCGGTCGGATGCAAAGGCGATGGTTTTTCCGTCGGGTGACCACACGGGCATGAAGTCATGGGCCTCATGCAATGTCAACACACGGGCTACGCCGCCGGCCACAGGAACGGTGTAGATATCGCCGCCGTGGCAGAAGGCGATGGTACTTCCGTCGGGTGATACAGCGGGGTAACGGTACCAGGTAGAATCGGTATCCTGGGCAAATGCACCTGCGCAAAAGAGGCTGCAGACAATAACGAGGAGGATGTTTCTCATAGAATGCAAGTCGGATGGATTTTTTTATTGGCTGCCCAAAGGTTACGAATTTGGACCAGATTCCAAAGTATCTGATTCAGCCGGAGTCAGATCAACGGATGAGCTTGTAGTTGCGGTACTCTCCCACCCGCCATCCGGTTATCCGTTCAATCCACCCGAGCACGCGGGTTTTGAAAGAAAGTTTACGTGACGAAGGGTCGAAGGCAAAAGACCAGTTCATGCGACGGATGCGGTCTTCCATCACCTCCGGATGTTGTCCTTCAAAACGGGCCAGGGAATCGATCCGGGAATAATCGAAACTATCGTAGATCTTCACGTTGGATTCCACCCAATTGTCATCATGCCACAATGCATGGAAAGCTTCCTGTCGTTGTTGCTGCACCTCCGGGGGGCGCACCCAACCGTAGTGATACATGGTGGCATTCGCCGGCTTCACATACAAAGACCTTCCGTCTTTTCGGAAGCCCTGTGCATCGCGGTAGGAATACACGGCGGGATCGGGGCGTACGGCACGCACCTCACGGCGGTACCAGCGCCTGGAATCGCCTACATAATCGTAAGAACCATAAAAATGAACGTAGTCAAACAGGAGTCCTTCCACCCGTTTGTCATCCTTCCATTGTTCCATGGCGGCACGCAACGGCCGGTGGCTTGATTCGGGAAGTACTTCATCGGCCTGAATGTACAGGGCCCAGTCGGCATCGGTGCGAACAGCACGCAGTGCCTTGTTCGTTTCTTCCGCGAGCACCCTTCCACCTTCTCTGAGGGAATCGTCCCATTCGGTTTCGATGATGCGGATCTTATCCGGAGCGATGGACTGTACCAGGGCCAGCGTATCGTCTTCAGATTTTCCCACGGCAACAATCACTTCATCGCATACAGGCAATATGGAACGCAGGGACTCCACCACCGGGTAGTCATACCGGATGGCATTGCGAATGAATGAAAAGCCGACAACTTTCAAAACTGGCAAACGTGCGGTCGTATACTACTTGATGGTGATGCTGATATTACCGGCCCTACCGCTGTTGTTATACTGGCGGAGGATCTTCAGTTGCCGGAAGTTTTCGGAATGGAACTGGCCGGTAGCACCATCATTAAAGGTGATGGAACCTTTGAGTATCTTGATGCGACCGAACACATTGTACTTCAGCTCTTCGATTTCAAGGGTGATGAGCCTGCGTTTCAGATCTTGCTGGATATCCTTGATCTCCTGCTCGGTTTGGGTGGCCTTGATAACCAATTCGAAATTCTTAGGGTTGTTGGCCTGTTGCGCAAAGGCAGTGCCGGAGATCAGCATGCACAACGCACAAAGGAAAACGGCGAGGATGGGTTTCATGGCGATGGTGTTGTTGGGTGGTTTTATGAACTGACCCCGGTATAGTTGGCGGGTGTAATGGTTTTGAGTTCCTCTTTCACCGCTTCAGTTACCTTCAGCTGTTCAATGAAAGCATGAATGGCTTTGCGGTCGATCTTTTCGTTGGTGCGTGTAAGTGCTTTGAGGGCTTCATAAGGTTGATCAAACCCTTCACGACGCAGCACGGTTTGAATGGCTTCGGCCACCACAGCCCAGTTGTTTTCCAGGTCGTTGGCGAGTGCTGCCTCATTCAGCAACAGTTTCCCCAGTCCTTTCCTTGTCGACTGAAGGGCAATGACCATGTGTGCGAACGGCATGCCCACGTTACGCAGCACGGTACTGTCGGTAAGGTCGCGCTGGAGGCGGGAAACGGGAAGTTTGGCCGCCAGGTGCTCGCACAGTGCTATGGCGATTCCGAGGTTACCTTCTGCGTTTTCAAAATCAATGGGATTGACTTTGTGTGGCATGGCCGACGAACCCACTTCACCTTCCTTGATCTTCTGGCGGAAGTACTCCATGGAGATGTAGGTCCACATATCCCGGCACAGGTCAATCAGAATCACACAGATGCGTTTCAGGGCGTCGAACAGCGCTGCGAGCTGGTCGTAATGTTCGATCTGGGTGGTGGGGAACGACCGGGTAAGGCCGAGGTTGCGCTCCACAAATCCCCTGGCAAAGGTCTGCCAGTCGGTATCCGGGTAGGCCACATGGTGCGCGTTCAGGTTGCCGGTGGCTCCGCCGAACTTGGCGGCGAAAGGCACCTGGTTCATGGCGTCCATCTGTATGCGCATGCGCTCCACAAACACCTGAAGTTCTTTACCTAATTTGGTGGGAGAAGCTGGTTGGCCATGGGTTCTGGCCAGCATGGAAACATCTTTGTACTGGATAGCGAGTCCTGCCAGATCTGCAACCAGTTCCTGCATCAAGGGCATCAATTCGTTCACAAGGGCCTCTTTCAATGACAGGGGCACACTGGTGTTGTTGATATCCTGGGATGTAAGTCCGAAATGCACGAACTCCCTTTCGGAACCGATCCCCCACGCTTCCAACCTTTGTTTGAGGAAATACTCGACCGCCTTCACGTCGTGGTTGGTTACCTTCTCAATGTCCTTTACTTCTTGTGCCTGTTCGGGTGTGAACTGCTTGACCAGGTCGCGCATGCGTTGGAACAACTCAGGTTTAACGCCCTTCAGTTGCGGAAGGGGCAGTTCACACAATGCGATGAAATACTCAACTTCCACATGCAGCCGGTAACGGATCAATGCGAATTCTGAAAAATAGCCGGCGAGGTTTTTGGTGACCCTCCGGTAGCGGCCATCTACCGGGGAAATTGCTGACAACTCGTTTAGTTCCATGTGATTGTGATAGGCGTCCAAAGGTAAGCAATCCGTGGGAAGGGTAAAGGCATGAGTTTTCCACAATTTCCGTGCTACCGGCAACGGCCTGAAACCGCATACCGAAGGGATAATTCGCTAATTTCGCAGCATGTCCTTCACCACCCAGGTACTGCTGGGCTTTCGCAGCTATGCAGAGGCCCATCAATTCATCCGCAACCATAGGCTGTGGGGCTACCTGCTGGTACCCGGAATCATCAACCTTATCTTGTTCGCGGTATTCGCGTGGACAGCGTGGCAATGGTCGGCTGCCATGCTGGATACCTTTTGGGCCTGGGCCAATCTGGACAGCTGGGGCTGGGCCGGATGGCTGAAAGGTTCCCTGGTGTTCCTTACGGGGTTTGTACTGAGGGCAGCCTTACTGATGATCTACCTCAGCATTTACAAATACATGGTACTGATCTTGCTTTCCCCTTTGCTGGCACTGTTATCGGAGAAATGTGATGAGATCCTGACGGAACGCTCCTATCCCTTCAGCATGAGCCGGTTGATGTCGGATGCATGGAGGGGCGCCCTGCTCGCCATCAGGAACCTGCTGGTGGAAGCGCTGATCACACTGGCACTGTATCTCGGGGGGATGATTCCTTTTGTGGGCATGGCAGCCCCGGTGCTTCTCTTGCTGACCGAAGCCTACTTTTACGGCTTTTCCATGATCGACTATTCGTTGGAACGAAAGCGCTTGAATCGCAAAGAAAGCATTGATTATGTAAGAAGATACAGACCCCTGGCCATTGCCAACGGGCTTGGGTTTCACGCCCTGTACCTCATTCCTGTGGTGGGCTGGATGATTGCTCCCACCTACAGTGTGGTTGCAGCCACCCTGGCCATCCACCAAATCCCGAATTCAGATGGAAAAACATAACGGTCCGTTGCAGGTATCAGCGGTTTCATTCGGCAACACGCGGCCCTTCATTTACGGCATGGAGCATATGGGGGTCATGGACCGTCACCGGGTTTCTCTGGATATTCCTTCCGAATGTGCCAGGAAACTGATTTCCGGAGAGGCCAATGTAGGACTCGTACCCGTTGCCGCCATTAACAGCATACCCAACGCCCGCATCATCACCGGGTACGGGATCGGCGGCTACGGACCTGTTGATTCCGTGATGCTTTTCAGCCAGGTACCGTTGGAAGAAATCCGCAGCGTTCTGCTCGACTACCATTCCCTTTCATCCATCCGATTGGTAAAGGTTCTGGCTGCCATGCATTGGAAAAAGAACTGGCAGTGGGCGCCCGCATCGCAGGGATATGAAGAGCTGATCCATGGCGAAATGGCCGGTGTGGTGATCGGTGATCGTGCTTTTACCTTGAACGAGCGCTACGCATACCGGTATGATTTGTCAGAGGCCTGGTTCGAACTAACGGGCCTCCCCTTCCTGTTTGCTGCGTGGGTTTCCAATACCGACCTGCCCGATGCATACATCGAAGAACTGAATGAAGCCTTCGCCTTCGGAACCAGCCACCTGGAGAACAGCGTAGCACAGGCATCCCATCCATACCTTGACGCCGCTGGCTTTGTCAATTACCTTCAAAAAATACGTTACGAACGGAATGAAAACATGATGAAAGGGTTCCGGCAATTCAACGAGTATATAAGCATGCTGGAACCTCAATTCAACCTGGAGATCAGGCCAAACAATTGATGATCAAATGATTCATCCAATATTTCTTTTAACTGTCACCGAAAAGCATTAGTTTAGCTTTAGTGTGCTGACACCAATAAGAATCGCGTGAAAAAAAGCTTCCCACTCCTTGCTTTACTGGTCATTTCAGTGGCCCGCTTCTCCCCGGCATACGCTCATGACGGGGAACATCCTGTAAGTCCGCCCCTGCTGGATGGCTTTCATCTTTACGGCGGGGTTGGCTTGCTGCACAACTACGGGGAAATCAAGGAACACCGTCTGATTCCGGTGCGGCGACACATGAATGAAAACATGCCGGGCTTTACTTTTTCGCTTCAAAAAAACCTGACGCGGGCGGTTTCTTTAAAAGGCATGCTGTTGTTCGGGCAGTTGCAAGGCACCAAAAGGGAACTGACCCTGGTAAGCGATGTGGTGACCCGGGGAGCCTATTTTCACAGCCACGTTTCCGAAGCAACGTTGGGTGTTCACCTCGACTTCGAGCGATTGTTCATGCCCTGGGTGTTGGATCCGTTCCGCAAATGGCGGTTCATGGGATACACCACCATCGGTTTCACCCGGTTCCAGAGCCAGATCTATTCCCTGAAAACCAAGGAGGCGGTCAAGAACCTGCAAAAGGGAATTGCCAACACCGGAAAAACAACAGAAGTGGTTGTCCCCGTTGGACTCCAGGCAGGATACCGCATCGGGAACAACTTCGAAGCCAACATTGAATTCTCCCTGCGCTTCATGGGTACCGACAAACTTGATGGATGGATTGAACCCAGCAGCCATAACGACAAGTACTCGTTCGTAGGACTCGGCCTCACCTATTCATTCGGGCCGAAGAAAAACCTGGTGAACAAAGAGGCCGAAAAAGTCAGCCATAACTTCTCCGTACAGGACATCATGAAGATGTGGAAAGCCCAGAAGGCGTTCAAGGAAAAGAACTATGTGGTGGGGCTCGCCCTTTACCAGGAATTGTACAAGAACAACCAGAACAATGCTTTCCTGAACTACCGGATCGGGCTCTCTCACCTGAACCTCAAAAACTCCCAGGAATCCATCTCATTTCTGCGCAGGGCCCACCAATTAGACCCTTACGTGGATCCTGAGATCCACCTGAAAATGGGCCAGGCTTTTCATCAGGAAGGTGAACTGGACAGCGCCATGACGCAATACCAACTTTATCGTCAGCTGATAAATCCCGACAAACTGGATGAAAACATCGTGAATACGTACATCAGCCAGGTATGGTATGCAAGGGAACAAATGGCCAAACCCGTTGATGTAACGATCCGAAACCTCAGCGACAAGATCAACACACAGTACCCGGAGTACTCTCCCTCTGTAACAGCTGATGGAAAAACGCTGATCTTCACCAGCCGGAGACCCAATACCACAGGGAAATCCATCGACATCAACGACCACGGTTATTACGAAGACATTTACATTTCCCACTTCAATGACAGCACACATGCATGGAACCAGGCGGAAGGCATCAAAGGTGCCCTGAACACCGACTACCATGACGCCGCCCTGAGCATCTCACCCGATGGCCATGACATTTACGTGTATAAGAACACGCCCAACCGCACACGCAGCGGCGACATCTTCGTATCACACAAAGGGGAAACAGGCAGGTGGTCGGCCCCGGAAAATCTAGGAAAAGACATCAACTCATCTTATTTTGAAACCGCTGCCAGCGTAACACCCGACGGAAAAACGCTGTACTTTGTCAGTGAAAGGAAAAACGGTTACGGTCGCGGTGATATCTACAAGAGTTACCGGGATGAGAACAACGTACGCCACGTAGAGAATCTGGGACCTGTGATCAATACCTCGGAAGACGAGATCTCCGTCTACATCCACCCTGACGGCAAGACCCTTTACTTCTCATCACGCGGGCACAAAGGTATGGGGGGCTACGACATCTTCCGGTCCGTGTATGAGAACGGTCAGTGGTCAGAGCCCGAGAACCTGGGATATCCGATCAACACCACCGACGACAACGTGCATTTCATTCTCACCACCGACGGAAAGAAAGCGTACTACGCCAGCGTGGAGAAAGACGGTCTGGGAGACAATGACATTTACGAAATCGACATGTCACGCTATGTGTTGCCGAGCCAGATGAACAACCAGGTGAAACCTGAAAAGGTGGAACTTGCCATCCTGGAAGGACAGGTCAAAGACAGCCAAACCGGCAAACCGGTGAACGCGGAAATGGTTATCGTCGACGAGGAAACGGGCGAGAAGGTGGCTTCTTTCCAGGCCGGGCAGAACGGCATGTACTTCATGACACTGGTGGCCAACAAACCCTATAGGATCTCCCTCAACCACGAACTCTACCTGGAAAAGAAAACGGAGATATCAACCGAAGTCCCCGAAGATACCGTAATGACCTTTGTCAGCGACTTCATGCTGGAAAGGAAGGAAAAACTTCCGGATGATGTGACACCCGAACTGTTTGAGGTGAAGAACATCCAGTTCAAGTTTGAGAAGGGCAGTTCAAAACTGGTGATCATTGACAGTTCGGTTGCGGAACTGAACAAACTGATCGATTACATGAAACGGGTGAAAAGCTTCACCATAGAGATCAGTGGGCATACCGACAACAGCGGAAGCCCGGAGTTCAACTACAAACTCTCAAAGGAAAGAGCACAGGTGGTGGGTGATTACTTCTCCAAAAACGGCATTGAAAAAGGCAGGATATTGGTGCAGGGATTTGGTGCCGACAAGCCGGTTGCAGACAACCAAACGGAAGAAGGAAGATCCAAAAACCGGCGTGTGGAAGTCCGTATCGTGGAGTAAGTGTTGCGTCAGTCCTGACTGCTGGGAATCCGTATCCATTTCACATCCTTGAGCACATCGTCAATGTACTGCTCGAATGACCTCAACTCTCTGGGACCCTGGTAGCGATTCACAATGGCTTTGTCTTTCCCGTCAAAATGGCAACGTGTTTCAGTGGACGGCAGGTCGGTGACATACTCATTGTCGTACTTATCCTCCATCTCAAAATACCCCACCTCATTTGCGTATTTTTTGATGTCTTCCAGTTTGGATGCAGGCAAATGGGCATAGAAAAACCCAACCGTATCCGTAAACCGCTTGGCGTCATACGTGGCATAACCACTCTGGTAAATCAGTACCTCGTACATCGGACAACGACCGAAACAAGCACCCCTCCTGAGGCGTGCAAATACGGAATCACCGTCTTGCACCTGATCTTTGACCTCCGTTGTTTCCGAACCTTTTGAATCATCCGGCTTGTCGCCCGAAGTCATTCCCTTTTTTCCGGAACCGCATGCCGCCATCAGCGCCACGCCCATAATCACCAACCAGTTGTACATATGCTTTTTCATAATAATAAAATTGGCTTTACCCACCTTGAACAAGAATGATTCCAATATCTGCTTTTAAGCGGGCTTATGCAAAACAAAATGGGAAGCACGGTGGATTTCAAAGGAAGCTCTTCAACCAACGGATGGCATCTCCTTTTTCATTTGCCCCGTAGAATTTGGTGGGTCTTACCGGAGATACTACGTTCACATAAAACCTGGCCAGAATGCGCTGAGGCAATGAATGCAAAATAAAGGCATCGGCAATGGTCAGGCGATTGGCCTCTTCACTACCCATGTATTTGAGCACCTGGAAAGAGGTAGTAGCAAAATCTTCGGCAATGATCAGGTTACAACAAGGTGATCCGCCGGTCGCCTCCTCAATGGCATCCTCTAGCATCTTCACATCTTCAACCTGGATGTAACACCCCTTGGCAATGCGTATTTCAGCAATGCCGGGTTCAGGAAAAGACAGGTTTATTTTGCCCGTTTTACGGAGTTTTTCTTGTACGCGCACACCTTAAGTTTCAAGAAATGACGAGGCAATATCAACGCTTGGGTGGCTGATATCCCCGTTGCTTCATCATCTCATCCATTCTTTCCTGGAACTTCGATTTTTTCTGGGAAGCAGGCTTCTTTTTGTTTTCCTGGATCTTTTTGTGGATCGCATCATCGTCAACAAAACGCCTGAATATCTGCTGCTGCAGGAAAGTAATCATGTTGGACAAGAAGTAATAGTACGTCAATCCGGAAGAATAGTTATTCAGGAAACCCATGAAGAAGACCGGCATCACATACATCATGATCTTCATCTGCTTGCCCATCTGGTCATTGCTTCCGTATTGCCCCGTGTTGTACTTCATGGTGGCAAAGATCGATGCGGTCATTAATAAGGTAAACAGACTGACATGATCTCCGTATCCCGGAATGTGAAACGGCAATTGCAAGACCGAGTCGTAGGTTGACAGATCTTTGGCCCAAAGGAACGGCTGCTGCCTGAGTTCGATGGACGCCGGGAAGAAGCTGAACATGGCGTACAGGATCGGCATTTGCAAGAGGGTTGGGATGCAACCTCCAAGGGGGTTTACTCCGGCCTGCCGGTACAGCGCCATGGTGGCCTGCTGCTTTTTCAGTGTATCTTCCGGTTTGAACTTTTTGCCCAGTTCCTCGATGTCCGGCTTCAGCACACGCATTTTAGCGGAAGACAAATAGGTGCGATAGGTAAGCGGAAACAGGAGCGACTTGATAAGTACCGTAAGCAACAGGATGATCAATCCATAGCTGAGATCAAAACTATCCAGGTAATTGAACACGGGGATCACGAGGAATTTGTTCACCCACTTAAACACGCCCCATCCGAGATAGATGATGTTCTCCATTCCCACATCCAGATCCTTCAGCGTCTTGTAGTGATTGGGACCGAAATAGAACTGGAATGCATGGTTCTCCGAAGCTTTGTGGTCATACGGAATACTCATTTCCGCCTTGAGGGTCTTCAGGTATTCGGCATGTATCTCATCATCGTCTTTTTCTTCAAAGGGCTTTACTTCCACGGACAGGGGTTTGTCCAACCCTTCCTTGCTCATCAGGGCTGCCGTGAAGAACTGAGATTTCATGGCCACCCATGAGGATTTGGCTTCAAGGTCTTTCTGGTCTTCCTTGGTGGTGCTGAGGTGATCGGTTTCACCATCTTCCATGTAGTGGTAGTAAACGCTGGTATTCCTGCGTTCGGTTTTGACATTTTTTTCCTGGCGGGGGGCATCGAATTCCCAATTCAGGTCTACAAAGTTGGTATTGGCTGCAATCACCTGGTCAAGCCCCACCATGTTGATATTGAAATCAACCACATAGCTACCGCCGGTGAGTCCATAGGTATATTCGATGTACTTTCCCTGGCCTGCCGAAGCGCGGAAAGAAATGGAATTCTTTTCACCGGCATTCACCGAAAAACCATCGCTACCCGGTGTGAAATACAAATCGTTGGTGGCAATCACACGGGTGCCTGCGGCAAAGCGCATGTTGAAAGATGACCTGTCCGGTGTGAACAGGTAGAGCGGAAGCGAATCGTAGGTATGATATTCTTTCAGCTCAGCGGAGACCATGCGACCTCCCCGGGTGGAGATCACCAACCTCACCTTGTCATTCTCAATGGTGATCAGCTTCTCCTCTCCCACAGTTGCATCGGCAAACACACCAAACTCATTCTGACGGAGGATGGCTTTCACACTGTCAGAAACTGTGGTGTCCTGTTGAACAGCGTTGCTGTTTGCTTCAGGTGTAAGGGAGTGCTGTTGCGCCGATTCCTCGGCCAGTTTCTTTTCTTGTTCTACCGCTGCAATACTGTCCTGGCGGCTCTTCTGAGCTGCCAGCTCCTCTTCGCTGGGTCGGTTCATGATGCTGAACACGACCATAATCAATCCGATCAGCGTCAGACCGATGATACTGTTTCTATCCATTCGCTGCTTTCAAGGCATGAAAAAATCAGCGCCAAAGATAACCAAAATGAAAGAAGATCGGGGGAATAGAGAGGCAATATCCGAAATTACTTCTCAGATACTTTTTCACGTTTACTGGAAACGCCTTTCTCAATAGCCGCCTTCACGAAATGAACAAACAACGGATGCGGGCTTTCAACTGTGCTTTTGTATTCGGGATGGAACTGCACACCTACGAAGAACGGATGCGACTTCAATTCGATGATTTCCACCAGCCCCTCATCGGGATTGATCCCGGAGGCCACCATGCCGGCTGCTTCGAACTCCGACAGGTATTCATTGTTGAACTCGTATCGGTGGCGGTGCCTTTCACGCACTTCCGGAGCGCCGTAAATTTTGGCTGCCAAAGTATTCTTCACGAGCCGACAAGGGTAAGCCCCCAAACGCATGGTACCGCCTTTCTTGGTCACCGTTTTCTGGTGTTCCATGATATCGATCACCGGGTGCGACGAATGGGCTTCCATTTCGGTTGAGTGCGCATCAAGCCCGAGCACATTCCGTGCAAACTCCACTACGGCGCACTGCATACCCAGGCAGATTCCCAGGAATGGGATTTGTGTTTCCCTTGCGTACTTGATGGCGAGTATCTTTCCATCGATCCCGCGGTCACCGAAACCGGGTGCCACCAGGATCCCTTTCAGGCCGGAAAGCTTGTCGGCCACATTGTCTTCATTCAGGTCTTCCGAATGCAACCATTTGATATTGACTTTGCATTCATTGGATACACCGGCATGGATAAAGGCCTCAGCGATGGATTTATAAGAGTCTTTGAGTTCAATGTATTTTCCGACCAGGCCGATGGAAACTTCCGTGCGCGGGTTCTTCAGGCGTGTCACGAATTCCGTCCAGCGGGTCAAATCCGTTGCGCCACGTACGGGCATTTTGAGTTTTGCCAGCACCACTTCATCAAGCTTTTCAGAACGCATCAGCAGGGGCACATCGTAGATGGTTTCAGCGTCGAGCGACTCTATCACCGCTTCCTTGCCGACGTTGCAAAACAGGGCCAGTTTGTTGCGAATGTCTTCCGTGATATGCCTTTCACTGCGGCAAACAAGAATATCGGGTTGCACACCTGCTGCCTGCAGTTCTTTCACCGAGTGCTGGGTGGGTTTTGTTTTCAACTCGCCGCTTGCGGCCAGGTAAGGAATCAGGGTCAGGTGAATCACCAGGCAGTCGTCTCCCATTTCCCAGTTCAGCTGGCGAACCGCTTCTATGTAAGGCAATGATTCGATATCACCAACTGTACCGCCGATTTCTGTGATCACAAAGTCGAATTTACCTGTATTACCCAGGTGCTGGATACAGCGTTTGATTTCATCGGTGATGTGCGGAATCACCTGAACGGTTTTCCCCAGGTAAGCGCCTTCCCGTTCCTTGTTAATCACATTCTGGTAGATGCGACCGGTGGTTACGTTGTTCGCCTGTGAAGTGGGTACATTCAGGAAGCGTTCGTAATGACCGAGGTCGAGGTCGGTCTCCGCTCCGTCGTCGGTTACATAGCATTCCCCATGCTCATAGGGGTTCATTGTACCGGGATCAACGTTGATGTAGGGATCGAGTTTCTGGATGGTAACTGCATAATCGCGGGCCTGCAACAGTTTCGCCAGGGAGGCTGAAATGATGCCTTTTCCAAGCGATGAAGTAACTCCACCCGTAACAAAAATGTATTTCGTGCCCGCCATTCGATCCTAGGTTTAACGACGGACCCAAAGGTAATAATTATCCGTGAGTTAATGGCATACGATCCGGCAATTCCGGGCATAAAAAACAAAAAGGCCCTGCAGGAAAACTTCCGCAGGGCCCGTCAGCATAACGCTGATCAGAAACTCATGTTCAATCCGAAACTCGGCATGAATGGAAGCTGGTTCACCCTTTCGTACCGAACCCGGTCGAAGTAAAAAATGTTCTCCCGGTTATAAGCGTTCGTGACACCCAGAATCATTTCCATTTCCGCACGTTCCCCAATATAGAACTTGCGCTTCACCGTCACATCCAGGCGGTGGTAATAGGGTAAACGCCCGCCGTTCAGTTCGCCATAATAGATTCCGAGTTCTTCATTGGAAGACACATAATCGGTGTTGATGCCATCCTGAAAATTCTGTTTGGGGAAGAAGCCACCGGTTTGCGTGAACGGGAATCCGGATCCCAGGTTCCATCGGGCATTGGCTTCGTAGTTCAGTTTCTTTCCAAAGGTATAGGAAGCCACCAGGTTCACATTGTGGCGGCGGTCGAAGTGCGGACTGTACGATTGCACGTCATCATGCCGGGTTACTTTTCCGAGTGAGTACACCGCCCAGATGTACATGCGTTTGAAATCGTACTTCACCAGGAAGTCGACCCCATAGGCCTTGCCCCTTTCGATGATGAAATCTTTTTTCAAGGCATCCGGTTTGTCGGCGTTGTCGCCATCGTCATCAAACACCTTGTTGCGGTTGAGGTTGGTCAGTTGGTTGAAATCCTTCACATAACCTTCCACGTTCAGATCCAGGTGCTCGCCCAGGTCGTATTCAAACCCGGCGATCAGGTGACGTGCTTTTTGCAGGTTGTGCTTCACATCCTTGCCGTCAAACGTCTTCTGCAGGTTGTCCGGACCCGACAGGAATCCGTAAAACAGATTCACTACATCCCGGTCGGAGGTAGCGCTGATCAGGTTTTGTGAGTAAAAACCACCTGCAAATTTCAACCTGAGTTTATCAGACACCATGTACTTTCCACCCAATCGCGGTTCCGGGGAGAAGGTCGATAGGGATGCATAATAGTGTGCCCTGAAACTGGGCTCCAGCAGGAACTTCTCGCGTGCGATCTTGTACCGGACGAAGCCTGCCAGCTCCGTGGTATTCTGTTGTTGTTCGATCTTACGCCCTACGCTGTTGGTGAAATTGAAATCGGTTTTGAATCCAAGCACATCCACCCCGTATTTGATCTCATCTTTGCCCGGATAGTACGTGAAATTCAAGCCCAGGTTGAATCCGTTGATCTCACTTGTCCGCGGTTTGGCATCCGCTTCGGCCAGGGAGATTCCATAATCCGAATAAGAAACGTGACCACTGATGAGGGTTGGGGATGCGCCGGGAATGAGAATGAAGTTGCTTCCGAAGCCCGAAGCTTTCCAGTCAAGATCTGACACGAACTGATAGTTCACCTTATCCCGGAAGTTGAATCCGAACAGGTTCAGCTTGCTGCCGTTACTTGAGTTCAACGACACCTTACCGTACAGGTCGGTGAAGTTGTAAGGCAAGCCACCTGTGTCAATATAGGTGTAGAGCAATTTCGAACTCTCTTTCAGGTATGAATTCTTGGCTGAGAAGATAAAGGAAGATGAACCTCCGTTCTCCGTTTTGCTCTTCACGATGGGTCCCTCGATCAGTGCTTTTGAGTTGAAGGTTCCGGCCGAAACCTTCCCGCTGATGTTCGACTTGTTTCCGTCGCGTGTGGTGATGTCCATCACAGACGAAATCCTTCCGCCATAATCTGCGGGAAAGCCCCCGGTGTACACATCCACATTCCGAAGGATGTCTGTATCGAACACCGAGAACAAACCGATGGAATGAAAAGGATTGTACACCACCATGCCGTCAAGCAGCACCACATTCTGGATAGGCGTACCTCCACGGATGTAGAGCTGTCCGCCCTGGTCTCCTGTGAACACCACACCTGGCAGAATCTGCAGGTACTGCGCGATATCCGGTTCACCGCCAATGGTCGGTATATGTTTGATTTGTTTCGGGGTGATGGTTTCAACCGCCACATCCACTTCCGTGGTTTTCTTCAGGGCCTCCTGAGAGATAACCACCGTACCCAGACGGATGTCCTGTTTCTTTAGGTAAGCATTCTGGTTCACAATCTGGCCGTTTCCAACCTTGATGTTCACACGCACGGTATCGAATCCGATATAGGAAACACGCAGGGTGTAATCTCCGGTAGGCAATTTGGTGATGTTGTAGTACCCGTTCACATCAGTCGCGATTCCGTACGTGGTACCTTCCAACACCACATTGGTGAAGATCACCGGCTCACCCGATTCTTTCTCGTACACAAAGCCACGAACACTTCCGGTCTGGGCCAGCGAGGCGGAAACAGATACCAGCAATAGCAAACAAGCAGCAATGAAATTCTTTTTCCTGTTTTTCATAACAAAAGATGACACGGGGAGTTAGGCCGCCCAAAGATATAAATATGGCACAGAAAACCAGGAAAAAAGGGGAATCGATTCACCAAATCGAATAGAAAGTTCTGGCAAGGTAAGGATTGCAGCGATACGGGTCAAGCGTGCATCAACCGCCAAACCATTTCCTGCAGCAGCTCTCCCTGGCTGTTGCTGGCATTGCCCACACCTTTCGACTTGAGGTCATAATCACGCAGGATGCGAATGGCATCCCGGGTTTGTGACGGGTTGAAATGCTTCGCGTAGCGTTCGTAATCTTTCAGGAAATACGGGTTCACCCTGAGCGCGGCAGCCAGTTCATTCCGGGGTTTGCGCTTGTGCACGTGGTACAACAACAATTTGCTGAAGAAATAGTACAACGAGCCCATGGTCAACACCATCGGATGTTCCTTCTCATTGCGCGCAAAGTAGTTCACGATCTGGTTTGCTTTGGCAATATTGCCTGTACCAATGGCCTTTTGAAGCTCAAAGCTGTTATAATCATTATTGATTCCGATGTAACGTTCGATCAGTTCGGGTGTGATCTGGTGGTCCGGAGGATCGGTGATGATCAGCTTCTGGAGTGCATTGTGAATCCTGTCGAGGTCGGTACCCAGGTATTCGGTCAGCAAAACGGTGGCCTTGGGAGTAATGGTGAATTTCCGCGCAGCCAGGTACCGTTCGATCCAGTCGGGCACCTGGTAATCCCTGAGTCGTTCGGCAACAAAAAGCACCCCTTTTTTGTCAATGGCCTTCACATAACTTTTGCGTTTGTCGGGGTTCTTGTACTTGTAGCAGAATACAAGGATGGTGGTAGACTGTGGCTTTTGCATGTATGATTCCAGCACCTCCAGGTTTTTCAGGTGTTGTGCTTCCCTTACAATCACCACCTGGTAATTCGCCATCATGGGAAAGCGCTTGGCTTCCACCAAGACCGCATCCATGCTGGTATCCCTGCCATACAGGATGGTTTGATTGAATTCCCGTTCCGACTCGGTCAGTACATGTTCGGCAATGTAGTTCGATATCTGATCAATGTAGTAAGGCTCCTCGCCGGCCAGGAAATAGACAGGGTGGTAGATTTGCTTTTTGAGGTCACCTAAGATCTGATCGAATTTCTTCATGTGCTTCGGCTTAGAACTTCAGGTGCCTTACGGTGAGTCCGTTGTTGATGAGTTCCTTCAACGACTCAATGCCGATGGCAAGGTGTTCTTTAACAAAGTTCTCCGTCACCGCCTTGTCGCTGGCTTCGGTTTTCACACCTTCGGCAATCATGGGTTGGTCTGACACAAGCAACAACGCGCCAGTCGGGATCCGGTTACGGAAACCCACAGCAAAAATGGTGGCTGTTTCCATATCGATGCCCATGCACCGGATCTTTCGCAGGTAATTCTTGAATTCATCATCATGTTCCCACACCCTGCGGTTGGTGGTGTACACGGTTCCCGTCCAGTAGTCCCTTTGATGGTTGCGGATGGTGGTACTAACAGCTTTCTGCAGGTTGAATGCGGGCAACGCAGGTACTTCCGGAGGAAAGTAATCATTGGATGTACCTTCCCCGCGGATGGCTGCGATGGGCAGGATGAAATCACCCACAGCATTCTTCTTTTTCAGTCCGCCGCACTTTCCCAGGAACAAACAGGCCTTGGGAGAGATGCCTGTCAGCAGGTCCATGACGGTAGCGGCGTTGGCACTTCCCATTCCGAAATTGACCATGCTGATGCCATCGGCTGTTACGGTTGGCATCGGTTTATCCCAGTTCACATCATTCACCCCATGAAGCTCCGCAAACAGTTCAAGGTAATGATTGAAATTGGTCAGCAGGATATAACTCCCGAATTCCTCAATGGTTTTACCGGTATATCTGGGGAGCCAGTCCTTAACGATCTCTTCCTTTGTTTTCATGGATCAACAATCAATGTACAAACCTATTACTTTTACGGTCAACATGGAAACGGTACTGCCACTTTACATATTCCGTACCCGGGTTCAAAACGGGCAGGAGCAGATCTTTGATCCGGTACGTAAAAAGTTCATTGCATACACCCCGGAAGAAACCGTGAGACAAAGATGGATCCGTTACCTGAGCGAGGAAATGCAATTCCCTATTTCCCTGATGTCGGTTGAAAAGAAACTCGCATACAACCAACGCACCAAGCGCAGCGACCTGGTGGTATACGATCTTTTCGGAAAACCGATACTCTTGCTTGAATGCAAGGCTCCGGAGGTGACCATAACCGAGGGTACCTTCCAACAGGCTGCCATGTATCACGCAACACTTCAGGTCAGTTATCTTCTGCTATCCAATGGTGCCCATCATGTGTTGTGTCACAAGTTACCGGAAACCGGCCAGTGGCAATTTCTTCGCAAGCTACCGGCCTACCCTGAATTGTGAAGCCCGGATTGTAAAAACGGATAACCATTGCGGGTTAATTTCGTATACCGGCCATGATCCGTTTCCGTCATGGCATGACACACATCCAACGCATTGCATTGACCCTGGCCTGCCTGTTACCGGTTTGCCATGACTCATTTGGCGCCGGCCCTAATCCTGCTGATCCACCGGCATTTTTACCCAAAACCATCATCGTAAAGATGAAGCCGGCATACAGGAATGCATGCAGCACCAACTTCATCGACCTGCCTGAGATCAACAGGTTCTTCAACCAGATCGGCACCAACCGGTCAGCAAAGATTTACCCCGATAAGAACCCGCAAAGCGGAACCGGGAAAAAATTTCCGGACAAAAAAGTAGATCTCTCATTGATCTACGAAATCACATGGACCGCCAACATGTCCGTTGATGAAGTAAGAAAAAAACTTCAAGCCACCGGCCTGGTGGAATATGCAGAACCACATAACTTACCGCAATTGCTGTTCACTCCGAACGACCCCAACCTTCCATCTCAATATGAGCACCCGCTGCTTCAATCATTTGATGCATGGGACATCAGCCAGGGAGATACTTCCGTGGTGATTGGCATTTCGGATACAGGAACCGACATCGACCATGAAGACCTGGTAAACAACATCAAGTACAACTATTTTGACCCCATCAACGGCGTGGATGACGACGGAGACGGATACATCGATAACTACAGAGGATGGGATCTGGGACAGAACGACAACGATCCTTCAAGCAACGACGTCGGCAAACACCACGGGGTATTCGTGTCCGGACTTGCGGCTGCCAGCACAAACAACGGACTGGGTATGGCCGGGGCAGGATTCAATTGCAAGTTCATGCCACTGAAGATCACCGATGCCAACGGGTACCTGACCAAAGGATACGAATCCATCATCTATGGTGCCGATCACGGATGTGATGTAATCAATTGCTCATGGGGAACAAAAGGCGGTAACAGTGCATACGAACAGGATGTCATCAACTATGCAACTTACAATGAAGATGTGGTGATGGTAGCAGCAGCCGGTAACGACAATGACCCTATTCCCTTTTATCCGGCATCCTACCAAAATGTACTGTCGGTAGCAGCCACCAACAACATGGACGTTAAGTGGGGCGGTTCTTCCTACGGAACCCTTGTTGATATTTCGGCACCCGGCGACCAGGTATACAGCACGTGGAACGGTGACGGTTACATCATATCCAGCGGCACATCCTTCGCAAGCCCGATTGTTGCAGGATGCGCAGCGCTTGTCAGATCATACTACCCTGACCTGAATGCGTCCCAGATCGCTGCATTGCTTAAAAGCACAACAGACAACATCGATACCATAGCCGGTAACACAGCCTATGCCGGACTGATGGGTACCGGGCGTGTCAACTTATTCAAAGCTTTGTCTACTTCCGGCTCACCCGCCATCGAACTGGATCACGTAGACATCGATGACGGCTACGACGGGATGTGGAATTCAGGAGATACGCTTGACATGGTGGTAACCGTCACCAATTTCCTGGCACCGAGCGGTCCGCTCACCCTCAACCTCAGCACCCAGTCCATCGACGCAGAAATATTCATCGACTCTTCAGGCATTGGCCCCCTGGGAACAGAAATCAGCGGCGACAACCAATCATACCCTTTCCGTATTAGAATCAGTGACAGCGCAGCATCCGGGGGCACCATCAACTTCAAACTCCTCATCAGCGATACTTCAAGCTACCAAACCTACGCGAACTTTTCCATCGACATCAACCTCGACTACCTGAACCTGACGGAAAACAGGCTGCATACCACCATAAGCTCCACCGGCGACATCGGCTACCGCAATCCTTACCAACAAAAAGGCATCGGTATATCCAAAGATGACCAGGCCAACATGGTTTATGATGCAGGGTTCATGATCGGTCGCAAAGGAAAAGTATCAGACAAACTGATCGGATCAATCAGCAGCCTGTATGATGCGGACTTTTCCATCCTGCAATCCATACGGGTTATCCCGTCATCCTTACGCGCCGACCATGAATCGGTAGCCAGGTTCGACGATTCGAATGCCGGCGCACCGCTATCGGTGCAAATCACCCAACGAAGCCTGGTTTACACCACCTCACCGGACGACAGTTATGTGATTCTGGAATATGTTGTAACCAACAAGGGAGCCACAGATCTTGATAGTGTGTATGCGGGGATTTTCACCGACTGGGACATTCAAAGCAACGACAAGAACCGGGCGGAAACAGATTCAGCGAAGCGAGTCGGTTACGTGCAGAACATTCAACCGGGTGGATGGTATGGAGGCGTGAAGGTTCTTTCATCCACCAAGTTCAACCATTATGCCATCGACAACAACCCAACAGGCAGCGGCGGAGTAATTGTGTCGGATGGATTTTCACCGGCAGAGAAGTTCAAGGTGATATCGCAACCGCGCAACCAGGCAGGAACAGCGTTGGGTGGTGGCGATGTAATCAGCGTTGTTTCCAGCGGACCGTACGATATTCCAAAAAACGACAGCGTGACCATTGCCTTTGCCATTCTGGCGAACGAATCCCTGGAAGGATTGCTCGAGAACGGCCAACGGGCGCAGCTTAAATACGACCCCACACTAACCGGCATATACGATACCAAGGGAGATGACCATACACCCCGTATCACCGCCTTCCCCAACCCCGGGAACAACATCCTTCGCATATCATCACAGGATCAACACCCCATCGTTGCGGTAGAAATCCTCGACATGAACGGAAAGCTGGTCTGCGCTTGGCCTCACCTGAAGCCTACCGGCACGACGGTTACACTCAGCCTGCCGGATCTCATCCCGGGTGCCTACCTGATCCGCACGCAGGACGCCGACGGAATGTCGTCATTCACACGCTGGATAGCTGCCGGCAAATGATGCGTAGGCACGGATTGCATTGCATATCAGGGTCAAATGTGGTAGCTTAGTCGCGAGTCTCCCCGAATACAGTTCTATCAAACGTACCTTATTCCAACATGACACGCAGCGCGGTTCACTTGCTCCTTTTCATTGGTCTCGCACCGGTTTCCCTGTTTGCCGGCAATGGTGTTTCCGCACCATCCGAATCCGTTCCTTCCCCACATGCACCTTACGTGATGCCTGCGGGCTTTGTCTCCGGGGTCGACTACAACGCGAACACGGTGATCATCAAACTCAAACCCGAATACCAAACTTTGTTTGCAACTGCTGATCATTTGCCTGTTCCGTTCAAGCAATTGATGAATCAGATCGGCACCAGGTCCTTCGCAAAAAAATTCCCTCACAAATCACCTCTTACCACCCGGAAAAATGCACTGGGGCAGCAACTGGTGGACCTGTCGCTTGTCTATGAGCTCACCTACTCCGCCGAACTGCCGGTGGAAAAAGTGGTGAACCGGATCCTGCAAATGGGCTTCGCCGAATACGCCGAACCCCACCTCATCCCCCACCTGGATTATACTCCCAATGACGGCCTGCTGAGCAACCAGACTTACCTCAACAGCATGCATGTACCGGAAGGATGGGACATCGACAAAGGTGACACCAGCGTGGTGATCGGAATCACCGATACCGGCACCGATACCGATCATCCCGACCTGATGAACAACATCGCTTACAATACCGCCGATCCGATCAATGGCACGGATGACGACAACGACGGCTATGTAGACAACTACCGGGGATGGGACGTGGGCATGAATGACAATGACCCTCAGTGGGAAGCACTGACACACGGAGTGGCCGTATCCGGACTTGCAGCTGCGTCCACAGACAACAGCGAAGGAATCGCATCACCCGCTTTTAAATGTCGCTTCCTACCGGTGAAGATCGCCGACAACACCGGAAGTCTTGTAGGTGCGTACGAAGGAATCGTATATGCCGCCGATCATGGTTGCCAGATCATCAACTGCTCCTGGGGAAGTTCCGGTTACAGTGCATACAATGAAGACATCGTAAACTATGCCGCCATCAACAAAAATGCCCTTGTGGTAGCCGCAGCTGGCAACACAAACAAAGACGAGGCCCATTATCCCGGATCATACAAGAATGCCCTCAACGTGGCGGGATACAACAATGACGGGCGCAAAGGCAGCTACTCCACCTATGGCTATACGGTGGATATCGGCGCACCCGGAACCAGTTCCTATTCCACCATTGATGGCGGGGCATACGGATCGATCGGGAACGGCACTTCATACGCAAGTCCGCTTACCGCCGGATGTGCTGCCGTGGTAAAATCACACTTCCCATCCTACACCGGCCTCCAGGTAGGAGAACGCCTTCGCATCACCGCCGACCTGGTAGACACCGTAACAGGAAACGCGACCTATACAGAGAAGCTGGGAGCCGGCATGGTGAACCTCTACCGCGCACTGACCGACCCGGATGCACCCTCGGTGGTGATGAGTGACGAGAACATCGATGACCACGGAGACAACATTTTTGTGGTGGATGATACATTGTGGATATCCGCCACATTCACCAACTACCTCGCCCCTACTTCCAACCTCACCGCCACACTCTCAAGCCCATCAAGCTATGTGACCATTACTGACAACCAAACCTTGCTGGGCGCGCTTGGCACGTTGGCATCCACCGACAACAGCGGCGACCCGTGGACCGTTGTGATCGATTCCGGAACACCTCAAAACACGGTGATCACCTTCGTGGTTGATATCACCGATGGCAGCTACAGTTCAAAAGCTTATTTCAAGCTTACGGTAAACGTAGACTACATCAACGTTACCATCAATGAAGTCAAAACCACGGTTACCAGCAAAGGCAGAACCGGGTACAACCTTCCCAACCAGGTGGAAGGACTCGGGTTTGTTTACAAAGACAGTTCCCTGATGTACGAGGGTGGATTGATGCTGGGCATTTCCAGCGGACCGGAAGTCTCTGACAACATGCGGGGCGCAACGGCCGGAAATACCGATGAGGACTTTGCTTCAGTGATACCTGTATACCAGGTGATCCCCTCCCTGAAATCGGATTTCGACCTGGCGGGTGAATTCAACGATGCACCGGCAAGCGTACCCCTGAATGCCCACGTCAAACACAAGTCGTTCGCATGGACGGAAGCCGGGCACACCAAATACATCATCCTCCAGTACACCATTATTAATGAAGGAAGCACCGCATGGAGTGATCTTCATGCCGGTATATTTTCCGACTGGGACATCATGGATTACAGTCAGAATCGCGTAGCTACCGATGCGGCTCACAAACTGGGATACGCATATAGCACACAGGCATCCGGTATTTACGCAGGCATCCGACTGCTGACCGGAGGGCCCTTTCTGCACTATGCCATTGACAACGACGGAACCGGGGGAGGCGTGAACATCTACGATGGATTTCCATCTTCCGAAAAATACACCACATTATCAACCAACCGTGACACTGCAGGCATGCGAGACATTGCTTCGGTGGTATCGAGCGGGCCTTTTAATGTGGCCCCCAATGATTCGGTGGTGGTTGCTTTCGCATTGATCGCAGGCGATGACCTGACAGACATCATTACCAGCAGCGACCATGCACAAGACAAATACGACTGGCTGGTGGGCCTGCCTACACAAAACCCATGGTCACTGCAGTTCGGCGACATCTTCCCGAACCCCGGCAAGGATCAGATCGGTATTCGCTTCGAACTGGAAACCGCCACCACGCTGTCGTTTGAAGTGTATTCCGTATCCGGCCAGAAAATCACGAAAACCAAACCCGTGAAATATGCAGCCGGTGCACACCAGGAAACGCTTTCCGTGGCACAACTGGCAGCAGGCACTTACGTACTGGCGGTGCGAAACGACAAGATGGTATCGAGCCGATCGTTCATCCTACGGAAATAGCAACCATGACACACTTCCCGCATTGTTCGTAACGGCGGAGATAAAATGTGATTGCCATTTATTACATTTGTCGAGAAACTGAAGGTATTATGGATTTATCGGAAATTATTTCAATCACAGGACAGAACGGACTTTTCAAGGTAGTAGCCCGTCACAAAAACCGCATGATCGTGGAATCCCTGGTAGACGGGAAGCGCTTGCCTGCGTACGCGCACCAACGCATCACCACACTGGAAGACATCAGTATATATACAACGGAGGAGGACATTTCCCTGAAGGATGTTTTCTCCAAGATCAAGGAAAAAGAAAACGGCGGCGCCTGTCCGGAAAGTAAATCCGACGCCGACACATTGAAATCATACTTTGCCGGTGTACTTCCCAATTACGACAAGGAAAGGGTGTACATCTCCGATATCAAGAAAGTGGTAGGCTGGTATAACATACTTCGCACCACCGACCTGCTGGAAGAAAAACCGGAAGAAGACAAGGAAAAAGAAGGAGAAGAAAAGAAACCGGCCAAAGCAACAAAAGCTGCAAAAAAGCCTGCCGCTACACAAGACAAACCTAAAAAAGCAGCTCCTGCATCCAAAGCGTCCTCCACCAAAAAAGCTGCACCCAAAAAGGCCTCCGCCCCAAAAACAAAAGGAAGTAAGGAAAAATAAACATGTCGAAACCGAAGCCGTCGGATGCATCGTCCGACCACGAACTACGACCCACAGACCCATCTACACTCAAAAGGAATTATCTCCCGAAAACTTTCCGGATCACATCATGGGAAGACCTGGAGCAACATTTCCATGAACTTCTCAACAGGGAAATTCACTCATTATCGGACCTGAAACAATGGATTCTTGACCGGAGTGAAGTGGATGCAGCCGCCACGGAAGAATTTGCTCGCCGTTACATCAACACCACACGCGATACACGAAGGAAAGATTTTCTTGAGTCCTTCCAGTTTTTTGCTGAAACCATCACGCCCAAGCTTTCCAATGTAGGCAACGAACTGAACCTGAAAATGCTTGCCTCCCCATTCCTTACGGATCTGGAAAACGGAGACCTGCATGTATACATACGTTCGGTGCGCAACGAAACCGAGCTCTTCCGGGATGAAAATGTACCCCTCTTCACCCAGATAGAACTTGCCGACCAGGAATACAACACCTTGATCGGTGCCATGACCATCGAACATGAGGGCAAAACACTGACCATGCCTCAAGCCGCGAAGGTGCTGAAAAGTGACGACCGGACATTGCGTGAGACCATCTATCGGAAAATTGCAGCAAGAAGGATTCAGGATCGAGACAAGCTGGACGATATATTCGATCGCATGCTGGGTCTGAGACAGGCAATCGCCCGGAACGCAGGTTTTGACAATTACCGGGATTATGCTTTCCGCGCCAAAGAACGATTTGATTACACCCCGCAGGATTGTCTTGATTTTCATGCTGCCATCCGCCAGGAGATCGTACCGGTGATCGCAACATTCAATGAACAACGTCGGCAAGCCCTGGGCATCGACACACTACGCCCCTGGGATACCGAGGTGGATGAAGACGGAAAAGCACCCCTGCAACCTTTCACCGATGAAGCCGACCTGATTCAAAGAAGCATCAACTGTTTCAACAAGCTGGATCCGTACTTCGGCAACTGCCTGAGTGAAATGAAGAGCCGTGGTTTCCTCGACCTGGAATCGCGGGTTGGCAAAGGCGCAGGTGGGTACAACTACCCGCTTGTAGAAACCGGCATCCCGTTTATTTTCATGAACTGTTCAGGTACCATGAGAGATGTGGTGGTGCTGATGCATGAAGGCGGACACGCCATTCACTCGTTCCTCACTGCCGATATTCACCCCTACTACTGCAGACAAACACCTCATGAGGTGGCGGAACTGGCTTCCATGACCATGGAATTGTTCTCCATGGCACACATGCAGGAAACCTTTGACCTAAGCGATGCGGATTATAACCGTGCACTGACGGAAAAACTGAAAGATGCCATCGAGTTGTTTCCCTGGGTAGCTGCAGTGGATGCATTCCAGCACTGGCTATACACCCATGAAGGTCATACGCGTGAAGAAAGACGCAATGCCTGGAAGCAATTGATGAATGAATTCGGCTCCACGGCAACCGGTATCGACTGGTCAGGGTTGGAGGAAAACCTGGACCATCTCTGGCACAAACAAGGTCACATTTTCTCGGTTCCCTTCTATTACATCGAGTATGCAATTGCACAACTGGGCGCACTCGCCATGTGGAAGAACTTCCGAACCGACAGGCAGGCCAGCCTCAACGCATACAAAAATGCACTGAAGCTGGGAGCAACAAAAGATATTCGGGAAGTTTATGAAACGGCCGGCATTTCCTTCAGTTTCTCAAAGGCACACATGGAAGATGTGATCTCGTTTGCCCGGCAACACATCCCGGACGAGGTGCAGTCGTAGGGTACGGAGCTCGTTTTTCGATGTTCGCTTGTTGTTTAAGAACCAAAGAAACAGATCAAACCAGCCACACCGGTAAAGGATAATAGATATTGGTCGGCAGATGTCGGATGATCTGGTGATACCTTTGTCGAAACAAACTCTCAACTTGAGACTCTCGACTTGAGACTTAAAACTCACTCCATCTCCGCCATCAGCGCCATCAACTTTTCGAAATGATGCCGCATCATCAGCGGTGTACACTCGAAGTTGTTCGCCATCATGGCAAAGGCCAGCAAGCGGCCTGAACGGGTGTGTACATATCCTGCATAACTCCTCACGCGACTCATGTATCCGCTTTTGGCATGCACATTTGCCTCCGCACGGGTACCGAAGCATAAACCGCGCAATGTACCGGTTCGACCTGCAACAGGCAGGGTACCGTAGATCTCATTGAACAAAGTGGTGTCACGGCCATATGCCTGAAGCATTCGAGCCAGTTGACTCGGGCTGATGATGTCGAAACGGGAGAGTCCGCTTCCATCCACCTGGTAAAATCCGCGCACATCCAATCCTTTCCTCTGCCAGTAACTTCTGATGATATCTGCCCCGGGAACAGTGCTACCAAAACCGGTTTTCTCCAATGCCACTTTCTTAAGAATGGACTCGGCATAGAAGTTCTGGCTGACCGTATTGGTATAGGTAATCAGATCCAGCAGCGGCGGGGATGATATCTTAAGTAGGGTCTTCCGCTCCGGCTGCTGACTTCCTATGCGGTTCAGGCGTCGCATGGTATTGGCAGAATCCCGCACATACACGCCCTTCCGCTTGAGGGCACCATACAACGTATATGCACACAGGTAAGCAGGATCAGGAACCTGACACTTAACGCCGAACTTCGTGGAGTCAGGAGACACATAGCCCTGCACGAAACACTTGTTCATATACGGAGAACCTGACACCCAGATGGCATTTCCTGGAGCATCTTTGCCTGTTTTCAGGTTGCTGACCAGGCTGAAATCCGGAATGACCATATCAGGCACCATGCGGAAAGTATCTTTCTGAACCTCCACCTGGATGTTGTAAACATTCTCGTTGAAAGACAAACCACTGGCACCCGCACAGTATCCGCTTTGCATATCTTCCCAGGCCCACCCCGCGGGTATCATGTCATATTCATAGGCGCGCGCATCACCGATAACCGAACCATACACCGTATCGATCCCGGCTGCCCGGATGGCCCGCACCCATTTCCTGATGATGCTATCGCGCCGTGTGGTACCGAACACTTCCGACCCCAAAGACGGATCTCCCCCGCCCCTGATAACGATGTTACCGAACAGCACCCGACGAGCGGTATCCAGGGTTCCCTCGTATTGCAGCAAAGTCTCAAATCGCGCATCAGGGCCTAACAGATCCAATGCCACACCGGTGGTTACCACCTTCATCACCGATGCCGGTATCAGGCTCATATTGGCGTTGTGCGCAGCCACCACGGTATCACTGAAAACCGGAATGGCAAAGAACCCCCATGAAGCATGTCTCAGCTCCGGCATGTCAGCCATCCGATCAAGGTAGTCATGCAAGGACGAAGCCGTAAGTGAATCAGGCTCAAACGGAGTGATGGTAAGAAGCGTGCTTGGGGGTGCGATTTCCGGCTCCGCACGTTGTGGGTCCCTGACCTCATGATCACCAAAAAACAACACCGTTACCAGTAGGATGGCCAGGCCGGTTAAGGCCCCCAGGATGACAAGCTTTCTGATGAAATTAGGTCTCATACCGGACAAAGCGGCGTTGAAGGTATAGGGAAATCACCATCTTTGCAAAACCATGTTGAACCGGAACCGTTCCATACCCCTGGTATTGTCTCCCAGAAAAAGAGGATTACACCTGATCACCCACGACATCGAACAGGCCATAGAAACTTTCCCCGAAACCGGTTTGTTGCATGTATTCATCCGACACACATCCGCCGGACTCACCCTGAATGAGAATGCCGATCCTACAGCCAGACACGACTTGCAAAAGTACCTGGACCGGCTTGTACCGGAGGATGATCCGGCCTATGTTCATACCCTGGAAGGATCGGATGACATGCCGGCCCACATCAAGTCAACACTTGTTGGAAACGATATAACCATTCCAGTGATGCAGGGACGATTGGCTCTTGGAACGTGGCAGGGCATCTACCTGTGCGAATTCCGCAACCATGCACCATCACGTTCGCTGATGCTAACCTTGCTCTCATGGTAAAACGCATTGTGCGCATACTTATCCGAACGGTCATCGGAATCGTGGGATTCTTCGTGTGGGTCTTTGCTTTTTCCAACTTACCTACCCGTATATATCGCTTTCCTGAAGCCCGGCCATTCACCGGTGACCATTTTTACAATCCCTACGATGGCCTGACAGAGGGTGGTTGGAAGATTGGCAACTTTCACGCTCATGCACACGCATGGGGCGGTGTTACACATGGATATGACAGCCGGGAGGATATCATCCGTAAATACCAGGCTTTTCACTACGACATCATCAACATATCGGATTACATGAAAATTCCGGAAGCACCCGATCCGGGAACCTTGCTTCGTGTTTATGAGCATGGCGTGAACATAGGCAAGCATCATCAGGTGGTAATCAATCCGAGCGAAGTAAACGGACTGGAATTCCCGCTCTGGCAGCACATCCACAACAAACAAACCATGATATCTTCACTAAAGGAAGACACGGGATGTGTGGTAGCGCTGGCCCATCCTTCTTTCAGTGTGGGATACAGTGTGGAGGAACTACAAAAGATCTCGGGCTATGACATGATGGAAGTTCTGAACCACCGCGCCTATTCCCTATCCAGATGGGATGCCGCCCTGTCGTCCGGCCACCCGGCATGGATACTGGCAGACGATGACATGCATGAGATTGCCGACTCAGCCTACCTGGCCCGCAACGCCACCCTGGTGTATGCACCCGACCTGAAAGCGTCTTCTATTGTAAATGCACTGCGCACCGGTAAAACCATAGGGGTGGAAATCTACACTTCCTTCGACGAGCCCCTGATGACCAAAACCTCCCGGATCGACAGCATGGAAAGAATCACAGGGGTACAACTCCAGCATGACACCCTGAAGATCGGGTGGACAAAGCCCGCCTCCCACGTAACGTTCATCGGACAAAATGGAGACACCCTGTTCCAAACCAAGGATGGCCTGAAAGCTGCTTACGGGATCAGACCTGAAGACACCTATGTGCGCACCGAGATTACGTTTGAAAGCGGAAACCGGTTTTTCCTCAACCCCATCATTCGCACCAAAGGTGGATCACCGCCGGTACCCCGTGTTGAAGAAAGGGTGGCGCTAACCTGGATATACAGGTTCCTCATGTTCCTGATCGTACTAACGCCGCTGGGTTGGTGGTGGAGGAAAAGACGTTAGAAACTCGGGCAAAAAATCGGCCTCAACTTAGGCTTTTTGGGTTTGCAATCGAACTGAAAGGCCATGGAGAATTCATGTGAACCACCGGTAATCGGACTGAGCTTACTGATGGTAACATCATAGGAATACCCCACCCGCACCATATCTCCTTTGATTCCCAGCACCAGGATCACCGCATCCCGCTCGAGCAGGCGCGTCCACAAACCGGCAACCAGGGGCCCCTTGCTGGTATACACACCCACATTCAGTTCCTTGAAATCACCCTGTTGCTGGTACAGCACATTCGGCGACAACATCACATCCGTTGAATGAGACTGATAGAAATTAAGTCCGGCATGCGCGGTGAATTTCATGGGCAACGGGCTTTCCGGTTTAATGATGGATTCATCCGGCTCGGTGAGGTGGTTCACCGCCACCCCAAAAAACGCGTGCTTGTTGTGCACCAGCAAACCAGAAGAGAAATCAACCACACCTTTGGTGGTCACGGGTTCCTGTTCCTGGGTTGGAAGGATAAAACCTTTTTTGTTGTCGATCTGATCGCCGAAAAGCAGTTTGCTCCAATCAAGTTTTCGCTGGTGATACTGTACTTCCACACCGAAGTTCAATGTCCAACGATTGGCAATCCGCTGGTGGTAGGCATAATCGAAACCAACCTGGGTAACCGAATAGGTTGCCTGCCCTGCCCTATCATGCAAAAAACGCAGCCCAACACCTCCTTGCAAAACTTGTACAAATTGGTCGTAGGAAGCCGAATAGGTTACAAAATCACCTGAAATAGCACCCCACTGATTGCGGTAATTCAAGTGCACCCTCGGGCAGATGGATGATCCGGCAAAGGCAGGATTAAGATAAATCGGATTGGCATAGAACTGGGAAAAATGTGCATCCTGCGCCTGTACGCTCGACCCACAAATGGCAGCGCATACGACAACGGTCATCAACAGCAGGATTCCTTTTATATAGATTCTCATTGGACGCAGGTATTTGGGTTGAACACTCATTCCATAAGGGTCAACCGGCATCCATTTTCCACAACCCCATTTTTTTAATGACCGGCGAATGACATGGAAAAGACAGCATTGCAGGCATGTAAATCATTGGCAGATAGCAGTTTTACCATCAATAAATTCATCCACTGGGGATTTTTAAATATTTTTGCCGCGGGTATGGAAATTGCGCATGTGCGCACCCCAGTAGAATACGAAAGCCGGAAGGTTTGTCAAAGAAACCCATAGTTCCCGATAACGAACTGATCGAGATGTATCGGAATTCGCACGATGTAAAGTACATCGGCGAATTGTTCATGCGATACCATCATCTCATTTCAGTCATTTGCCTCAAGCATCTGAAGAATCAGGATGACGCTCAGGATACGACCATGGACATTTTTGAGGTGCTCACGCACGATCTGAAAAAGCACCAGGTAAAACAGTTCAAGGCGTGGATCATGACGGTTACAAAGAACCTGTGTTACAAGCGACTCAGGAAGAGCGCCCACCTGACCGTTGACGAAAACATGCTAAAAGATGAGGGGGCATTTATGGAAATGGAGGCCGGTGCATCCCTTAATGAAATAAAGGAGACGCAACTCGTAAGGATGGAACAATACCTGGAAGAGATTCCGGCCGATCAATCCCAATGCCTGAAGCTATTTTTCCTTGAAAACAAAAGCTACCAGGAAATCTCGGATCAAACAGGAATGACACTGAACGAAGTCAAAAGTCATCTGCAAAACGGAAAGCGCAATTTGCGGATACGGATGGAAAAAACATGATCACAAAGGAACAAGCACAAGAAATGCTGAGTGAAGGAAACTGCCTCGAACTGCAGGACCTTTACGCGTACAGCCAAGGAACGCTATCCGGCGAAGCCAGGCTTCGGGCAGAGGCGCACCTGGTATCGTGCGTATTGTGCCGTGAAGCATTGGAGTGTACCGACGACGTTCCCCAGGATCTGGCCCAGCAATTTTCCCAGCGAATAGGTGCAATCGTGACGAAAAAGGCTGGCATTGCCGGGCAAAACAAAATCCTTGGGAACAAGCTGTGGATCTTTGCAGCCCTTGGAATCGTGCTTACATTTATTGGACTGCTGATGCTCCTCCCCGGAGATGAGTCCCCGGTCCAAACCGAAACCACACCCTTACCATCTGCTTCACCCGCAATGGAAGAACCCGCGCCAGCGCCTTCCGCCGCGGTGGTAACCGATACCACTGGCGAAGCATGGAGCGAAGTCCGTGATGAACAGGATCAAAAAATCGCCATATCCGAGCAGACAGACAAACCTGCAGAAAAGGAATCCTCCAAAAACAACGGTGAAGCACAAATTTCGTCAACCGAAAAGAACAAGAAAACCGCTTCCAGGGAAGACGCCAGAACCAAACCAGACCCCAACCAACCACCAAGGGAAGAAGTTAAAGAACCCAACAAACCGGTCTTTTCCCTGGCAGTTGACATCATGCGTCGTGAACACATCGAAAAACAGAAAAAACAAAAGGAAGAAGACAAAGAAGGTGGCAAGGCGTATTCCGCACTTTTCAACAACACCGATGAATACGATGCTGAAGGCATGCCACAGTTCCAGGGAGGAGATGCAGCACTGAACTCCTATCTCAAAACCAACAACCCGCTTCCCGAATCGGTGATGAATGACCAGGTAACCGGATCAGCCATTGTAAGCTTCACCGTAAGCCCGGAAGGCAACATCACCGATGTGGTCTTGATGAAAACGCTCGAAGGTGACCTGGATAAACAGATTGTTCAATCCATCCGGGAAATGCCGGCATGGCAGGCAGGAAACAAAAAGGGAAAAGACGGCTGGGCCAAGTACACCGTCATGTTCAAAGTGAACAAAACGCAGGAATAACTTCGCTTTTACTCCAACCAAAACCGGTCCTGCACCAAACGCATCCCTTATTTGCCTTAGGTAAACACGCCGAGCAACCGCACTTTTTTCAATCCGTATAATCCACCGGATTTACACACCTGTTCCAGTAGTGGTGTGTGGGCATTTAATCATTTACTTGATGCGTCCGGATTGAACCATGAGCATCCCTTCAAGGTGTCTGCACCAATGTATCGTATCCATTGGCACTCGGACAATACAGACGGGATGACCTACTTTGATGTGCAGCCAGGCGCATGGTCTGAACAGGAATATATGTTACACATCCGTCTTAAACGAATGGGCATGGACGACTTGTACATACCCAGGGAATTCGAATGGCTTGCCCCGACCGGATCATCTGCGCCGAATCCAACGAACACCATATTTACCTCCTCCCGGAAAACCTCATCCGATCCGGTATAACAAATGCATATAATGACACAAAGCGAACACGCTCAAACCCTGCAAAGTCTGCTGCCTACATCAGGCAACGGGTTACCCAAGCCGAAGGTCTTAATGGTAGATGACCACATGGAAAACCTGGTTGCACTGGATCGTTTGCTTAAAGACATGAACCTTGATCTGTATAAGGCAACCAGCGGAAATGAAGCATTAAAGCTGACCCTTCGCCATGACTTCGCCCTCGCTCTCCTGGACATCCAGATGCCAGAAATGGACGGGTATGAACTGGCCGAGATCCTTCGTTCTGAAGAAAAAACGGCACAAATGCCTTTCATCTTTATTTCCGCCATATATACAACCAACCTGAATGTATTCCGGGGCTATGAGCTGGGTGCCTTCAGTTACATAACCAAACCCTTTGATCCACAGGTATTGTTGAACAAGGTGAGAATCTTCATTGAAAAATATGAGCAACAACAATTGCTGATGGAGTCTCAGAAATGGCTGGAAATAAAAGTAAAAGAACGCACCGAAGCCCTCCAAAGATCCAACAAAGACCTGGAACAATTCGCTTACATCGCATCCCACGACCTGCAAGAACCCCTGCGTACCGTAACCAGTTACCTGCAAATGATCCAACGCAACAATGCCGGAAAACTGGATGAAAAAAGCGAACGGTACATCGAAATAGTGGTAAACGGAGCCAAACGCATGAAGGCTCTGATCGACGGGCTTCTGTCTTACTCAAAACTCGCATCCAATACAGATCTCGAGGTGGAGAAAGTGAATTGCGAGGAAACCATACGGAAAGTAATGACGGATCTTCGTGTAATCATTTCTGAAAACGGCGCGAAGATCACCACGGAAGGACTTCCTTCCATAGAGGCCAACCCGCTTCACATGCACCTGCTTTTTCAGAATCTGCTGAGCAACGCCATCAAGTTCAAGCATCCGGAAAGAACACCCGAGATCCATATCAAGGCGGTTAAGGATGATGAACACTACATCTTCTCGGTTCAGGACAATGGCATCGGCATTGAACAGGAATTCTTCGAGCGGGTGTTTGTGATTTTTCAACGGCTGCACACACGCCAGGAATACGAAGGAACCGGTATCGGATTATCAATTTGCAAGAAGATCGTTGAACGTCACAAGGGCAGGATCTGGATCACTTCGGAACCCGGAAAGGGTACCTGCATCCACTTCCGGATTCCCATCCACCATCCCAAAGAAGATCATCACCAAAAACAATGGAATTGAACACAGATATGAATGTAGAAGTCCTGCTCGTTGAGGACAGCCTGGAAGATGTTGAACTCACACGCATGGCGATTGAGTCTCATACACCCCACTTTCACTTACATGTAGTCAACGACGGTATGGAAGCGCTCAAGTTTTTGCGCAAGATCAATGGTTACAAAACCATGCCCACCCCAGACATTGTACTGCTGGACCTGAACCTACCCAGGAAGGACGGTCGCGAAGTGCTGGCGGAAATTAAGATGGATAATGAACTCAAAAAAATACCTGTAATCGTACTTACCACCTCCAATTCAGAAGCCGATATACTAGCCTGTTATAACAATTATGCCAACTGTTATGTCACAAAGCCCGTCGACCTTGAAAGCTTCATGGAGATGGCAAAAATCATTGAACAGTTCTGGTTCAGAGTCGTTTGCCTCCCCAAGAAACATGACCAGTCCGCTTAACATCCTGATGATCGAAGACAACCCTGATGACCAGCAGTTCTTCAGGGACCTTTTCTCCGAAAGCAGCCTCGGGCAGTTCAACCTGCACCTGACCGACCGCCTGAAAGATGGAAAGGAATACCTCAGAAAACATGCAATTGACGTACTTCTGCTTGACCTTTCGTTGCCCGACAGTTTTGAACTGGAAGGCTTCATAGAGATCAAGGAGGAATTCCCACATCTGCCGGTGATCATTCTCACGGGCATGAGTGATTTCAAAATGGCCGTCAAAGCCATTCAGTTCGGGGCACAGGACTACCTGGAGAAGTGGAGGTATGACGACTACCTGATGGCCAAGTCGATCAGGTACGCACTCGAACGCCAGAAGCTGCTACTGGAACGGGAAAAAGTAAGCAACCAACTGATGAACAGCCTGAAAATGCTGGATGTCGTCAACGTGGAACTGAAAGAGCTGAATGAACAACTTGAGGAAAAGGTCAGGAAACGTACCAACGATCTTCTGAAAGAAAAACAAAAGGTGGAGAAGCAACACCAGCTCATCACCGAAAGCTTGCAATATGCCAGCACCATCCAGCATGCCATCCTTCCGCACCAGCAGGTGATCATGCGGAACATCCCCGAGTCTTTCATTCTTTTCAAACCGAAAGACATTGTGAGTGGCGACTTTTATTGGGCAGCCAAAACCAATGGCAAGATCATCATTGCCGCTGTGGACTGCACCGGACACGGGGTTCCGGGAGCCATGTTATCCATGCTCGGATACACGCAACTCAACCAGATTGTCAGGGAAAACGGCATCACCAACCCACCGGATATTCTCACCAGGTTACACGACAACATGCAGAACCTGCTGAACCAGAAATTCATGCACTCGGGATCCAGCGACGGCATGGACATATCCCTGTGCTGTATCGACCAGAAAGAAAACAGGGTTTCGTATGCCGGAGCCATGCGCCCTTTGTTCCGCTACCGCAACGGTGAGTTATCTATCTTCTCCGGGAACCGCATGCCTATTGGCGGCAAATACCGGAACGGAACCCAGTATTTCCAGGGAGATGAATTCCTTTATGAGCGAGGTGATACCATTTATTTATTTACCGACGGATACATCGATCAATTCGGAGGAAACGAAGGAAAAAAATTCAAGTCGCGCAATTTTAAAACACTACTAAAAACGATTCACCAGCTACCTGCAGAACAACAACTCGAGGCCCTCGAAAAGCAATTCAACACATGGAAAGGCAACGAAGAGCAAGTCGACGATATCCTGGTGATCGGCCTGCGCATGTAGGAAAGAATGTGCGTGAATAGTTATCTTATGAACGGTTCCGACTCCATACAAAATGATACGCCGAACAAAGTCCGGGTGCTGATTGCAGACGACCACGAAATCATCCGGGACGGGGTCAAATTCATGCTGCGAGATTCTCCATTGATTCGTGTTACTTCAGAAGCCAAACATGGGAAGGAAGCAATTGCCATTGCCATGAAAGAGCGCCCTGACCTTATCATCATGGACATAAGCATGCCGGAAATGGATGGCATCGAGGCCACCAGGGAACTCCATCAGGTTCTGCCCGAAATATACATTCTCGGCTTTTCCGTGAATGATGACCTTTACAGCATCAGCCGTTTGGTGGAAGCAGGTGCCCACGGATACGTGTTAAAAACCACCGGATTCGAACAGTTGGTTGCCGCCATTGAAGTAATCATGGCAGACGGGTATTTCTTCAGCAAGGAAGTGGGCGCCCAGATGATGCGCTATTTCATGAAGCCGGGCAAGAATGGCCAGGCGATCATTTCATCCACGCTTTCACAAATGGAAGAAAACATTCTGAATCAGCTCAAATCCGGCCTCAACCCCGAAGAGATCTGTGGCAAGTTCCGATTGTCGCGACTGGCCGCAGACACCCACATCCGGAACATTCTTCTGAAAAAAAATGCCGTTCATATCAGGGAACTGTTCGATTCCTGAACTCCTGGATAGCGGTTTGGAACAACAGTATGCAGCATACAGCATACAGCATATAGCAAGAGCATACAGTATCGGTGCGGTATTCCGGCAGGTGCAAACAAATCGTCTATTTAGGAACTTAAAGGGACATCTGTCAGTCCCTACCCATATATGACCAATGTCACACCTGCCCCTGCGTGTGTATTGGTGGAATTCTATTATTTTTACCCCGTCACCAGGAATGGGATACCGGGAAGGTGTGCCAGAAGAAAAAGTAACAATGATCAACATACCTGTGCCTGAGGAAATATGAATTGGTTGACCAGCGATGTCCCTGCACGAATGAATCCGATCCGTTTCGTGGAACCCAAACCCTATTTTAGACCTTTGTTGCACTGATGGCATTCATCGGAACCATACTGCAGGAATCCATACGGCTGAGGCAAAACATTGCAGCCGGAAGAATCAGGGCTACCCCGTTTCTTCAACAACATAAAATACTGGAGAAGATACTCGGTAATGCTGAAGAAACCCTCTTCGGAACCGATCACGATTTTGTTTCCATCCAGAATGCGAAGGATATGCCGCAGGCATTCCGGCAAGCCGTCCCCCTCACCAACTACGAGACGATGCTGAAAGGCTACTGGCATCGAACCCTCAATGATGAAGAAGACATCTGCCACCCGGGCAGGACAAAGTTCTTCGCACTGACCTCGGGTACTTCGGAAGCCGCCAGCAAAAAGATCCCGGTAACGGCCAACATGATTCGTGCCGTACGCCGCACCAGCATCAGGCAAATGCTCACACTGTCCAACTTCGACCTGCCCGGAAATTTCTACGAAAAAGGCGTGCTTATGCTCGGAGGAAGTACCCAGCTTCAAAAGATGGGACAGCACTTCGAAGGTGACCTGAGTGGTATCCTGGCCAGCAACCTCCCTTTCTGGTTCTATCGGTTTTACAAACCTGGTCGTAAGCTGGCCATGGAACGCGACTGGACCACCAAACTGGAACTCATCACCCAGGAAGCGGCCAGATGGGACATAGGGATCATTGCCGGCGTTCCGGCATGGGTGCAAATTCTCATCGAAAAAATTATCGAACACCACAAGGTCAAACACATCCACGACATCTGGCCCAACCTGAAGTTCTTCGTACACGGCGGAGTGGCTTTCGAACCCTATAAAAAAGGATTCCGGAACCTGCTGGGGCAAGACATCAACTACATGGAGACGTACCTGGCCAGCGAAGGGTTCATGGCGTTCCAGAGTGGTGGTGAAGAACACATGCACCTGGTCCTGGACAATGGAATCTTCTTCGAATTCATCCCATATAACGAAGACAATTTTGATGACGCAGGCAACCTGCTTCCCCATGCAAAAACACTGCTCATCCATGAAGTACGCGAAGATGTGGATTACGCCGTGGTGATCACCACCAATGCCGGCACCTTCCGCTACCTCATTGGTGACACCATCAGGTTCGTGGACTGCAGCCGGAACCAAATTATCATCACCGGACGAACCAAACACTTCATCAGCCTTTGTGGTGAACACCTTTCAGTTGACAACATGAACCGCGGCATCGAAAAGGTAGGAGAGCAGTTCAACTGTGAGATCCGTGAATTTTCGGTGGCAGGAATTCCGCACGACGGACTTTTTGCACATCAATGGTACATAGCCATGGACAAGGAAGCGGATCCGGACCAAGTCAGGAATATTCTTGACAAGACCCTGGCTGAGGTGAATGATGATTACGGTGTAGAGCGCAAGGCCGCCCTGAAGGACGTCTGGATCAAACTGCTTCCTACCGAAGCGTTTTACGGCTTCATGCGACACCTCGGTAAAGAAGGCGGGCAGCATAAGTTTCCGAGGGTGCTGAAAGGAGACATCCTGAACAAGTGGACCCAATACCTGAAGACCAACCGGTATGATTGAAGCTGCGATAAAAGGCATAGGACTTGGCCTGGTGTTGAGCGTAATGGTAGGGCCGGTCTTTTTCGCGCTGATTGAAACAAGCATCAAAAAAGGACTCTTATCTGCTCTTTTCTTCGATCTCGGCATCATCAGCTGCGATGCCTTCCTGATGTTTGTTGCCTATAAAAGCACCACGAGTTTCGACATATCACCGGAAGCATTGACCTACATGAAGTACATCGGTGGCATCGTACTGATTCTGATGGGTGGGTTCAAAATGTTCAGACGAACCGCTATCTCCGAAGAAACAAAAACCATTGCAGTGGAAACCGAGCACTTTTACCAATCCTACCTCAAGGGTTTCTTTCTTAACATCCTGAACCCTGCCGTACTCCTTTACTGGACCGGAGTTGTGGTATTCGCCATCGGCACTTACAAAGGACGCAAAGACACATCCGTCTTTTTCCTCTCCATCCTGGCAACCCTGTTCTCCACGGATATGACAAAAGCCTACCTGGCGAAATTCCTACGCGGAATCCTCACTCCCCTGCTGATTGAGAGAATCTCAAGGATTGTCGGTGGCGTATTTGTTATCTTTGGGGTTGCACTGTTACTCCGTTAACCTCCATGGATACCTTCATCTCCTGGCTCAGCCACCCCCTGCCCTGGTATATTTCCGGGCCCCTGATCGGGTGCATGGTCCCTTTGTTACTCCTGTCCGACAACCTTAAATTCGGCATCTCATCCAGTTTTCGCCATATATGCACCGCCTGCTTGCCCAAAGTGAGCGACTACTTCCGTTACGACTGGAAATCCAAACGCTGGAGCCTCTTCTTCGTTTCAGGTGCCATGCTCGGCGGCTTTATCGCCGGACAGATGGTTCCCAACCCGAATCCCGTCGCACTCACCCAAAATGCCCGTGAGATGTTCCAGGGATGGAAGCTGGCAACACCCGACAAAGAACTGGTGCCGATGGACATATTTAACTGGAACCAGCTGTTCACCCTCAAAGGATTCATCCTTGTGGTGATAGGCGGATTGATGGTCGGGTTCGGAACCCGCTATGCCAATGGATGCACTTCAGGCCATTCCATCACCGGCCTGTCGTTATTGCGTCCTGAATCCCTGCTGGCCACCGTGTTCTTTTTCCTGGGTGGCCTGCTGATGTCGAACTTCCTTCTCCCGCTGATCTTACACCTGTAGCGTATGCCTTTGAGAATGTTGATATACGGTGCCCTGTTCGGTTTCATCCTGACCAAATCCGAAGCCGTTTCCTGGTTCAGAATCCAGGAGATGTTCCATTTTCAATCGTTCCATATGTATGGCATCATCGGCAGTGCCATTGTAACCGGATTGATCACAACCCAACTGATTAAACGAAACCGGATCAAAACCTTTTCCGGGCAAGACATACAGTGGCCGCAATACCAGTTCAGCAAGGGCCTCATGATCGGTGGTTTCATTTTCGGACTGGGATGGAGCATGACCGGCGCATGCCCGGGTCCCCTTTTCATCCTGACCGGGAACGGCTACACCGTTATGGCGGTTGCATTGCTCAGCGCCATTGCAGGCACCTACCTCTACGGATGGCTCAAACCCAAACTCCCTCACTGATGGAAAACCAGCAACTGATCATTCAAGCTCCCTACTCAGGTCGTGTTCTGTCCGAACACCCTCTGCAAACCCCGGAAGAAATCGATCAGATGCTGGACCGCGCCCGGCGGTTTTTTTCAGATCCCAAAAGCCGGTTGCCCAAACACAAACGAATCGATATTCTGCAGAAAACGGCTAGCCTGTTGGAAAATCAGAAGGAAGACTTTATCCGGCTGGCTGCGGAAGAAGGCGGTAAGCCTTATACGGATACGCTGGTAGAAGCTGATCGTGCCATCAACAGCATCCGCCTTGCCGTTGCACACCTAATGGAAATGCGGGGAGAAGAAGTGCCGATGGGACTCACACAGCCCTCGGGGCAACGATGGGCCTTTACAACGAGAGAACCCATCGGTCCCGTGGTATCCATCAGTGCTTTCAACCACCCCATCAACCTGACCGTGCATCAGACCATTCCTGCCATTGCAGCCGGATGCCCGGTGATCCTGAAACCTGCACTCACAACCCCGCTTACCGCCCTCGCCTTTCACCGCCTGCTAGCGGAAGCCGGCTTACCGGAAGACGCCTGCCAGATTGCATTGTGCAACAACGATGCGGCGGAACAACTGGCCATTGACCCGCGGACCGCATACCTGTCATTCATCGGTTCGGCACGCGTGGGGTGGCACCTGCACGCACATGTCGCACCCGGCACCCGGGTCGCATTGGAACATGGCGGCGTTGCACCGGTGATCGTTGACCGCTCCGCCGACCTGCCTTCCATGATACCCGCCCTGTGCAAAGGAGGTTTTTATCATGCCGGCCAGGTATGTGTGTCTACCCAACGGGTATATGTACATAAGAGCATGTTGAGCGAAATCACCGACATGCTGTGCCAACAAGCTGAAAAAATAGTGGTGGGAGATCCGTTGTCGGAAGCAACCGGAATCGGTCCGCTCATTACCGAAGCTGCCCGCGAACGCGTGCATCAATGGGTACAGGAAGCAGTCACAGGTGGTGGCAAGCTTCATTGCGGCGGACGCATGCTGAACAACGGATGCTATGAAGCCACGGTCATCAGCAATGCGCCTGAATCTTGTAAACTGTCTCGAGAAGAGATCTTTGGCCCGGTGATATCGGTGTACGGATATGACGATATGGATGAAGCCATTCATCGGGCGAACGACTTACCCTATGCTTTCCAAGCGGCGGTATTCAGCCGCGATGTTGACCAGGCCCTGCATGCCGCTTCCCGGCTGAATGCAGCGGCAGTGATGATCAATGACCACACCGCTTTCCGGGTAGACTGGATGCCTTTCGGCGGACGCAGCGTATCCGGACTGGGCATTGGAGGCATGGCGCAAGCCATGGAAGAACTCAGTCAAAACAAACTTATCGTTTTCAAAAGCCCGGCACTGCCCGCCTGACCTGATGGATGCATCTGCCGTTATCATCGCACTGGGCCTGCTGATTTTCTCGGCCTACCTGTTCAATGGATTGTTCAGCTATACACGTATCCCCAATGTGTTGCTGCTGCTACTTGCCGGCATCTTGTTCGGCCCCGTAACAGGATGGGTGGAACCAGCCGATTTCGGCCAGGTAGGGCCTATTTTCACTTCCATTACCCTGGTACTTATCCTGTTCGAAAGCGGCACCAAACTGCAGCTTTCCGAGGTGGCCCGCTCCATGGGATCAGCCACCCTGCTTACGGTTTTTCATTTTCTGGTTACGGCTGCTGTGGCCGGAGGAATCGCATATGGCCTGGCCCACGTGCCGCCGATCGGTGCTGCCTTTTTCGGATGCATCGTAGGAGGTACATCTTCGGCCATCGTTATCCCGATCGTAAACCAATTGGGAATGGATGCGCGGGGTGGTGCCATTCTGCTGCTTGAATCTGCATTGAGCGATGTACTCTGCCTGGTCACGGGCCTGTCGTTGCTGTCAGCCATGGAAGAAGGCGTCTTTCACCTGGGGCCCGTACTTCTGGGCATCCTCAGGTCTTTCCTGATTGCCCTTGTTGCCGGCATTGTGCTCGGACTCATCTGGTCGGTCGTGATCAAATGGATCCGCCGGATGCAAACCCCGCTGTTTTCCAATCTGGCCATGGTACTGCTACTTTACGGAGCCGTTGAAAAGCTCGGGTTCAACGGCGGAATCGCCGTGCTGGGATTCGGCATCACCTTGGGAAATGCACACCTCCTTGGAAAAACATCCATGGGCAAGTGGTTTGCCTCCCAGGAACTGCTGCTGGGTGAGCGCGAATTTTTTGCCGAACTGGCCTTCATCATTCAAACCTACTTCTTTGTGTACGTAGGCATTCATATGCAATTTGCAGGATGGACACCCTACCTGACTGCCCTCCTGATTGTGGTGCTGATCCTGGTCATGCGGCCGTTTATCGTACGGATGCTGGTGCGCGGAAAAATGCCCTTGAAAGACCTTGACACCATGGCGTTCATGGCCCCGAAAGGACTGGTACCTGCCATCCTTGCATCCCTTCCGTTGCAGCGGGGACTGGCACAAGGCAAACCCATCCAGGACCTGACCTA
This sequence comes from Flavobacteriales bacterium, assembly GCA_020635855.1. Lineage (NCBI taxonomy): Bacteria > Pseudomonadati > Bacteroidota > Flavobacteriia > Flavobacteriales > Flavobacteriales bacterium. The sequence goes on along the minus strand of JACJYZ010000002.1, from coordinate 1,069,129 downwards.
TGCGATGATCTTCATCAGCATCCTGGTCTGCACCCTGCTGATCGCATTCGTCCAGCGGCATCCTTTTTCTGTTGCAGGACTCAAGCGGAAAGCGAAGGAGGAGGAAAGTAAGGAGGTAAAATGGTAAAGGGGTAAAGAAGTATAGAGGTAATAGGTAAAGAAGGAAAGAATCACTAATCGTCTATGCGTCTTTCACGCACCACCGTCGCCGGGTTGCCCCTGTATACTTTGTAGGATTCCAGGTCAGACGCTGCCACAGACTGCACACCGAGCACCGCATGGGAATGGCAGGTCACCCCCGGGCAAACGAGTGCTTGCGCACCTATCCACACACCTTCTTCCAAAACAATGGGTGCGGTGATCAGATCAAACGAAGGTTTCTTGTAATTGTGGTTACCGCACAGCAACATGGCACCCTGGGAAAGACATACATGGCTGCCGATGCTCACCTGTGCCAGGTTGTCGATCCACACACGCTCGCCTATCCAAACGTGGTCACCGATTTGCAGCTTCCACGGGTACTTGATGTTCACAGACGGTTTGATGACCACTCCTTTTCCCACCTTGGCACCGAACATACGCAACAGCATTACCTTGATGAAGGATACCGGAAACAGGGGATTGAGAAAGAAAATCACATTCACGAGATACCAGATGGACCTGCTGATGAATGGCCCCGGATGGTATTCCTTGTTACTGAAGGTAGAGAGATCCGTTTTTCCCATGATACTCGCGCAATGTACGTCAATTCACCGGGATGGTTCCCCCGAACATATTCCGGTGCTGTTGAATGGCATCCTGTGAGCGTTCAAACGCTTCCGCATATCGCCTGCTGGCCATTGACCATTCCTCATACACTTGACTACCCATGTCCAGGCATTGCACCAAGATGCTTTCAAACCTGAGGGAATCTTCCAGTGGCACATCCCAGCCGGCCTTCTCGCTTTCCAGGTTGCGCCAGGGGGTCTGGTCACTCAGGATCACCGGGCAACCGGCACCAAGGCTCTCTATGATCACATGTCCGAAGTTCTCATGGCGGGTCGGGAAGAAAAAAAAGTGGTATTTCGTGAAGGTATGTCCCACCTGCGCCGAAGGCAACTCTCCCTTGTAACTTACCTGAACGGATGGGGGAAGCTGTGCGATCACCTGTTGGCATTCATCCCAGTAGCTCCCATCCTCCGGCGGCCCATACACATCCAGTACAACCTGACCCTTCACCGGTAGTTTTTGTAACCGTTGCAAGGCGTACAGGAGGTTCTTCTTCGGCGATATGCGCGACAGGAAAATCAGTTTGAGGATGCCAGGCATTTTCACATTTCCCTCGCGAGGTGTAAGCGGTCGCAGTGAAAAAATATTTCCGGTCAGGCAAATGTGAGCGGAAGGTCCGAAAACCGAACGAACTTCCACCGCTTCTTCTGCGGACGTAACCTGCCACATGATCCGGCGCGTAAGGCCGGTTGTTTTCAGGATGGCCAGGAAAACTTTCTTCTTAAACGATTTGATGGCCAGGGCACCGGCACCCAACATACCTCGGGGAGCCAGGACCAACTGACCGGGCGTATTAAAAATACCATGCAGGACCAGGGGCATGATGGCGAACTTCATAGCGAACATGCTATTGAGGCATACAAAATCCCACGGCTGCTCTGTCAGCAACGAACGTATCTTTTTCCGCGTGATTGCAGAAGGTTCAAGGTACAGCACCTTCGCTGAGCCCACCTGTACCCAGGTATCCGATGGAACCTCCGGATACGGATTTGCTGAACCCAGGTCGCGGTTGGTTGTACACACGTAAAAATCAAACTCATCGCCGAGTGCACGCACCATTTCTGCCACAGACCGGATGGGGCCGCCTGCTTTGAACCCGGGCAGATACCATTCCGAAAATACCAGTATCTTCTTTCTAGACGTCAATATCGAGTTTTTGTATCCAGTCGCTAAGTGCAACAAGTGGCCAGATCCGCGACCATGTAACCGATGGATTTCCTTGCAGGAAATCATCCCACAAGCCGGTCAATGCATCCGGTCGCCAGCATGTATTTTCCTGCAGCAGACCGATTCGTTCCCGACAGAAGTCCTTCAGCTCATTGCGCATCCACACTTCCCAGGGCAATACGAAGCCCATCTTGGGACGGTTCACGATCTCATCAGGCAACAATCCCGCAAGGCTATCGGTCAGCAGTTTTTTGGGTGTGGCGGGATATTTCATGTCATCACCGAGTGAATATACATACTCCACCAATTCATGATCGAGGAAGGGCACACGCACCTCCAGGGCATGGGCCATGCTCATCTGGTCTGCATCGCGCAACAACACGTTTTGCATGTATGTAGTGATCTCCGCCCTGGAAACCTGCGATAACACGGGCACACTGTCCTCCTGGCGAACCAACCTGTTCTGTGGATGTTCGGAAGCCAGCAGGGAAGCGATCTGGCGATCAAGCAGCACTTGTCTGTTCAGGGCATAGATGGCATCAAAATCATACGCCGGCAATTGCAGGATTTGCCGGATCTTCTGCTGTTGTATGCCTTTTCCTCCTGCGAGCATCAGCATGCGTTTCAACGGTGCGGGCAAACCGAACAACCAGCGGTACTGATGCAACCTGTGCATTCTTTTGAAAATGGGGTACCCTGCAAACAATTCATCTCCCCCCAACCCTGACAACGCCATGGTGATACCGGCTGCCCGGGTCACTTTTGACACCACATAGGTATTGGGGCCATCACCGCTCGGATGATCCATGGCTCCCAGGGCATCCGGCAATGCATGCAGAAAATCCTTTGCTTCCAGTAAAATCTCATGGTGTTTGGCATGAAACCTTTTGGCCACCATGGCAGCAAACTCCCGTTCCGAATACGCTTCTTCCCTGAACACAACCGAAAAAGTGCTGACCGGCTGAGTAGACACTTCCGACATGGCACCCACCACGGCGCTTGAATCAATCCCTCCCGAAAGAAAGGCCCCGAAAGGCACATCCGACACCAACCTTCGCTCGACGGCCCGGTAGAACAATTCCTTCACCCGTTTCCGAACCTGTTCCGGCGAATCGGAAACCGGACGGTACGTGAGCGTCCACCATGCTTCTGTTCGCACCCCGTTGCGGTCTGCCATCAGGCAATGGCCTGGCATCAGCATGTGTACATCTTGCAGGAGTGTGGACGGGGCATGTACGGTTTGGTAACGCAGATATTCGGCGAGGGAAGCCATGCTCAGTTTGCGCGGAACCTGGCCCGAAGCCAGCAGGGATCTTACTTCCGAAGCAAACACAAGTCGGTTGCCATCGGCATGGTAATACAGGGGTTTGATACCCAACCGATCGCGGGCAATGAACAAGACCCGTTCCTGTTTATCCCAGATGGCAAAGGCGAACATGCCGTTGAATTTCTCCAGGCATGCCCTCCCCCATTTTGCATATGCTGCCAGAATGACTTCCGTATCGGTATGGGTCGTGAAGTCATGATCGGTAAGTTGCTGTCGTACTTCCCGGAAATTGTAGATCTCACCATTGTGAATGATCACATATCGTCCGCAGGCACTTTCCATGGGTTGGTTACCGGCGGCAGAAAGGTCGAGGATTGATAGCCTGCGATGGCCCAATTGCAAACCGTCCTCAACAAAGAATCCCTGGTGATCGGGGCCACGGTGTGAAATGGATTCGGTCATGCGAACGATTGCATCCGGCTCCTGCCTGGCGCCTTCCTTCAAAGTCATTATACCAGCTATTCCGCACATATCAGATCGTTTGAAGGATGGTTTTCAGGTTTTCTACAAACCGGTCATACCCGAAGGTTTCGTACACGTCATGTTGCCGTTTTAACCGGTGCTCCATGTCGGCTTGTGTGGGGTCTGCAAGGCATGCGCAGATAGCCTCGCGAACCTCTTCCGGGTTTTCAGGATCCACCAATGTCCCCAGGCGCCCGTGATCGAGTGCATCCACACTTCCATCTTTGTTGCCGGCCACCACCGGAAGGCCGTATGCCATGGCTTCGATGAACACAATTCCAAAACCTTCATGCAGCGAAGGCATCACAAACGCATCCGACAGGTTGTAATAGGCTTGCAGAACCTCATCATCCACATAGCCGGCAAGCCTTACCAGGTCCTGCACTCCATGGGTCATGATCAGTGCATCCACCCGTTGTTTTTCACCCTCGTCATATTTGCCCAGGATCACGTACCTGACGGAGGGAATCAGCTTTCTCACTTCGGGCAATGCGGCAATGACTTTATCATATCCTTTATAGGCTTCTCCCGAAGACAACCTGGCAACGGTGAGCACCACGCGATCGGTGGCAGAAAACCCGAACTTTTCCCGAAGTCGTGCAGCCGGAGCCAGCGTAGGTTTCGTGCGCATCTCATATCCGATGGTGTTGTGAAAAACGGAGACTTTGTCGGGTGCAACGTCAAAGATATCCAGGATACGTTGCCGGGTATAGGAGCTAACGGCCAGGATGTGATCGGCTTTCACCAGGGCCTTCTTTTTCCATACAGGCATGGGATTCCACACATCAATGCCATGTGCAATTAACACCACTTTGAGACGTGGTTTCAGGAACTTGCCAAGGAGGATAACGACCCAAAGGTTCACATGTCCGACAAACAATACATCTGTTTCCCGCAGGATGGCAAACACCTTGCGCAGGTAAGGAAGCAATCGTCCGTTGAATGCATGCACGGGAACGTCTCCCGGGACATCCTTCGAATCATGCAGTGACACCAGTTGCACTGCAGGTTCGGTTTCTCGGATGGCAGCGATGAAAGAGCGATTGAATTTCTCAATGCCTCCGGTACCCTTGTATGCGGTCAGGTATGTGAATGCAATTTTCATGAGGCGGATTCTTCCTCAATGGATGCAGGCGGTATCCGGAACCGTTTCATGTACCAGAGAACCGCCACAACCAGGAAGGCGGATTTCATGAACTGGTTAAACGCTGTGAGAAAATCATCTTCCGCTTTCACCACATAAAAGAAGAGGAACGGCACCCACAAAATGATTTCAGGCCTTTGATAAGATACCCTGGTAATTTGTCTGAATACCAGGTTGAAAAACAACCCGTAGATGGCCATAAAAAGAATTCCGCCGTTCCGACCGAAATTGGCATACGCTTCACCCACCAATCCCAGGTTCATGCTGGCTCCTCTCAGGGCAATACCCGTGTATTTCTCAAAATTTTCCCCTCCTCCTGACTTGGGTTTATTGGGATCCAGGATTCTTGGAACAAATGCTGCGCGAACGCCGTCGGATATGGTCTTACCCATGGCATAAGGTTCTTCGGAAGGCACCTTGTCCATGATGCGTGCAATGATCCAACCCTGGTTCAACCGGTCTACAAATGCCTGCCAGAAATCTTCGGACTGGTTTTCTTCCAGCTTCTCACCGGCAATCTCCATGATCAATTCGGTTTTACTGGCATCGTCATTCTCAAAGATCGCCGTTCGATAATCTTTTTTAATGGACTGGATCAAAACTACCATTAACAAACCGGCCGCAGTAAGAACAACCTTCCGGGTCACAGTGATCCTGTCAATGAATGCGTACAGCATAAAAAGGTAACCACCCCATAAGATCAGGTCATGAAACACGGAACTTTCACCGGCGTTGATCAACACAGGCGCAAACGACAGGATCAACCAGATCATCTTTCCCTGTACGTTGGCCAGATAGAGATACATGGCTCCGATGATGGAGAAGTTCTGCATCAATCCGAAAAAATAACCGAGGGAAGCCGGCATGGAGGTTCGCAGAAGATAGCTGAGAATGCCCACTATATACAACAGCCTGCCAGCTTTGCGGATATAACCCAGGTCATTGCTGAAGTTCACTTCCCAATTGGCTTTCTTTCGTCCCAGTGGCAACAGAAGTATGAGGGAATATGCCAATGTAGCAGGAACCACATAGTTCATGTATTCCGTCTCATCGATCACCATGCCGTAGAATTCACTTTCTGTGAAGAAATGATAGGACAGAAAAGGAGCAACCACCCATTGTACCAATGCGACACAAACGATCAACCACCGGATGGGCACATCTCTTCCGATGGAAGAAAACCACTGCAGGAATGCATACAGCAAGACAAAAACACCCACTTCGGCATACATGGTCACCCCTTCCACCGAAGACACGAAAATGAAAGTAAAAATGGCTGCCATGATCAAAGAGACAATGCGGCTGTTCATGCAGTGCCCTCCTCTCCTACAAATGCCTGAATCCCTTTTGCAATGGTTTGAAAAGAATGAATACGGCATCGTTCCCGAATGCCTTCTTCGCTCCATCGGGGAGTCTTGTATTGTTCAAACAGTTGTTGCATGCGATCACTAAGCGCATGTACATTTCCAAGCGGGTACACAAACCCTGTGCGACCATCGTCCACCATATCTTCAGCACATCCGCAAGCGTCACTAACAATAGCGGGAATGCCCATGGACATGGCTTCGTTCACCACCAACCCCCACGTTTCGCCGTAATCACTACTCAACACAATTGCATGAGCCCGGGGATAGATTGCCCTAAGCTCCGTTTGATTTTTGAATCCCAGAAACTTCACACCCGGCAGATCCCTGCAGGCATCCCGGCATGATTCCAGGAGAGGGCCTGTACCAACCATCCAAAGTTCGGCATCCGCATGGTTTCCAGTAAACATTCTGAATGCATCTATCACATCGTGCGGGCGCTTCTTATCAATGAATTTGGCCACCCATAGAAACACCGGACGCCGGCCTGTCTTGTCTTTGGGTTCTTCCTGAAGCTTCCAGAACTCCTGATCAATTGCGTGGGGGGAATATACGAGCTGACGGTTTCGAGCTCCCATCATTCTCATATATGCCAGGTTGCGTTTTCCTACATAAAAGATCGTGTGATATCTTCTCACGAACAATGGATAAAGAATTCTCTTCAGGAATTTTTTCTGTTTGTTCTCATGCGGATTCTCCTGGCTGTCACCTCGCACACCCATGGGTATCCGATGTCGCAGGCAATGGAAATATGCCTGCCAGTACGATTTCAGATACCACCCGAAGATCAGCACATGCGTGGCCTGAAGCCGTTGAATGGCTGCGCCTATCTGGGGTGTATCGCAACCTGAAAAAGAGGAAAGAGATGGATGTGTGGCCTTATTTTCCAGGAACTCATGGGCATATCCGTCCAACAGATCTACGTCCCATCTGAACGCAATTCCAAAGCCATCTTTACCCTGCAAAGCCGAATCAGGTTGTGCGCAATACAAGACCACCAGGTCCAATGACCGACTGAGATAACGAAACAGCGGTGCATAGTACTGAATGGGGTGCGAAACAACGATGACCAGCCTGGGCATAGATCTCCTTATAAGAAGTTAGGCCCGGTAAAAATGGCATCACCCCACACCAGCTTTTTACCATTGTAATAAGGATCATACAAATCCTGTAATTCAAAACCGAATCCTCGCAAGTATTGATAAATGTCCACGAAGTGAGGTTGTTCTTTGTATTGCTGAATAAAATAAACTTCCGTGTAGATCAGTGAGATGGTTGGCAACAGGTTGGTAGTACCCTTCAGCGCATTCAGTTCGCCTCCCTGGATATCCATCTTCAGGATATCGATACGGGAAAGTCCGTGTTCTTTGGCCAACCGATCAATGGTGATTCCTTCCACATCCTGGGTGCTGACAGTTTCAACCAGCTTGTCAGCGGAAATACCTGCCTGATTGGACGCCAGCAGGAAGTTGGTATCGTGTTTTTTGTTGACGTGCAGGGTAACGGTTTCGTTTTTATCGGTGACTGCATTGTTCAAGGGTGTAACCGCGGGTATGTCCTGGACATTGGCCGAAAGCGTTTCAAAAGAGGGCACAAATGGTTCCACCGCATATATTTTCGCCTCCGGAAAAAGTTGGGCATACTTTTTTGCTGTCAGCCCCATATGTGCACCCACATCCAGTATGGTATGCACCTTCCGGGAACCAAAAAGTTCTTTTTGTACTGCAAAGGCATCCTGAAGAAAGTCTTGTTTCTTAAGCTTCTTCAGGTAACCCACTCCGTGAATCTCAACACCAAATTTCCGGAGGTATTTATTCAACTGATTTTTCAAGTACCTGTGATTAAAAGTAAGTGCGAACTAAGGATGGGGAAAGATACTAAAACCTCACCGATGTGCGGGCTTGTCAACAAGGGATTCACCTCTGCGCCGCACCAAGCTATGCGGTACCGGGAGAGATTGACCGCAGCTGCCGCGTGAGTTGTTCGGGCCATTGAGCGGGATCTGTTCCAACGGCGCCTTCCCAGTGCTTTTCATTGGATGCTTCCGGTCGAATGCTTCGCAGGTAGTGATCAGGATGCTGAAACAGGATCGCATCCGACAGAAAACCGGCCCACAAACTAAAGGTACTGCTTGCCGAGGGCACAATGACCTTACTTCTGCTCATCAGCAATAACTCGGCAATATCTGACATCGGTGTTGCTCTTTGCACATCGGGTATCTGCAGTATCTCCTTCAACTCGTCATCGTACCCGTCACTGAAAAGTGTAACGGGCAGGTCGCTGCCGGCAACCGAACGAATGGCATGTATCATTTGGCTGAAGTAAGACAACGGTGTGCGTGCGTTGTGATTCCCCTGCATGGATTCCCCTTCCGGTATCCGGCGGAAGTCGCCCATGCGGATATGCACAGCCACCACCGGCGTGGGTGCATTGGCCAGTTGCATCAGGATGCTGTCGGCCACGAGGTGTTTCCCCATATATTGTCGGATTTGTTCCCGGTAGGGCTTGAGTCCGTCGAAGGCATGCTGCCAATATAACACCCTACTGAACACAAACACCTGTTTTTGTACCGCATCCACAGGTGTTTCCATGTCCGGCTCCGGAATCAATTTTCCAGCTAACCTTGCCCAAAGGAACCGGTTTCGGTTGGCCCCTTCAGGATCTTTGAAATAAGTGCGGTAGTACCGTTTGTGCTTTTCCCTTCTCAGCCAGGGTCCGAGGTGGAGGGTTGTCCAGTTAAACGTATACAAAGGCAGGTTATGCCGACATGCAAATGCATAGGCACGTGCCCATACCAGCAACTTGTTCCCGAGGCCGGCCCTGGGTAATTTCGCAAAAACCGCTGTCTTCATATACGTATGCGATCGCGGTTCACCATCCTCACGTTACTGATCCGGTATGATCCCTTATGCCCCATGAATGGCTTCAACCTTGTTACTTGCGGTGGCCGGGTTTTTGCCAGTTGCGCCCAACACACGATCCATGGCATCAACGAGTGCTTTCGCCGATTGAAGTGACGAGTATTTATCCAATGCTTTCAAATCAGGATTCCACGTATGTGTTCGCTGGCAGTAGGCGAGCAGGCCCTGTTCAAGCCTTGTCGTGAAAGGTTCGGCATTTTCATTTTCCTTGTATTCCACCAGGTAGGCATCTGCGTTGCACTCCTTCATGATCGCAGCAGCGGAACTTGCTTCATGAAAGATGGCAAACACGGGCTTTCGGGAAAGCAAGGATTGAAAAGTTTTGGAGGCGGTATAATGCCTTTCGGTGCTACCGATCACCAGTACCCCTGCAGCATTCCGCAACATGGCTTGTATATCCAGAAAAGGAAACCTGGTTCTTATTTCGGTAACATGATCGTTCATCCGGTGATCGGCGGCATAGTCTGCAATGGATTTACCCGTATAGGCGCCGGTTCCCAGAAAATAAAAATGCCAGTTCGGTGGCAGCTGGCCGGAATCTTTCAGACGGCTCAACACCTTCCAGAAGAGGTCCATGAAATAATGCGACTTGGGCAGAAACGCACCGGCATACACCACCGGCACCACTTTCTCATCCTTCGACCATGGAAACTCCACCCCTTCTTTTTCCACCTGGTGATCGTGCGGATCAAAACCATAAGGCATCGCTACGTGTGTTACACCTTTGGGAAAGTTCCGTTCGATCACGGGCATATAATACGCTTCAGATACCCCGCTGATCAGGCTGGCTTTTCGAACGGCGTACGGTTCCAGCACCCTGGCCACCTGGTTGCTCAACCAACCTTTTGAGAGGCGTTTGCGGGCATCTGTAAAACCATCCACCCAGGGGTCGATATAGTCGATTCCGTATGGGATACCGGTTTGGTCATGCAACCTCCTGCCAAGCAAAGCCGCATAGAATGAAGGAATGGGAATCCACAAAAAATCGGGTTTTTGTTCTTCAATGAGTTTTCTGCCCTCCTTCTCGAGATAGCGGAACGCCCTGATACCGATATCACCGATCCATCTGCGCTTGCTTTTCACGGGCCGGGCCCGCGTATAGTAAACCTGAACAGCAGGGTTCACCAACTTGCACATGTCCCAATCGGGTGATTCGTCATAAAATGTATGGTCTACGGTAAGCACGGTCACATCCCAGCCCAGTTGATCCATAAAATTGGCGATCAGGCGAGGTCGGTGTACACCGGCCAGGTTGGATGGTGGCCAGTGCGGGTAAAGGATCAGCAGTTTTCTTTTATGCATGATCAGTTGTAAGCTTTGCAATGATATCCAATAACTTCTTCTGCTCTTCTTCCCATGCATGCCCCTGCGCTTCCTGCCAACGGTTGTGTTGATCCTTACGAATGGATCCGATAGCGTCTCCTATCTGATGAAATGCATGAGAAAAGCCTTCCGGGGTTTGTGCACACACCTGACCGTGCCCTTTTTTCCGGTCCAGGAATAGGCGCTGCGCCCGCGTATCGGTGGCTAAGATAAATAGCCCCGCCTGATAATAGGCAAATATTTTATTGGTGAGGCAGATCTGTCGGTTCAGGTCGGCGGTATCCATTTCCACCGCAAGTCCCACATCGAATGCCGTGAGCCTTTGATGAAGTTCAGCCTGCGGGAGTGGTGGTTCGGTGGTGATCAGTTCTGCATTCGGCCTCACCCATTCATCATTGAAAGTCGGATCCAGGTGCCCGATCAGGTGCAGGTGATATTGATCCGCATATGCCTTCAGTGCTCCAATCACCATTTCGAGTCCGCGCCCACCGCTGATGTTCTGGGAGAACCACACCAACCGGATCCTTTGTTCATTGGCAGACTGTCCGGAAGACATGAACTCGCCCTTGGGAAAACAGTTGTTGATGACCGCATGGTGTTTGAGCTTTCCTGTCAACCCAAGGGTTTCCCCTTCAATCAGTGGAGAAGCGAAGTACACATATCCGGCCTTTGGCAACAAGGTTCGCATCAGGAACTCCCTGCGTTTTCTTTCTTCCTGCGGGCGGTGTTCCACACGTTCTCCCGGATGATAATCTTCCACGTCGATTACCAGGCGGCTGCCCGACTTCCGGGACAACCGGTAGGCCGGATACCATGCACCCAGGTTATGAGCGATCACCACATCGAATTTCTCCGGCATGTGTTTCAGACCACGCATCAGTCGAAAAGTGAGCTTATTGGCAGCCAGTGCCTGCATCCGAAGATTTGCAGGAACAACCCGGGCGAGGATGCGGGCGAGGAACTGAACACCGGTAGCAACCAACCAAGGCCATAGGGGGCTTCGGCCTGCCTGCAGGTATTTGATACGCGAAACGTTGTACCGGGTGCGTACCTGCGTTTCCACCTGGCGGGTCCAGTTATCCAGGTCGAAGCCTATCACATATACATCATAGCGACCTGTTCCTGAAAGTGCTATATACTCTTTCAGTAGCCGTGGATTGGAGGCAAGGTTGGCTGTGGTGATCAGCAATATTTGTGGTTTCCTATCTGGCTGCCTTTCCATACCAAATGCTCAAATCCCGTTCCAGCCATTGTTCCAGCTGCCGGATATCATCCATAAAATAGCGTTGCATGAGTTGTGTTTTCACTTCCGGCTTCAATCCGGGAGGGCTATACCGGGTCATACCGTGAATGCGTGCCTTCAGCCTCGAGTAGTTTTTTTCGGACAACCCCTTCTTCACCAACCCGGTTAACCCTGCCTTTCCGCCGAAAGCTTGCATCCATCGGTCCAGTCCGGTTTTCACCACCGTTGCATTGGCATGAACTTCCTGTTGGGGAATAAAGGCCTCCGCACCAAGGAATGCCAGCAGTCTCTGCAAGGTATCACTGCCGGCTCCGGGGCCGAACATTTCTTCAAAGATACCAACGAATATTTGCTCTTTCGGGAAGTACTCAAGAAAGCGGGTGATGCGCTCATGGTAACGGCTGCGTTCCACATAATAGGAAGGATCAAACCAATGGGTGAACCTGTCGCATGCTCCTCCGGGCTTATATGATTCGAGGGCCTGTTCGAAAGACTTCCGTTTTTCCACCCCGTGCATCTTGTGAAAATTAAATTGGGAATAAGCGCGCGCCACCGGGTTTCTCAAAAGCATCACCAGCTTGACTTGCGGCCCCAGCACCTTAAACATCCGTCCGGGCACATAATCATACTGCATGTAGTCGGGCGTGACTTCTCCCACTACACGGTACCCGGCAGCACCTGAAAAGTGTTGTTCATACCACTCCGGACCTTGATTGTAGTTGGCATCCCGATCAAAAAAATGCACTTCTTTGGAGGGGGCCAGGTAGATACCGGGATGCGTGGCCAACCATTCGTACAGTGTGGTTGTACCGGCTTTCTGGGCTCCTATTACGACAACATTTGGCAGCATCCTTATGGCGCAATTCGTTTCATCAGCGCAGCGAGCTGACCGGTTAGTTCTCTGCGGGTATGACTTTCCATGAATGCAGGGTCTGAACGCAACTCAATGCCTTCTTCGAGTATGTTAAGCATTTGCTTCGCTGCCTGCTCACAAGCATCGGGGTCAAAAATAACCGCCCTACCGGACGCGGCCAAAAGATCTTTTTGCGCACCTTCAGGGGTAAAGGCGAATACAGGTTTATCTGCCTGCAGGTATTCAAAAGTTTTACCGGCAATGAAGCAATCCCGCCCGCCTAACACTTTGGCTGAAGTGATGAGCAGCACATCTGATTCTTTTTCGAGGCGAACACATGCTTCCCGGGGCAAGAACCCCAGATGCTCCACCACGTGTTCCAGTCCGAATGTCCGCACCATTTCATCAAACCAGGGTTCCTTTTTCCCTGCGAAAGAAAGTTTCAACCTGGTTTCCCAGTGTGGTGCCAGCTTGAGCAATTCCCTGACTGTTTTAAAAATGAAATAGGGAGACCGGTATAACCAATCTTGTTTCCTGGGCGAGTATTGAAGCATTTTATGTCCCCTTTTACGCCACCATGGCAACATCATCATGTTTCGGCTTTCGGGAGCATAATAGAAACTACCGATATACGTCATCCTGAACACGGGCGGGTCGGGCGGCAAGTTAACCACCGCTGCCGGCTGTGTTCCGTTCTGATCGGCATCATACCCATTCGGAATGTAATTGAACTTCCCGGCAGGCATATCAGGGAACAGATATTTCCAATCATCGATGGTCTGGCGGGATGTACCGATAACGGCTGTTGCCTGTCGGAATGCTGCCTGTTCATTGGCTTTGGTACGCACATAGTGCAGATATGAACCGTAAGGCGTCATGTTCCAGTACGTCCAAGCATCGCGCATATCAAGCACCAGGGGAAGTTGGTGCTTTTCACAAACGCCGGCGGCGAGGGGTATGATACTGAAAGGTGGTGCGGTAACAAACACAAGGCGTGGTTGAAACTCCTTGATCATCCGGTCGGCCTCCCGGTAAAAGTGGTGCTTCCAGGCTGCCCCCTCCTTACCCCGGTACACATCAAAGTAGATATTTACAAATCGCTTCAGGGGAGATCCGTAGTAGTTGAGTACATTTTCTGTTGTGACCGGTGTCACCCGTTCCCGCACCTGAACGGGCAGCTCTTCAAACATCGCAGGATCGGTCTGGTATTTTTCATACACCTTCCCGTAGTCGTCAGGTGCCAGGGTGATCACCAGGGGCATGATGCCATGGTCAGGCAGATACTTTGCGAAGGCCATTGGTCGCAACGTACCTCCCGCATTCAGGGGCGGGAACTGGTATGAGATAAACAACACGTTCATCATGGCGAATCGGCGTGCTTCAGTTCCTGTTTCAAATCAGCGGCCAGAAAACCGGCGATTGCTTCGGTCCATTTCCTGTTGGGGTGTCCGTCGTGCGGAAACTCGTAGTCGGCGCGGTTGCCTTCGAGCCGGTCTTCATACCGGAAATAGCGAATATTCCGTGCCTTCAATTCATCCGGGAAAGTCGGATCCCGAAGAGATGCAGCTGCGATCATCACGTAGAACCGGTCGCTGCCATACCGCTCTTTGAACAGATCCCTAGCCCGCGCGATCAGATCGGCCGTGAATATGTAATCATCATGGTTGACTTTATGAATTTCGTTGATATTCAAAAATCGGGCGATGTTGCTTTTACCCAATATATGGTAGAAGTATGATCGTCCTTTCCGCCCGGTCCGGAACGAACCCTTCCTGACGGGTATGCCATCAGAACTCCTTTCGTAGTAGGGCATGTTGGATCCCCACTTGTTGTATACATACATCGATCCTATGTTCCGTTCAATGTGGGGATCTATGAACACGTATACCAGCACAGGCGGTTCCGAAGATAGCGACACCTGGGTATGGAGATCTGTTTTCTCAAGGATAGCCAGCATTTGCTGGGTTCCATATCCCATGTCTGCGTAATTGTATACCTGATAATCCTTCATGTTCAGACCGAGGAAATAGGGCAATGTTTCATCATCATTGAGTCCGGACCCGAATGTCACTGAGCAACCGAACATCAGGATGGTACCTGTTCGTGAGCTATCCGCCGACAGGGGTACACGGCGACGTCCGTATGCATCGGTAGCGTACCGGGCTTTCCAAACCGTATCATTTCCCCATATCAAAACAGAGGTTACGGATGTATCGGGTTTCATCACATAGCCCAACAAGTCATTTTCCAAGTGAAGTTTTTTTACGCCACCGGTTTCCCGGGTGGATGTGGTTACCGAGGAACCCGAAGGCCGTACCTTGATCAAAAGCTTACAAACAGCCTCTCCTCCCACAATCAGCACCGCAAAAAACCAACCGTTCAGCAACAACCACTTCAACCAATTGAGCCTGTATCCCCGCTTTTGAACGTTGCTGATCAGGTACCAGGTCAAAAGCAGGAACACGATCAACAGGCAGAAGACCTTCGCTATGTCACTCCAACTGTATGTCATCTCATATACTGTCGGGTTCGGGGATAGGTTTATAGTTCATCCCACTGTTTCAATTGTACCACAAACCGATCTGCCAGCAGGTTCCAGGAAAAGCGTTCCTTCACCCACTTTCTTCCGGTTTCTTTCAAAGCACTTTTATCAGATGGCATATCCGAAAGCAATGACTGAAGCTGTTCTGAAATTTGTTCAACCGCATCAACTGCATCTGCATTCACCAACCGGCAAAAAGAAGTGCGGGGAACCGCCTCAGGCACACCTCCGTCATTTCCGCCTATGACCATATTCCCGAAGTAAAGGGCTTCCAGGAAACTTATTCCAAATCCTTCAAAATCTTCTCCGTTCAGACTGAGGTTGGGCATGGCAAAAAGCGAAGCGGCATTCAGCAAACTGCACTTCTCATCTTCGGTTACATGTCCCAGAAAATGAACATTTGATCCGATTCCGAGCTCCTGTACCAGCGCCTGCAATACAGGTCCCTCATCTCCTTCCCCGGCAATCAGGTAATGTACCTGCGGGTTGCTTTCCAGCAGTTTCTTCATGGCGCTTATGACAAGGTGTATTCCCTTGCGTTTCACCAGGGCACACACCGATACAATCCATGATCCGGGTGCAGGCGGTAGGCCGAAGCGGGCAATCAGGGCATTCCGGTCAGACAAGGTCGCATGTGCCAGTGCATCTGTATTCACGCCCGGGTACAACACATAGCTTTTCGGATGTTGCATGTTCATGTGCCGTTTGAAAAGTTCGCTGCTTGCCACAGAATTGAATACAAGAAATCGTGCATAACGGCAATTACCTGCAAACCTCTTCCTGCCCTGCACTTCATACCTGATGATATCGAGTCCGTGCAACACAATGCCATAAGGCATAGACATCCGGCGGCACCAGCGAATGAAGATACCGGTCTGGTAATCGTAATTGGCGGTAACGAATACCAGCGGTGATTTCACGGTGCGCCTGATGCGCAACACTTCCCTGGCGGAAGCAATGTGCAGGTTCAGGTAATGTAGCATGGTGTTGACCTTCCGCAGGAAGAAAAGACCGTCTCCCGTACGTTGCCCCAGCTTTCTCTTATGGCGCAGCAGGGATGGTTCAACCGGAAAAGGATACACCTCGCTTTGTGGCACGGAGGTAATCGCATGTGAAAACATGTCCCTGTTTTGCAATTCACATGCTATGTGAAAGGAGTAATTGGCCACTCCTCCAATCTTGGGCGGGAAATCATTTGAAAAGAGAACGATCTTCCGCATGCAGGATCAGGCAAATTTCTCGACTTTTTTCAGGTCTTCCATTTGCTCACGAAGACTTTTACAAAACACGTTCGGATGTAGTCGTCTGTCAACCGGCTCATCTGTTTCAAAAGGAACGATGGTATAGGTTGTACCGAACACGTTCTGGAACAAATGAAGCATATCCAGTTTGGTATGATGTTCTTTTGTACCGGCCTGAAACAGTTTGGATCGGGTGGCAAGTTCGGGATCGCTCAACTCACGCTCGATCAGCCGGCACCATTCCAATGTGGTGATACCATTCCATAAATGGTTGGAAAACCCTTTCAACTCAGCACCGTTGGGTTGATTCAGGAACCATCCCAACAAGCCTTTCGGTTGGATATTGGCATCAGGGCCGATGATAGACACACGGGGAATGAGGGTATTTTTGCGGTGCACCAGGGCAACCTCTCCCAGGCGTTTCGACCAGCCGTAATCATCTTCCGCATCCGGGATATCCTCCAGAGCATATGGTTCACCCTTGCCTCCACTGAATACACAATCGGTACTGGGTTGCACCAGGGTTTGGGAGGCAGACATCCGGTTGGCGAGTTCCAGAGGAAGCACGGCATTGGCCCAAACGAGATCACCTGTTGCGGATGTTTTTTGTTTGATTCTGCCGATGCAGTTGATCACGACCGCATCCTGATGGCGGGTGATTTCACGCACAAAATCCTGGCGTGTTTCGGGTTCAAATCGATGGTGGATGGGTATCACTTCACATGCCAAACGTGTGAAGTAGTCGGTGACCATTTGCCCCAACATTCCGGAGGGGCCCAGTACAATGACCGGTCGCTCTTGTAAAGCCTTCATCAATGATAGGATTCCCGCTGTCCCATGGCATCCAGCAGTACACCGATCTCATCAACCGTTTTCAGCCGGGTGGTATTGGCGGATGTATATTCGTATCCCGGTTCGTAGTTCGCATTTCCGTTGTTTTCTTTGTACTCCGGAATGATCTCGAAATAATCCTTGGACTCCACGGCGCGCGTGATCTCGTATTCGTTCACAAGCACTTCATCTATTTTCTCACCCGGCCGTATTCCCACAATCGCGATCTGATCCACCGGCTTACCTGCCCTGGCAAGCATTGCAGCCGCGAGATCCTGTACAGTAGCGGCTGGTGCCTTCTTCACATAAATTTCCCCGCCCTTGCCTTGTGTCATGGCGTGTAGCACCAATTCCACTGATTGATCAAGTGTCATCAGGAAACGTGTCATGTGTGGATCCGTGATGGTGAGCTTCTGGTCATCCCTGATCAATTTATCGAACAAAGGAATCACAGAACCACGTGAACCCATTACGTTGCCATAGCGCACGCAACAGAAACGTGTATCCAGGGGCTGGCGGTTTTGGGAACAGATAATTTTTTCCATCATCGACTTGGAGATACCCATGGCGTTTACGGGTTTAACCGCCTTATCGGTGCTCAGGGCAACCACCATTTGCACGCCATTCCGAATAGCGGTTTCGCATACATTCTGCGAACCGATGATGTTCGTCTTCACAGCTTCTTCGGGATACTCTTCACAAGATGGCACCTGCTTGAGCGCGGCGGCATGAAACACGTAGTCGACACCCTTCATGGCGGTATGTAGCCTATTGGCATCCCTCACATCCCCGATCACATATTCGTAATCCGGGAAATCTTTCCGCATGTCATATTGTTTCTTCTCGTCGCGGCTGAAGATCACAATTCCTTTCGGATTCTTACCAGCAAGATAGTTTGCCACCTGGTTGCCGAATGAGCCGGTACCGCCTGTAATTAAAACTCTTTTACCTTTAATGTCCATATGTATAAGGTTGGCCGAGGAGGGCCGAAATCTGATCATCTTTCCACACAGCACCACCGTTTTTGAGGCGCTTTTTCACCGCAAGTCGCAAACGCGGCAATGCCTTCAGCAGTGCAAGATAAGAGTTTTTGCCAAGACGCCATCCCAGGAGCAAACGCACCGGCAACAGCAGAAAGAACCAGAAAAGGAAGCCACCGGAATCACCGTTCCTCACCATCCACAGGATCTTGTTGCGATTGATACCGATCGACAACTCGTCACTTTTTTGTTGTTCCTTGATGGTACCTCCGTCACGATGATAGAGGATTGCCTCCGGGTGATACACGATCTTCCACCCTTGTTTCCACGCACGGTGTCCGAGGTCGAGGTCTTCACAATAAGCCGGCCGGTACAACGGGTCAAAGCCGCCCAATCGGTTGTACATACCGGTTCGGAAAACCGCTGCACCACCACCACCATAAAGGGTATAGCGCAAACCCGATACCTGATCATCCAGATCCCAGCCGCTGGTCATCCAGCCTTTACCGACTGACATGGTACGCGGTGCGGCGGTTTCATTGATTCCTTCCCAATCCATCACATTGCATGAAACTGCAAACAGGCCAGGGTCTTTTTGCATGACCGGAATCAGGTGAAAGAGTACGTCGGGATGCAGCTTCATGTCATCATTCAGGATGAAAACAAACTCGCTTTTCATGTCGCTGACAAAACCGTTCAGGGAAAAGAGATAATCATTGGCGGGTGCTGCCACCAATTTGTATTGAGGAAACTCCTCTTCCACAAACTCCCGTGTGGGGGCATCATTCCCGTTGTCTACGATCAGTACATCCGTTTCACAGAAAGGAAGCGCCCGGTTCATCGCATCTTCCAGGGTCGGCAACAGGTGCAGCAGGTGACGCTTTCCTTTGTATGTGAGAACAAGAATTGTGCACGTTGATTTTTGTGCGGATGGCTGCAGGTCCTTCTTCTCCGTCATATACTTTTTCTCGCTTTAAGATACGCCTGGCAAAACCGATAGTACAAAAATTTCATGCGCCCCGCCTGGAGGCGGAAGAGCCGTTCGAACCCGGGTATGCTTTCGGGCGCAAACCATTTGAAGAGGAGGTGACTGAACAGATAGTAGTTCAGATAATCTTTGCAACGTGCACCGATCGACGGATACTGAATGGAGGCCAATGTATAAGCCAGGTAATTCTCTTCCAGATCCTTTTTCCGGTTGTCGGCACTTTGGTGTGCATTCCCGGAATGGAACCTGTAACGTCCGAGGGCTTCATTCAGCACCACTTGTTTCCCGGAGGGTTCGGCTGCATAGTTCAACAATGCATGCAGCACTTCATTGGAGTATGAAAGCCGCACATCGTATTCATGCCGGAGAAAGTATGCGGAACGGGCCATGAGTGATGAAGGAATGGCCCGCACCGGTTTCTTCTTCAGGAACCAATTGGTGAAGAACAGGTTTTCCTCCACGGTCTCCGGTGTACGGTAACGTTCCGACACGCGGTAAAGCTCGTCACCCGACTCATGATCAAATGCCACCATATCATGATAACAGAGCACCACAGCCGGGTGCTGCCTGAAGAATGCAACTTGTTTTTCAATTTTGAGGGGATCCATCAAATCATCGCCGGAAATAACCGCGATATACTCTCCCCTGGCCTCTCTCAATCCTTTGTTCACGTTCCTGCTCATGCCACCGTTTCTTTCCGAGTACAACACCTTGACTCGGCTATCCCATGTTTCAATGGCCCTGAGTTTATCCACATTGCCATCCGTGGAAGCATCGTCACAAATCAGAACCTCGAGGTTCCGGTAGGACTGAGCGAGGATGCTTTTGACACAATCCTCGATGAACCCGGCGTGATTGTACGTTGTTACGTGAATCGTAACCAAACCATCTATGAACGGGGTACGCATGGCACAATACGGTTATATCAACGGGTCAAGGGCTGTATATTTCCCTGTATCGAACTCGTAAAAATCGTGGGCAAACACTACGGCACCGAAGCCCTCTTTCCACTGGGCCAATCCCAGGTTCAGTTCTCTGCCGTTCTGTTCATTGGAAATTCCCAGACTGAAATACTGCTTTTCCGGCCGGTACCTGCCAACCAGGAAATCAGCCAACAAATCAAGCGCCGCCGTGTTTTTACCCGTTTCATTGGCAGATATATATTGGGCATGCGCCGTTCCTGGATGTTCAAATACGGTCATACCGGCAACAACTTCTCCCTGCAGCAACGCATTGTATTGTTTGATCTGATGGGGAAAGCGGGAATGAAGAAGCTGTATTTCCTCTTTGGAATGAACAGGTTTCACACCGTGACGTTCCATAAGGTTGGGAATCAGAACCTGTTCCCAGAAGGGTTCAAAACCTACTCCTTCTTCCACGGTCACACCGGCTTTCTCTGCTTTGCGGATGCCCCGCTTCCTTCTGTTCTGGTAAGACACCTCATGTTTCAGGGGTATCACAAAAGAAGTATCCCGGCGCACCAGTTGTGCATCTACCAGGAACAATGGATAAAGATCTTCCTGGAAAGAATGCGTGCGAAAATAATCCGGGAGCCTTTTGTACACGATTTTAGAAAAACCACTTTCGTGATAATGCCTGGTGATCTCACGGAAAATATGTGCCATATCCGTGATGCTGACCGGGGTGGCGCAAATGATGCCACCATAGGTGAGTCCCTGATGAGAAACGACCTGTCCATCTTGTGTCAGGTTAGCGGGAAAAACAGCCACCGGCCGGTCTTCCTGATATACAAGCACAGACGCATCATTGAACCGGTCTGCATGGTACTCCATAAAATTGCGGTAAAACAACAGGTTGGCGCACGGCGATCCCTGGATCAATGCATCCCAATGATCTTTTCTGTCTGGGGTATAAGAAACCACGCTGATCATATGGCAAGCAGGACATTCATGACCTGAAAAAATCAGAAATATTTTCTACTACATAGCTGATATCCCGATCGGTCATACCCGGATATACAGGCAAGCTCATCAGGTGTTCCGATAGTGATTCGGCGATGGGAAAATCTCCCTTTTTCCAACCCAGACCTGCGTATGCTTTCTGGAGGTGCGGGGGAATGGGATAGTGAATCAATGTACCTATCCCGCGTTCCTGCAAATACTTCCGCAACCGGTCTCTGTCGGGCACCTGAATAACAAAACAGTGATATACATGTGTCACCTGTGGATTCACATGTGGAAGGACTACATCCGGCAAGTCCGACAGACCTTCACGGTAAATGCCTGCAATGCGTTGCCGTTCTTCATTCCATTCGGGCAGTTTCCGAAGTTTAACACGAAGGAAAGCCGCCTGTAATTCATCCAGTCTTGAGTTCATGCCCTGCACATCGTGCACATATTTCTCCGGTGAACCGTAATTGCGCAAAACGCTGCCACGCGTATACAGTTCTTCGTCATTGCATACAATCGCGCCACCATCTCCCAGGGCACCGATGTTCTTGGCCGGGTAAAAACTGGTTGCATTCATGTGACCGAAGCTTCCGGTTGAACCGCCATTGCTTGTGGCTCCCTGTGCCTGGGCATTGTCTTCAATCACAAACACGTCATGATCGTTTGCCCACGTCATCATGGGTTTCATCACACAGGATTGTCCGTACAGGTGTACCGGTATCACGGCTTTCGTGCGGGAACTTTTCACACGATCAATCCCGTCGGTAGTGAGGTTATAGGTTTGCGGGTCGGGTTCTGCAAAAACAGGTATGGCTCCGGCCTGGCTGACCGCAAGTACGGTTGCAATGAAAGTGTTTGACGGAACAATCACCTCATCACCCTGACCAACACCAAGGGTTTTGAGGGAAACATGCAAGGCATCCAGGCCATTTGCTACACCGATGGCATACCGGCTTCCGCAGAATGCCGCAAAGTCTTTCTCAAAGGCTTCCACTTCTTTACCCAGCACAAAGTGATTGGCCTGGTATACCCGTTGGAAGGCATCCAGAAGATCGGCATGAAGTTCATCATGCATGTGTGAGAGGGAAAAAAAAGGAACGGTATGAATCATACGCTGAGTGACTGTCCGGATTACCGGTTGTTTCGCTTCAGGTTGACGAATATTTCCGAACCCATGTCGGGCATATACTTGGTCATGGCATACAGGCCGTCCAGCATGCGTTCATCGGCGATACCTGTATCCATGAGCTGTTTCATCTGCTTATGGGTAAAGGGCTTCACAAAATAAGAACCTGCTTCAACGATATCAAAACCCGCATCGGTAACCAGCTTTGCCAATGTATGTTTATCGTACACGGTATTTCCTTGCAGCAACAACTGTTGCTGGGATTTTTCAAACGTACTGTTGATGAGTCCCATCTCCAGGGCCAGCAACCGGTGAAAAGAATTGGCATTCGCAACATTCACGTGTACAATGGTATCCTTTCCCACAACATCCCGTACCACTTCCAGCATACCTTTGGGATCAGGAACCTCATTGAGCAAACCGCTCATAAGTACCATGTCAAAGTTGTACCCGGCGATTTTGGTTTTGGCATCTTCCATCAACAGGGGGAACACATCCACACGGTCTTCAAGTCCTTTCTTCCTGATATCAGCCAGGGCATGATCAACGAACATTTGCGCCGGTTCAACGATAACCAGTTTGTCAAAAGACGTCAGAACATCATATATGGGTTCGAGGCCGCATCCGATCTCCAGCACAACCCTGGGCTTGTATTGATCAAAACAAGCTTTCATGCATTTCTTGCGGTAATGCACCTGATAATCTTCAAATGCCAGACTGGCGTATTTTTCCTGGTAGTCTTTAAGATCTCTCATGTTCAAGTGGTATATACGTGGTAAAGTGACGCCGACAGGCTGGGAAAGCATGCATCATATGCGGGAGAAATCAAACGATTTGAAATCTTCATAGTCCCTGATATAGTCGGCTTCGTCAAAGGGTTCGGAAGCGAGGCAAAGCAAAACCGCATCATGTGAAAATACGATGTTGCGCCAGCACCCCGGGGGAATGTACAAACCCTTTTGCGGTGAATCCAGTTCAAAGCGGAAGGTTTCACCCGAGCTGGTTTCGAGTTCGAAAACGATGCGTCCGTTTACAGCGGCGATTACCTGCTGCAAACGTTTGTGTGCATGCTGGCCGCGGGTCACATTATGAGGCGTGTAATAAGTCCAGTAAACCCTTTTGATTTCGAATGGAACATTTGACGTACACTCGGCCACCGTGATGTAGCCGAGAGACGGGGAGCCGATTGCTCCCAGGTCGATGAGCGTAGGTTTTGTTGCCTGTTCAATCATATTGTGGCGGCACGATCACTTTGAGTTTATATCGCAGAAGCAGATACAACCGATGCTTTAAAGATAATAAGATTTTGAGTCCGACATAGTACCTCAACCAGCCTTCCAATTGCCCCAGGAGGCCAACACGATTTGAAAAATCGTAACCCAGCTCAACCAGTCTCTTTTGCTTTGCAAACACCTTGTTCACCAGGTACTGCTCACCGGGTGTGAGTTTTTTCCTCCATGCATTTTCACTGGATGCATCGATTTTCCGGGTATACATTTCTTCGGTGTACCATACCTGATCGACCATATGTTGTTTGGAGCTCTGACGGTATTTTTCGGGGCTCAGCATCTGATCGCTCCATTCCAGGTTCAGGAATTCGCACACCTTTCTGGCCACGGGTTCGGGTGCATGAATCAATGCTTCATACTTCACGAACATGAAGCGTCCGGCGCAGGCATCCATGGAAGCAAATCCTTTATTCACCATCCGGTTCATCGCCATCACATTCTGGGCCACGGAACCGGTAACATCCCTTCCCACCTTACGGCTTCCCCGTTTGCGAACTTCTTTCAGGGATGAGATCACTGCCCTCGGGTCACGCAGCACCCAGATAAACCTGGCATGGGGCAATATGCCGGCCAGTTGCTGAAACACAACCAGATTAGAAGGTGTTTTTTCGCTGACATAATGCAATTGCTGATCATTCAGCCGGTGAGTCAGCAAACCCGTGATCAGATCATGTATGGCAGAGACAACCTGTTGCTGATTACAAATGGTATCAATCCGTCCTTCCCGGATGCCGTGCAACAAGCTATTATAAAGTTTTACGATGGGTTCCAGGTGCTCAAACTCGGGCCCACCCCATATGTTGGGATGTGCCTCCAGCATTTGCTGAAACAGGGATGTGCCGGAACGGGGAAGACCACCGACAACAATCAGACCGCTATCTTTTTTCTCTTCAGGCATTTCAAATCATGGATCGAACGCTTCCGGCATTGCATACCGAAACCGATAAGGATGCACATTCCGCTTGCAAATATGGTTGAATGAAATGAATCATTGATGCGAATGGGCGGCAATTTTATCCAGGGCTTCCGTCAATGCATCCATGAGGGCATCGTCGACCGGCGTTTGAAACAGCGCTTTGATTTCAGGGAGGCGCTCGGGCTCCATTTCCCACCAACGTGATTCGAGCAGACGCGCTATGACAGGTTCCGGGAACCGCTTCCTGATTTCCCTGGCTGGCAGGCCACCCACTATGCTGTAGGGTTCCACATCATTCACCACCACAGACCCCGATGCAATGACACTACCCGTACCGATGCGGACACCATCTTTGATATAGCAATTGAATCCCACCCAAACATCGGATCCGATCTCAACCGTTTTATGCTCGTTATGCAGCACCTTGTCTGTGAACTTCTGTGATCGCCAGGGCAGATAGGGATTATAAAACAAGGGACTGGTACTGACAAAATGCAGGGGATGCTCGCCATGCGCCACTATGCTTCCGGGTCCGAAGCTGCAATAGCGGCCGATGTTGGCATATGCAATGTTGGTTCCATCCTGGAAGTATGTATATGCGCCCACTTTGCAATGGGCGAGCTTCCCTGAACCGAACAACTTGTTGAACCCTTCGAACTCACAATCCACCACGCGGTAGCGAGGTGACACGAAGACGTCCAATCCCCGCTTTCTCAAATCGGCTTCCACCATTTTATTGGCGTACATCTGTTTGACCAGCGGCAACAGATCACGTCTGAGAAAGGACAAGAAGCTAAACAATCTCATTCAGTTGATTCAACAGAGGCTGGAAAAACCGGGAATAGTTATAATTCTTTTCATAAAACTCCGGGATGTTCTGCGCAAGCATCTGCCTGCGACCGAGGGCGCGTTGAATGACCGCATCAATATCTTCTTCACCATCCCAGAACACCCCCACACCTTCCGTCTCAAAGCGCCTGAAATCATCCACATTGCCCGCAATCAAAGGTAGTTTATTTTTCAAATATGCGCCTATCTTGCCACCTGTGGGCGCATTCACCACCTCCTTGGGAATGCTTTGATCGTATAACACCAGACCCAGGTCTGCAGAGCTAATGGCATAATTCAGCAGGTAAGACGGCAGGGGCATGGTTGACAGTTTAATAAAGGGGTGATCTTGAAAGAGCAAACTCCCTTTGGACCGGCCCTGCAGCACCATGTGATAAGGCTTATCCCGGAACGACCTGGTTGCTTCGAAAATCTTCTTTGCCAACGACCACTGGAGGGTTCCAACCAATAACACAATCGGCTTGTCATCCAATCCGAACATATCCCGGTAAAAATGACTTTGCAGATGATCTGCTGCTCCCGGCGGTGCATTGGGGATCACAAAACAAGTATGATCATTAGGCAACCGGTTCACTTCCTTCTGGTACCGGAAGCGTTCTTCTCCGAGAGCAATGGTACACCAGGCCCTGGCATTGATTTTCCTGTCTATCCGCTTCAGCTGGTGTATGTTTTTCAATGCATGATCGTTCACTTCGGGGTCGAATACTTCATCTGCCAGGTAGATCATTGGAATACGTCTCAGGCGGGCCACCCTGTTCGCCAATATCGCACCCATGACCGGTGTACCTACCACCGCGTCATACCGCCGGTCTTGTTTGAGCAAATGCCTGATCCAGAAGTCAGCTTTCTGCCATACCGACTGGGGAAAACGGAACAACCGGATGCGGGTATCATAAAATGCAGGAGGCGGGTTGAAAGGGTTCTCAATATGATACAGGTCTACCAGATAACCGCCTTCCGCAAAATGACGGGCCAGTTCAGTGAAGCAATAATGCGCATCCACATAAGGCCTGTCCAGAAATAGCGCTACACGTTTCAAACCGATAGTTTTGTTTTCAGCCGCCGCCATCCGTAGCGGCATGAGGCCTCCAGTTTACCAATGGTCAACGGGTATCCGTTTTTCGTCATCCAGGCTCCTATGCTGTGTTCTATGAATGCAATCTCCCCACGGGTAAGGTATTGTTCGTAATCTCCGCTTTCTCCGCTTTGAATGTGATTGCTGTGCAACAGGGAGCTTCCCGACACCATCTGCCCCTGGATTTCCAACACTTCCCCTTCCCCTGCTTTTACGGCTTCCATCCTTTTCTTTTGCGCATCGATGGAGAATGCGGCCGCAATCGATGCGACCTGAGAGGCATTCAATTCCTTTGCCCCCAGAAATGCAGCCAGTTGACCGGTTGCCGTTTCCAGGTCTTTGTTGAAAGTCTCATACTTGGCGATGTGCACCTGATCGAGGGACGTCCATTTCCGAAAGTTATTCACCAGTTTTTGCAACATGGCCCAATCACACACTTCATCGAAGGTTTTGTCATTCTTGCGCATCAGGGACACGACCACATCCCTTGCATCCCGGTAAGAGTACACGCATAGTTTCCGGGGCAACTGATCAAACGACTTGAGATATGCGTGAGACTTGATCACATAATACCGGTCATCCGGCTTGGTGCGAATCAGTTCTTCCATTGATGCATCGTTCACCCAGCCTTTGCCTTCGCCCAGACCCGCCGTTTCAACAATCTCTTTTGCGAGTTGATATTGCAGGGTAGAACCCGATCTTTCCATGCCACCACAAAGTACCCACATATTTATCCGTTCAATGGATGGTTAGTTTGCATTTGCCTCCATCCGGGTCAGTAATGTCTGACGCCCTGTCCACTCCACTATGTAACCGTCTTTCCTTGCTTCCGGAATAATCAGGGAATGCTTCCAGGGAGCCATATGGTCTGTATCATCAATCAGGATCATGCTGGTAGGCGCCATTTTTTCCCTGGCATTCTGGTATGCTTTCAGGTAATTTTCGGCGCGGTTCATGCCTTCCACCGGCATGCCGTCTTCAGGGGTCCAAAAATCAAGATACAACAGGGATATCTGTTTGTCGTATTCGGTGAGAAACACCAGGCCGTCCTGAAGAAGCGGCTTGATCCGGTTATCTTTCTTCACCAGCGGCTCAAGTGATGTCAGTTGTTTTTCATCCAGGTCCAGTGCGTAAATTTCTCTCGCACGGGTTTTCACCCAATAGCGCATGCTATCTCCGGACATTTTTCCCTGCAGGCCGGAGCCGATCTCGACGATCACGCCACCGTTGATCCTGTTGAACATCTGCATGGTTCGTTTCAGAGAATAGGCAGGGGTAAAACGCCTGTACCAGGTACCATTCTTCCGTATCGGGATCATGCCGTGGAAGAGCATCAAATACATCATTCGGATCATAGGGTGGTGGGTTGTTTTCGGGCGAGTATGTCTTCAAAACTCTCCCTTGGGAACACATTCAACAGGCTACCGGGCGTGACGTTCACTATTTCCGTGCCCGACTGGTTGGCCACTTCCTTCACCTGCTTGTATATCTGCCACATGTTCTTGTAATGAGCACCGATGACTTCAAGATCGCGATGCTCACCCCATTCGTTGTAGCCGCTTTGCACGAGCTTGCTTTTATCGGCTTCATAAAAATGCTTGTACTGGTCGAGATGCAGGATCATGTCATGGTCAAACCCCACCAGGTATATTTTTCGGATGCCTATGTACATGGCCAGGTACATGGCTGCGTGTGCCACTGTTTGCACTTTGGGAATCGGCTTGGAGAAATTAAACGGATCGGTCATGCCTGCGGGGAATCCATGGTTGGTGACATAATACCGGCATTTATTCTCCGGGAACCGATTGTTGGCAGCCACGATCCGGGCATCGGTCACCGACATCATGACCTCGGTTTCCGTGTTGTCTTTCAGGTTCGACTCCAGGTCCTGCAACCAGGAATTGAACTGCGCTTCGGTAATGGGATGATGGGACGGTGCAAACAGGTGGAACTTTGGGCGGATGGCACGGAAAGCGTCATGCACAAAGAAGTTGCTTACACTCAGACAGAACTCCCCTTTCAGCCTTACCAGATCCATTTTGTTGATGGAGGGTCCGCAAGCGAGGATAAAGCACCGATCTACTTGTTCATAGGCCCGATGCAATGATTCATTGGTCCTTATCAGTTTCTTCTGTTTGGTTGTCAACCGGAGACCACCCAACGGGTCTGATGCCTTGGCAAGCCGGTCCAGCCATCCGGCAGCGATGGCTAAGCCCACGCTTCCTTTTCTCAACAACCGGTACCGAACACTATCCATATTGATATGTTTCCAAAATATACGTCACTAATTCTCTCACAGCTCCGCTTCCACCGGATCGTGTGAGGTGCAGAATCCCCGGAACCTGCCTGACGGTTTCCAGCGCATTGGCCGGACAAGCAGGAAGTCCGACTTTCCTTAGAACATCCAGGTCGTTGATGTCGTCTCCTATATAGGCCACTTCATGCCATCCGACCGACTCTTTCCTGCATATTTCTTCGGCAACTTCGAGTTTGTTTTGCACTCCCTGGTGAAGGTGATCGATCTTGAGTTTTCGCGCCCTTCTTGCTACAATCTCTGTATTTTCCGAAGTAATGATGGCGGTCTTTACGCCTTTGCCGCGCAAAAGTTCGATGCCCTTCCCGTCATGGGTATTGAACTTCTTGAGTTCATCACCCTTCTCCGAGTAGTACATGCCTGCATCGGTCAGTACACCGTCCACATCCATCATCAGCAATTTGATCGTGTGTGCAGGTTTCTGATATGTCTGGTGTTTCCGCATCAACTGCTCCGCCACCAGCCAATCCGATTCTTCATCGATTTCAACGGCTGTATACTCGAGCATTTCATATACACCGATGCTACCTGAAAGACGGTTGTGATCGCGCAAAATGTTGGCCACGGTATTAATGTAAAAGGCACCGTTCTCCATCAGCTGCCCGGAAAAATCCTGTCTTCTGGGACGTTCCGCAGGATTATAATTCACCGCAACGCCATCTTCCGTCCAGAAAAAACGCTTGGTTCTGACCACGCTCAGGAGCGAATCCTTTTCACCTGACCTGAGCAACTTCAAGGCCCGCTCTATGTCTTCAGAGCCGGTAAGCGGACTGGTGGCTTGCGCAAGAATCATCACATCCTGGCCCTCCGACTGACTTTGCCGAAGGTATTCCATCATTACGCTTTCGGTTGATGAATGATCGCGCGCATTTTCTTCCGACCTGCGGTACACTTCCACTTTTGCCAGCCCGAAGCCGTTCACCAGCGCTTCCAGTTCGTTGCAATCAGTGGCAACCACAACCCGGTCTACAGACGCCGCATCGTGCAATGCTTTCACGACCCAATACACAAGAGGCTTGCCGCAAAAGTTCTTTCCGTTCTTAAAGGGAATGGACTTGCTGCCACACCTCACGGGCACAAAGCCGAAGACCTTAGGCATGCTTCCTGAACTTTAACTTGTCACGCTGCACCTGCTCGATTGGCAGGATCTCTTCTTGTTTGTATCTCAGGGATTCGTGGGTGGCATTCAGGTCACGGATCAGTTTTTTGAGGCCGTTGGGTTCAAGCGAAGCGGCATGATCCGTTCCTTTCCAAGTGCGGTCTTTGGTGAAATGTCTTTCCACCCATCGGGCACCCAGCGTATATGCGGCGTTGTCGATGGCAATACCCAGGTGATGTCCGGAAAAACCAAAGCCGATCACGCGTCCTTCATATTTCTCCCGCAGTTTCAGAATTTCCAGGAGGCAAACATCCTTGAAAGGAACCGGATACCCAGATGTACAATTGTAGATAACCAATCGGTCCTTTGCATCTCCCTTCTCCTCGAAAAAGCGCACCACTTCTTCCACTTCATCCGACGTGGTCATGCCGGTAGACAAATGCACCTCTCCTTTGAACTCATCACGCAGCACCTGCAAGAGTTCGGTGTGGTTGTTACAGGCGGAGGGCACTTTGAGGAACTTCGGCTCAATGGCGATCATTTCCCTTGCGGAAGTGACATCCCATACTGAAGTTGAATATTCAATGTCGTGCTGTTCACAGTATTTTTTCAGGTCTGCATGCTGTTCCTGTGAAAGTTCCAGGAACTCCCTGTGCTCGCCATATGTATCGCCGTAGGAATGCATCTGATTGGGATGCGGTGCATTGTATTGTTCCTCCGTCAACAACTCCTTCGGATTTCTTTTCTGGAACTTGGCCACATGTGCATTACATTCCTTGGCGATCCTGATCAGCTCCTTGGCAATTTCGAATTCACCCTTATGGTTGCAACCAATTTCAGCGATTACAATGGGCGACTCATAGCTTTTAACGAACATAGAATTTTGAATTTGAACCAAAGATAATTAAGTAGAAAGAATATCAAGGATGGCTTGTTTGTAACGCGACCTCAGCTTTTCGCATGAAAACTCCCGCCAATACGTTTGACGGGCTTGTTCCGCCATCTCCTGCGAATGTTTGGCATCCGAAACAAGCCTCCCGAAACAGGTTACCAAAGCCTCGGTCTGATCCATCGGAAAAAGCAGGCCGGTGATTTCATGTCGGATCAGTTCCGGAATGCCATCCACGTCTGAAGCGATCACGGGTGTTTTCAGGGCCATGGCTTCAAGCACCACCCTTGGCAATGCCTCTGCACGTGAAGGCACCATCATGACATCTGCGGCCGCGATGTAGGAAAGCGCCTCATCGCTTTGCCCGGTAAACACCACCGAACCCTCCAGGTTTTGTTCCTGCAATTGTGTTCTTATGAAATCACCGAATTCATTCCGGTCGTTGCCTACAAAGTAAAGCTTGAGCGAGGGCTTTATTTCAACCATTTGCGGCAGGTACCGAATCAACAGGTCCTGCCCTTTTCGCCGGCTGAAACTGCCCACACACACGAGTGCGAATTCTTCGGGTGTCATACCCAATTTTTGCCTGAGTTCTCTTTTAGAATGTTTCTGAACTTCAGCAACCTTGTGCTCTTCGCAACAATTGGGAATGTACCAGGATGGGATCTCTCCGATGCGTTTGTTCTGACGCCACTCATCCCTGCAGTTGCCGGATACAAAGATGAGGAACGGATAAGACGCAAGTGCCTTCTCAGCCCATGAGAGGGACTGGTTCCCATCGGTAAAATGACGCGGCGACTCCCGCACGATCATGACTGCCGGAGCATTGATCTGCATGTCTTCCCTGAGTTCATGGCTGGCCAGGCTGTTCACCACAATCAGGTCCGGATGCATGGAGCCGAATGTGCTTTTATTGTAGGCTTTTTTCTGCCTGTACCTGTACCATGCCAGGGGAAAACCCAAACCAGGTGAAGGAAATGGATTTTTCACGGGGGGCTTAACCTCATGTGCATTTTTCAGGAAATCATCGGATGCACCGACGATCACTGGGCTCACCACCTTCACTTCCGGATCAATCGCCTTCAGCACCTCATACACGTCCAATGCAGACTTGGCCACGCCGTTGGTATTCCCGATGGTTCTGCTTACATACAACAACATACATGCGAGTTGATACAGGAATTCACATCAATATCTTTCTATCTGTTCAGGTAATGCCAGGTTTTTTTCAGAAAAGCCTTTACCAAATTCGGCCTGGGTCTGTATAATGGCAACAACGGGTTCATCTCGATCTCAAAATTTTTCAGGTCATCATCGGGCTTATAGCCCTCGATCAGGTGATCCGCATACGTGGCATGCAAGGGATCGGTTATATGTTGTTTTTCCTGAAAGGTTTCCAGTCCTTTGATCCGGGTGATGCTGGTTTCGAAGTGATCCCGGTTGATATACACCTGTCCTTTGTGCGAGATCCCGTCCAGGAAACCGCGGATGGCAACCTGGTAGTCAGGGTCTGTTTCCGCCATTGCCTTCCAGCTTTTCAATAACACATCCCTGAATTTCTCAAACTTGTGTGCATGCACAAAAGCCTTCCGGTAGATATCCATATAATACTGTTCGAAGTCATGCACACCAAACACCTGTTCTCCGTGCACAAAAGGGTGGCCAATCTTCTTCATGGATACAAAAGCTGCGGATTCAGGTCGGAGGGATGAACCTTCCTCAGGTATGAATGCCATGGCTTTATCAAGCAAAGACGTGCGGTAAGCATGGGGGCCACCCGACTTGGGTATACAGAACAGTTTGTCAAGAATCCGCCCTTGCACTTCGAATACTTCCGCAGGCTGGGCATTCGCGAATGAAACCAGTTGCCGAATGGCCCGTGTGGTCAGGATCACATCGGCATCCAGGCCTATGGTCCATTTCAAACCCATTTCCATGCCCACACGGTAGGTGGCCCGAACGGCATTGCTGAAAGGTCGTTCCTTCACAATGCGCACATGCCCTTCCGGTACCTGTGCACATACGGCTTCATGGCACTGTTTCTCCGTGCGCTCCGAGACACTTCTGATGATTACACTGACGTCCTGTACCATGCTTCCATTCAAATCATATGATGTCACGGAATTCCACCTGCTATTGGTAATTGAAATATGTCAGCATGGGCATGGCTTCCTTTTCGAAAGCGGCTCGTTGTTCCGGAGTAAGTCGACCGGCCTGTATCCTATTGATTCCGGGTTGCAGAACCGATGCAATTTCTTCCTGTCCGAACCAGTATTTCCGGTTTAACTCTCCGAACCTGGCTTTGTGGCTTCCGTCTTCCGCCAAGGTACGTTTCACCTTAAGGCGCAATTTCTTAACCGTTTCCGGTTTCAGTGATGCAAACGAAAAGAGCTCCTCGCCCACCCGGAACGGTTCTGCCAGCATATCTTCAAATTTCACCACCCTGTAATTGGGGTATTTTTGTGCATCCTCCAGCATGCGCTCACAGTAAGTTCGGTAATACCGTCCTACCTCTTCCGCCTTCCTGTTTCCGTTTCGCAGCCAACTTTCCGCAATGGCGTAACCGTTTCTAATCAACCCTATGTTATACACTTCCGAATAAACCCGGTTCAGGAGGCCGGTCATGCGAATGTCTTCGTTCACTCCTTTCACGCACAACACGCTGTTTTCAACTTCTTGCCTGTTGTAGGGCACTCCTTCCTCGCGGAACCGGTTGTCTTCATCTGTAGCATTTAATATTTTGCAGCGCTGCAATTCATGTTTCACCATGGAACGCATCACTGTTCCCACTACAGGCCAACTGAATCTTCGGCTGTAGACCAATTTGCTAACGATTTTGTTTTTGCCGGACCGATTGCCGAAGATTTCATTCAGCTCATAGGTAGACGAACACACTTGCGGGTGAGACTGAAGAATGTTCCACAAGACATTGGTTCCTCCTTTGGCAAACCCGTTGATCAGGATCCGTTTTCCCGGGTCATTCATTCGGAGACGCGCTGCAATTTGTAGTACGATTTGTACCAGTCCACAAATGAACCAATGCCTGCTTCAATTGTGGTATTCGGCTGGTATCCTGTAAGGTCTCTGATATGGGACACATCCGCATAAGTCTCTACCACATCGCCAGCTTGAAGTGGCTGGGCATCGATGATGGCTTTTTTGCCGATCTTATCTTCAAGAATCTTGATAAAATCAAGCAGTCTCACCGGCTTATTGTTACCCACGTTTAGAATGCGGTAGGGTGCGGAGCTGACATCGGGGCGTTGTGCGGTATGATCGTAGTCGGCGTTCGGCAACGGCGGTATAGGCACAAGGGACACCACGCCTTCCACAATATCCCCCACGTAGGTGAAGTCGCGTTTCATTTCACCGTAGTTGAACACCTTGATGGGTTTCCCTTCAAGGATTGCCTTTGTGAAAATGAACAGGGCCATATCGGGCCGGCCCCACGGACCGTACACGGTAAAGAACCTGAGGCCCGTTGCCGGAAGTCCGTACAAATGGGCATAGGTATGTGCCATCATCTCATCCGCTTTTTTGGTGGCGGCATAAAGTGAGATCGGGTGGTCTACATTGTGTTCTTCGGAAAATGGCGCCAGGCGGTTCAATCCGTACACCGACGAACTGGAAGCAAAGACCAGGTGTTCGGGTTGATGGCGTCGGCAGCCTTCCAGTATATTGAGAAAACCCGTAATGTTGCTGGAAACATATGCGTGGGAATTCCGGAGGGAGTACTGCACGCCGGCCTGTGCTGCCAGGTGAATCACGTAATCGAACTTTTCCCCTTCAAAAAGCCGCATCATGGATTCGTAGTCCTCCAGGTTGAGCTGGATGAACGCGTGCCCTTCGGATGTTTCCACTTTTTTCCCGTAAACCAACGCACCCGGCTCGATGCCTTGTTGCCGAAGCCGGTCATGCTTCAGATCAACATCATAGTAATCATTTACGGCATCCAGTCCCACCACCCGATACCCGAGTGAAGCCATTTTCCTGGCCACATGAAAACCGATAAAACCGGCATTTCCAGTTACAAGCACTTTCTTCATTCAAACATAATTAAATACGGCTGATGCTTCTGCAACTTCGCGATCGAACTCTCTTCTTTCACCGGCGGACCATTGATCGAGAACGGTCTTTTTACCTTTTCCCGGCCTTGAAGTTACAATGGCTTCATACCGGACGGCATCCAATTCAGCACTCAACCCCATAAAAGTAATCATCTCCCGGTATATGTCGTAATTAAGGTCTTCGATTCGAACGATAAACCGGTCTTCTTCGGGCAAAGCAAGCAGTTGCCGATGGATCGACATATTAACTGTATTCCACATCCAGGCGATCTTACCCACCTGCGACAAATCAAGCCAGGGCTGTAACTGTGTCCCTCTTGGAATGATCCTGCCGAAGAAGTGGTTTGTGCGCATGCCGTATTGAAACCCGGTTGCCCGGGAAGGGTCATCATGAACCGGATTTTCGGTATACCACCCTTTCACGATGTGTGACCTCACCACATCCACAGGGTTCCTGATGATATGTATGAAACGTGCGTTCAGTTTCTCGGAAAATTCTTTTACATGAAACGACAGGTAAGGGTTGGATTCGAAATACACGAACCCATTACCGGCCGCCTGATCAATATGCGCTTTGCGATGCCGGATCAACCCGGCATCATCCACGTTCAGTTCATTCCATTTGCAGTATCGGTAAAAGCTGTCGCCATCGAGGTCTACAATGTGGTGCGCGGCAACGTTTTTCTGCGGTTGCAACAGGCTTTCCAACAAGTGCGTACCGCATCGGCCGGTACCGATGGCAAAAACCGGTCTGTTCAACTTATCCATATTACTTTGACTCAGGCTTTACGATGTACAACTTCCGGATGGTCATGGGGCATAAACCTGTTCACAAAGATCAAATTCTTTCCGATAATACCGCCGGTTTCATTGGAATGGATGGCCGAGGGATTATGCCCGGCAGACAGCAGACATCCCTGATAACCCGATTCGATCAGCAAATCAATGGTTTCCGGGTCATAGCTTCCGCCGTTTCCAAATGGAATGGAAAACGCGCGTGACACTTTCACTCCCATCCGCTTCAGGTCCTCTTCGGCGGTACGGACTTCAAACAACTGTTCCTCCAGGGTAAGGCTCGCCATTACATAATGGTGAACGGTATGGTTGCCGTAGGAAAGCCACGGCGTATCTTTCAGGTCTTCCGCGCGCAGGTACAACCCGTCGCTGTCCAGGTTGAGTTGCGGGTTCACCTGACCGAGAAACTCCCTTAACCATTCACGTATCATGCGACTGTTACAAACAGATGGATCTTTGGTTTGCCGGTAGAACCCTTCAGGCATTAATGACACCGGTTTTTCCGAACGGAGGCTAACGAAATCAATGAAATCCTGCTGGCGTTTGTGACTAATGACATACCGCACCTGGTCCCTCCAAAAAGCATTGCCTTTGATCAGATCCGTGGTCAGGTACAAAGTGGCATGAACCTGCAGGTCTTCAAAAACCGGCAGTGCATGATCGATCACGGAACGGTATCCGTCGTCGATGGTCACCACACATACCCGGGCCCTGGTTCGGGTGTTTTCCAACCACTCATCAACAGAAACGAAGGCATAGCCTTTTTTCCGCAATCCGCTCAGTTGTGCGTGGAGTTGAGTCGGACTGACGTTATGAATATGGTTATTCAGGAAAGCATGTGTTGGTTGCGGATCGAAGGCATGGTACAGCAAACACATCTGCCTGGGAAGCTCCCGCTTCTCCCCACGCAACCCTTGTCTTATCTTTTCAAGCATCCGCTTCACTGCTTCTGTTTTTGGACATTCACAATGTCTGAAAATGCTTTTGCGAGACGACGCGTGAGCAACGCCGAGCCTTCCGTATTCAGATGCCCTGCCCCGTCAAACGAATAACTGACCTGGTAAAACTCCGGGTTTTTCCACGGGTTGGCCATATCAATATAATGATCCGGCGAAATCCGTTCCAACAGTGGGCGAATCTCCCGGTACCAACTCATCCTACTTTGCGGTGCAACAAAGAATATCAGATGCACATTCCGCTCATCACTGATACGGATAAGTTCTTGCAGCACTCCCAGGTGAACCGAATTGTAGCGGTCTAGCCTGAAGGTATCGCTATACGCTTCGATGGCTTCCTGCCTCAACACCTCAAGGTTTGAGGTATCATTCAGAAACCTGGCCCTTCTGGTTTTGATCTCACCTTCCTCTTCAATACGCTCTTCCAGGAACTGACATCCCCTTTTGCCTTTGCCCAGATTGGACACGTCGTACACCTGGTTTTGCCATGACGGGCTTCCGAAGATGTGCTGAAGATCGGAGCCGTTCACATTGGCAAAGCAATGATGAATCCACCCGGAAGATAATCTGCTGACCAGGCTATTTTTTTCCTGAAAACTCTGGGATGAATGTGCCAACAACCAGAGCGCTTTCAAATATTGAGAAGAAGTTAACCAATACTGGCCGCGTTTGGTATTGATGACATTACGGGACAAGTTCACCGGACCCACTTCCAGGATCACGTACTTCAGGTTAGGCACGAAATCATCATTCAACATTTGGCGATACAACCAGTTTGACTCCGGTGTAAAAAGAGCATTCACAGCCAGGTTGTAAGACCTTGTTGCCTGGGAGGTCCGGCAGGCCGTATCAAAAACAGCGGGATCCAATTGCCTGTACACGTGGCTTGTTCCGATGAAGAGTGTATTGGTTCCCTGCAAACTGCTATCGGTCAGCAATTGTAAGCGCTTATCGTGGTACACCTCATTGCCGTTCCAATAAGGCAACATGGCTGTCATTGCTTGCAGAACCAGAAAGACCAGCAAGAGCAGCAAACCCGATTTATACAAAAACTTAACCACGGTCAGAATTGAAAATAGATAAAACTTCTCTCCTTGCTGAAAAACGCGAAGACCAAGATGGCCAGGATCACATATACCAACCACCTGACCCATATCGGAAGTTGATCGATTCGCAGAGGATGCACCCGGTTTCTCTGCAGCCACTCGGCACCTACCAGGATCCCGATCCACCCGAGCAGACCTTTCCTGATCAATGGAGAATCAGGAACAGACAACAGGGAAGAGGAACACATGCGGTTCAGATACCCGAAGGCATCCCCGATGCTTTGGGCACGAAAGAAGACCCATGCAACAACCGTCAACACAAACGTGACTGAAATCAGCGCAAACGTGCGCATATCGGGGAACACTTTACCTTCACAAATTCCACCCTGGTGATGGCGGTTGACATTCAGCATCATGAGCGGCAGAAAATACAGGGCATTGATACCTCCCCAGGCAATGAAAGTCCAATTGGCACCATGCCAGAAACCACTGACCAGAAAAATAATGAAGATGTTGCGGATCTGATTTCCCTTGCTGCCTTTGCTTCCTCCCAAAGGAATGTAAACATAATCACGAAACCAGGTCGACAGGGAAATATGCCAGCGACGCCAGAATTCCGCTATGTCCCTGGAGAAATAAGGATACCTGAAATTTTGCATCAGGTCAAATCCGAACAGCCGCGCCGTGCCGATCGCAATATCCGAATATCCGGAAAAATCGCAGTAGATCTGGAACGCAAAGTAAACCGCACCGAGAAACAACACGCTCCCGTGCGCTGATGAGTATGCGCCGAAAACATGATCCACATCCACCGATAACTGGTCGGCTACCACTACTTTCTTGAAAAAGCCCCACAGCATCAAACGCAATCCGTCTACCGACTCCGCATAGTTGAACTTCTTCTGTCTTTCAAACTGAGGCAGCAGGTGCTCCGCCCTTTCGATCGGACCTGCAACCAGCTGGGGAAAGAAGCTTACGTATGCCAGAAAAGTCACCACATCTTTGGTAGCCGGCAATTTGCGCCTGTACACATCAATGGAATAGCTAAGGGTTTGGAATGTATAAAAACTGATTCCTACCGGCAAAATGAGTTGCAGGGACCAGTCGCCGGTATGTACACCCAATTGGCCGAGTGCGCGGACAAGCTCATGTACAAAAAAATTGTAGTACTTGAACATCCCCAGCAAACCGATGTTGGTCACCAGGCTGAGGGCGAGGAGCCATTTGCGTTCGGACTGCCGTTCTGTGCGGGACAATGCCAGGCCAACAAAAAAATCAACCAGGGAACTGAATGCGATCAGGGCAAGAAAACGCCAATCCCACCATCCGTAAAAGATGTAACTGACCACCAACAGAAAGGTATTCCTGGCTGTTTTGTGATGACTGAACACGCCCCAATACAATGCGAACACCAACCCGAGAAAGAAGATAAACTCAATCGAATTGAAAAGCATTGCAAAGAAGTAAAGTTAAACGATTCATCGGGTGCCGGAAAAAATCCGTGCCTGGAATAACATGCCTAACGCATTATTTCAAGGCACGAGAATCTTTCTCAAGTATATTATGAATTTTAAGAATGGATGCCGCCTTGAAACGAAGGTCGGTATAATCAAGCTCAAGAAATGCGGTTCTTTCCGCCATCGCATCAGCGGGTGCTTGTTTTGGCTTCTGTGCAACCGGCACCATCTTCCTGACTATGGAGCCAAGTATGTTCCGCGGCATGCGCCCGGAAGTGACCTGAGCTTGGCCGCCCTGCAGAGGTGTTCCGTTCCATGCAATAAGTGCTTTCAACACTTCATCCGGCAATACTCCTTTGCCCACGCCATTCTGCAGCACCTCCTGCGTATGAAGATCGAGGGCCATCCGGGCCTGTTGCTTTTTCAGGAATTTCTTCAGGCTTTTGTCCACCGCATACGGAAGTTCGGGGCCGTGCATGGACAGAAGTTCCTTTACGATTTTTTTGTTGTTCCGCTGTGCATCGGTGAGCTGCCTGGCCAACCTTGTGACCGAACCGAAGATCAGTGGCCTTTGTGATTCGAAATAGTGACTGCGTGCCAGCGTATAAGGTTGAAGGTAATAAGGCAAATGGAATTCCTGGTGCAACCTGTCACGCCACGCCGAAAGGGTTTCCGCATCTCTTTTCAGATATGTTTCCGGTAAGCGGTCGGGGATCATACCCAGTATGGCCTTGTCTGCATCGGTGCCCGCTTTGAAAAACGAGCGTAGAAATATACCCTGTTTACGGATGACGTGGTTTTCACTGTTCACCACATCGCGACCGAAGGGTTGATCACCCACCAACATGGACCGGCAACCTTTCAGAAAGAAATGTTCAAAGGAGACCACGTTGTTTAGCATTGCCAGCCTTCCGTCAAAAATCTTGAGTGTCTTTTCCCAGATATCCGGGTTAACGTATCTGTCACCTTCTTCGATCAGAAAATGATGTTCCAGGTCCAGTTTTTGTTCCTGGGACAACCGCCTGCTCAGATGTAATTCCGAAAGCGGTTCATCCAGCAGATCGCGGTTCACACCGAAGGTCATGGCCTGCATTTTGCGATCAGGCCCGAACAGGCTACGGAGGTAGTACAACATCATCCGGCTGTCTGCACCTCCGGACAAACCGATGTAATCTCCCGGGGCCATGTGCACCCTTTCCATGGTCTTCATCAAGGCCTGATCCAATATCGCGTGGTAGTCGTTACCCAGTACATCCTTTTCAGGATAGGAATACGTTTGCCATTGGTGTTCTTTGCGCCATTCCCTCCGATCAATGACCAGGGAAGCATCCAAACGCATGGCATGAATTTCCGGATCCCACGCACGGTCGGGTGGCAGGCATTTGGATCCCAGCAACCACGATATGGCTTCAGGGTCTGCCTGAAAAGAACCCTTCATTGCAATGATCAACCGTTGAGAAGTACTGACATACACCCACTCTTGATCCATGAAGTACCAAACCACTTCAGACCCTATGGTATCGGTTCGGATCAGCGCTTTTTCAGGAGTCGCTTCGATGGATAAATGAACACCATCCGGCAGTTCAGAACCCGCTTCATCCGCATCCTGTGTATGTGAATTATGCAAACCGAACAGTGCTTTGTTTCCAAGGTAAATGGCATAGTCGTTCGGAAAAAATTCAACAACAAGGCTTCCGGCAAGAAGGGTTGTTTTGGGTGGATTGTGCTGAACCCCGGCCGGCAGTATAAGCGCATTCAGCTTATCAATTACCGACCTGTCAGGAACAACTTCACCTTTTCTGGAAATGGCGTAGAGAATTACGGACATACTTAATAACTGTACTTGTAGATTTTTTTCACTCGCCTCGAGAAATTTGTAAGGACCTCATTGGGTATCGTACCCAGACGTTCTGCAAGGTCCATGATGGTAATCACATCGTTCACCACGAATACCTCATCCCCCTTTTTCACTTCCAAACCCGTCACATCAATCATACACATATCCATGCAGACCCAACCCACCACAGGTGCTTTCTTACCTTTCACCACCACTTCTCCAACACCATGACTCAGCATCCGCGGGAATCCATCTTCATATCCGACGGGAATCACGGCGATTTCACAATCGGCATCAACCCGCACCGTTCCGCCATACCCCACTGTTTCCCCCTTTTTCACTTTCCGAACAAGGCTTACATAAGTTGAAACGGATACAGCCTGTTGCAATTCATGGGTTCCGGATGCCATACCACAAATACCTATACCTATCCTCACCATGTTCATGGCTTTCTCGGGAAAACGAAGTGTTGCGGATGTGTTGAGGATATGGGCGGATACAGGGTAGCCGGTCAGGCTTTGCACCTCCGTCATTCCCTGATCAAACCGACTGAATTGGGTGTTGGTTAGTTCATCCTGTTCGGGATTATCAGCTGCTGCCGGATTGGAAAAAAGCGACTTGATTCTAAAGCGCGGATCGCTGTGAATCAGCTTAACCGCCGTGGCAATTTCATCGTGGTTCACGCCCAGGCGATTCATGCCTGTATTCAACTTCAGGTGAAGCTGCACGGTTATGTCCTGCACCGGGCTGGTAAGCAACTGCCGGATGGCGTCGGTGCTATGCACAACCGGTTCAAGATCGTACCCGGCAATGATATCCAGGTCATATTGATCGGGCTCAATCACCATGATCGGGAGGGTGATTCCACATTTGCGTAGTTCAACCGCTTCCTCCACGCATGCCACACCGAAGTAGTGAACACCCTTGTCTGACAGGAACCGGGTAATAACAGGCGCGCCCAGGTTATAGGCGTTTGATTTTGCCATGAACATCAGCTTGGTGTGTTCGGGAATATACTTCCGGAATGTAGCCAGGTTATGTTCGATGGCGTTCAGATCCACATACATCCTTTTGGAAGAAGCTGCCGCGTATAACGATCGATAGAGGTCATTTTCGCGATCGGCCGGAGATTGTGATACAACGATCACGTTGGACCGGTCCTGCACGACTTGCTTCAGAGCGGAAAGCAATTGATCCCGGGATCCCATCCGATGTACCGTTACAGACGGAGTCCGTAAGTCCACATCTTCCATTGCCAGGATTGAATTGATGGTTAACGCTTGCTCAGGATCGGTGTCCGACCCGAATACGTGCATCTCCTCAGGTTGTCCGAGCCGTATACCGTCCAGCACCAGCACAAACTGCTCTTTTGCTCCCAACGAACAAATCCGTTGCATGCCTGCCGGACCCAAAACACCTTCTCCTCCCGTATCCACCCAGTATCTCCATCCTGCATCCTCCTTAGCAGAAAATTCGATATTCATTGTATGATATAAATTTGATCAGGTATCCAATATTCCATATATGACATACCTTTCATTTTCAAATTCTTTCCGCCACGTTCTCAACGCATCGGCATAGTCAACCCCCATCGAATCCTTCGCATCCTTTGCAAAACGCTTATCCAACACCAAGGTATTAACATCATACTTATTTACAAAATGGCCCAAATCAGGGGTTGGAAAATTGACATAAACCTCATCATCTTTCAGCCGGTTGAAGGCATTCAGCTTACCGTCTGAGGTGTAGGGGTAGTAAAAGCGGGCGTGCGGATTGGACACAAAAGTACCCAGGGTGAAATTGTCTTTGGTGGGTATAACCAAAGTATTCCGGTTGCTCTTAAGTGCCTCGAAATAGTCTATCAAGGGTTTCATTTCCCCGATAGGTTCTGGTAGAAAAGACCGCTTCAAACGATTCAGATTCAGATACAGAAAATTCATGGCAATGACA
This sequence comes from Flavobacteriales bacterium, assembly GCA_020635855.1. Lineage (NCBI taxonomy): Bacteria > Pseudomonadati > Bacteroidota > Flavobacteriia > Flavobacteriales > Flavobacteriales bacterium. The sequence continues at coordinate 1,026,400 of JACJYZ010000002.1, read as the reverse complement.
CACAAATTCAACAGCAGGAACCTGGTCATGAGCACATCCGAATGAGCCGGATCCCACCTCAGGACGTAAACCAGAAACACCACAATCAATGCGGGTGCTCCATAGTCAAAGTACCGTTCGGCCTCCCCAAGCAACTTGAAGGGCCTAAATGAAGTAAGCACGAATGCACCCAATGAGCAACAAACGAGGCCCGCCAAAAATGCCAGCAGGGATTGGTCGCGAAACATCTGCATTCTCTCCGGGTACATAGAAATATCATAAATCATATATACCATCATGGGTACTGAAAGCACCGCTATAAGCAATGTATTATTCCGAAACAAAGACTCAATCGCCCGATCGGGATTTCTGAATATATCGATCGGCAGCTTAAGTAAATCCGAAAAACTATTCCGTTTTGCAACCGGTGACTTTTTCAACCGCAACATATCAAAGTACCACTGGTAATGGTTGATTTTCATCACAAACAATTTATACGTTCCGGTTCTCGGAATAAGTAAACCTATGAGCACCACGCCGAGCAATACAGCGATGGGATATACCGACCAGCTGTACAAAGTCATTCCCAATGAGAACAACACCATAACCTGCATGGCAAACTGGGAAGACATCAGAATCAGCAGGCCGAAAACCAAGCACCCTAAAAAAGCAACAGGATGCAAATACATCATACCGTACAAAGACGCGAAATAACCGATGGAAAGAAAATTCCCCAACGTTCGACCACTGATGGTTTTCAACCTTTGGATCACCGGAAAGAAAACGGGTGTACTGGCGTACAGGATGGCACCCATGAAACTCAAATGATGGGCATCCATACCCATCGGCAATGGCAATGCACCACTTCCAATCAGATATTCCAGCAAGGCATAAACAAACAGCACACCCACGATATCAAAACCAATGCAGGCCATGATTCCGATCAGGTACGCACGGCCCTCCGGAAGCTTGCTTAACACCCAATGAAAAAAATTCGGATAGGCATTGAATCCTTTGATCACACTTTGGAAAGTCTCATACCCACCGATTCCGCGGGTTTTGGCCTTTTTGATTTGCCACAAATGCACCCGGGTATCTCCAGCAGGTACCATTACAAAAGGCAGGCGACTTAAAAAAGAGAACGCAAGCAACAACAGGATATCGATGATCTGGCCCAGCATGCGTCCGCTTTATATCAGATTAAGTTGTCGCAATTGATCACCAATCAGGTCGATACCCAGTCGCACACCCACCGTTTTAAACAACTCATCGGCACGACACACTTTATCACGAAACTCAACCTGCCGAACCAGTACGAGGCCGTCACCTGTTTTCACATACACACCTTTTCCAGGCAGATGTCGAACCACGTGTCCGGGGATTTCCTGGTAAACCTGTACCGGTATTTTCTCGGCATCCAGTATGATCAGTTTCTCATTGCGGTACACGGTAAATGCACCGGGACCTCCGGGCGGGGCGAGCGCCCGGACAAAATCAACCACCTGGTCTGAAGTCAATTCCCAGGAAAGGTAACAATCCCGCATGCCTCTTCTGCCCACATATGTGGCCAGGTCTTCTTCCTGAGGGCGTTCAGGCAAACTGCCCTTTGCATAATCCCTGAGGATAGACACAATATGATCGAGATAGTATGCTTCGATGCGGTCCTTCACTTCACCATAAGTATCCCCATCATCAATCGCGAATGCTTGTTGATGAACAATGGGGCCTCCATCCATGACTTCGTTCACACGATGAAACGTTATTCCTATTTCCTTCTCTCCGTTCAGCATGGCCCAACCGTTGCCGTGAATACCTCTCCACCTGGGCAACAAACCTGCATGCGAGTTGATCACCTTATGTTTGGTCACGAAGTCGACCGGGAGTAGTTTGATGTAGTTGCAAGCGAGGCAAACATCGAAAAGTTCACGGTCCAACTCTTCCAATGTACTCACCAGCTTCAACGCTCCGGTTTCGCCCATATCACTGGTAAGGAATACACGCACGATTTGCATGTCCGGCGCTGCCTGTATCCTTTCAACCACACGCCGCATCAGGTCTCCCCCGCCCATCAATGCAATCCGGATCATGTCCTTCATCCTTTTTGTGATATATAGATATTCACGCGTTTGGCATCCTGCATATCACCCATGCCCAGGAATACATCCTTCATTTCTTCACTGGTTGCATTCAGTTCATCCACAAACATGTTGCGTGAACGCAGGAATGAGATCAGGTGAGGATAAACGGAAATACCCCGTTCGGACCTTAGCCGGAAGCCCGCAGCAACGAGGGCATTCAGTACTCTTTTTCTTGACAACAAGGGCCTCACCAGGAATTCCTCTCCCCATTGCTCGCGGATCACACCGGACCCCGCCACATCCATCATGGCTTTCGGTCCGTTATTAAGCAGTTCCAGTACCAGATCAAATTCCGCGTTGGTCTCGCCGTTGATCAACGTGCCCTCAGCGGCAAGCAGTTCAGCCAGCTGTTTGATGGCAACCTCGTAATCGTTCATCAGATAGTACAAGCTTTCAAATGCCCAGACAACATCGCAGCATCCGGCTTGTAATGGCATGGCCAGCATGTCACTATGCACCAGCATGACCCGTTCTTCGAACTCCGGGCGACCTTCCAGGTACTGATGATAAAGTTTTTGCAAACCGCGATGGGATCCATCCACGGCAATGATATTGGCAGACGTATTTTCCAACAGCCATATCACCGCCCTGCCATCTCCACAACCGGCATCCAGAACGGTGCGTGGAGACATCTCTTTGAAAATGGCCTCCATTTGCTGATAAATAAGCGGTGTATCAAAATATGCGCGGGAACGTGGGTCTTTTGCACGCGAGGCAAAATCGGTGCCTCCTTTCTTCTCATAAAGGCCTACGTTTCCATCGGTGAATGTCTGCCGGCTATATATTCCAACTTGAAAAGAGAAACCGGCATCCTCCCTGATCGCACGTTCTTTCCAATTCATGATCAATTGGTTCATTGTAATTTCTTTGTCAATGTTCTTCTGGATACACCTCTTGCACCGAAAGATTCCTTAAACCTAAATATATTTTCGCGGGCCACCATTTTCACCGAAGAAGTTCCCAGGTCAAAAACCCTGCACCCCTTGCTAATGGCATCTTCCACAGAAGTAAGCAACAACAGCGACAAAGCCTGACTGTCCTGAAAATCGGGATCCTGGCAGATGTAAAAGGCAGAATCCACATCCGGCGTAATGCGCACCCGCCCGATTCCCGCCACCGGTTGATCTCCGACATAGGCCACGTCCGCAGAAAAACGATCCGGAAGTTCTGTGCACAGCCACTGCCATTGTTCAAAAGTATGGGTAGCTGACACACCGTGCTTTTCAAATGTTTTGCCAACCGTCACCCAGAAATCATCCGCAGGTGCATCCACCACACATCTCACCTCATTCTTCAGGGCTTTCTTCACATGCCGGCGGGCCGATGCGCTCAACAATTGTTCGCTCACATCGGAAACACCCTCAAGCATCATGGCATGAACCAGATCGGTGTTGCTGACCTCATAGCCATCTGCAAGAAGTGCAAAAAGCAGCGTATCATCCGGATTGCGATGGTATACCGGCAAAGACGGGGTAATAGTGATGCCGGAGACACCGACTTCCAATAAGTATTGATGAAACAGATCAAGCACCTCCTTTGCTTGTGCGTAACTCAGGTCAGCAGCAAACACAAAGCCACCGTACGAACCTCCGTAGGGAGACCGCACCTCGGTCGCTTCCTTTTCCCGGAACATGGCCAGGGGAATCAGACCGAACAACTCATCTCCTTTGTATACGCCAAGGTGATGTTCTTCAAACCTCGTTCCGTGGTATTTCAGAAAACAGGGGTCATGAAAAACCGTGGCACCGGGAAAGTTCAGCACAGCTTTTTGCCATGCTCCCGACTGGGTTTGGTCGTGGGTATGAAGGACTTCAATTCTCAGCTTGCCACTCATGCATCCAGTTCTTTAAAGTTGTACTCCGATGTTTTCCCGATCGGATGAATTCCAGCACCTGCAAGAGGGCGTCCCTGGTTCCCGGTACCTCCGAACGATTCCGGTATCCGAGCAATTGCCCGGCATCCTGGTAATGCACCTTGGCCTGCTCGTACCTGGCGAGGGTTTCTGTGTTCAGATACACATGTACCGGGTGAAAATTCAGCACGAACAACTGGTCATCTTCAAGCTTCAAACCTAAGTCTGCGAAAGATTTTCCGTACATCATGTGTACATCATCCTCCCAGTTGAAGGGCACGCGGATCATGCCATTCCAAAGTCTGAACGGCTGCAGGTTCCGTTGATACGGCATGAACTGGTTGGCATCATACAGCATGCCTTCCTTTGCAAAAAGATCCAACACGGGTGTACTTTGGGTGAGGGAGTGCGACCGAATGCCTTTCGCACCCGGGTATAATTCCCGCAAAGAACGAATGATCGATGTGATATCTCCGCCACCACCACCCAACAGCGGATTGAAATTGGGATGCAATCCCACCTCAAACAGGTCGGAGTTAAGTTCAGACAGCACGCGGGAGGCGTGTGTAGCGAAAAGCGTACAACACACACCATGGGACTCGAAAAGGGAGAGGGTGTCTTCAATCACAGCCTCCGGCGCCCAATCAATATCCATGGTGATGTGTATCATCTTCTTGTATTAAGGTCAGGAAACATCCGCCTGCCAGATGGTTACTTTCTTACCTTCCACAAAGGTAAAAGCGCCGGGATATGGTTTGGATTGAGCACGAATAAAATTGAAGATCTTTTCCGCATCCCAGGACCAATCAATCTGTCCGTCTTCAGGTTTGCGTTGAGGGTAAACGGTGGCCGCCGCCGGATCCTGCGGAATCCTGGGTGCATCCCCGGCAAGGATCCGGGGCACGTATTTCTCAACCAGGCGAACGGATGCTTGTTCGGCCTTAGCCAGCACATCCCGGATATACTCATCTGCGCCTATCTCAAATGCTTCCTGCCCCACCACATCACCATCATCCACACCATCCTCCATATGGAAAAGCGTTACCCCTGATTCTCTTTCACCATTGATAACCGCCCACACCAGCGGCGCTCCTCCCCGGTATTTCGGCAACAGTGATGCGTGGATACCGACACAGCCTTTGGAAGCCAGGTTGCGAACCTTTGCCGGAATCATGTGATACCAGCCAATTACAACCATCAGATCAAAGTGTATGTTATTGAGGAGCTCCATGTACTCCTGCAACCTACCGTTGGTCCCATGAACAGGAATGCCGTATTGGTTCTCAAACACATGAAAATCGGCGTGCAATACATTGGTCACACCTTTTTCCTTTGCGTATGAGATATCGAATTTCTGCTGCATGGTGAGAACAGCCGCCACCTCAACTCCGGTACGGATCAGCGCTTCACAACATGCATGTCCGATCTTGTTGGATCCTACGAACAGTATTTTCATTTATTCTCCATTGGTGCATCGGCCGAACGGCCCATATGCACGTGAGGTTATTTTACAGCGACGCGTTGGTTATCCAGAAATATCCGGCACCACCATTCAAAGCACATCAACGACCACAACAACAAACGGTGATTCACTCTCCTGTCAACGTGCTCATGCACGATCCGCTCCACGAATTCACGGTTGATGTATTCGGAAGACAAGGTTTTTTTATTGAGCAGAAGATCCTTCACGTAGTCGGCATTTTCTCCCCGGTACCAAGACTCATCGGGAGCTGAGAACCCTTGTTTGGTTCTGTTAACAATGACCTCCGGGAGAAACCCTTTCATGGCCTGACGCAACACGTTCTTGCCATCATCAAAATCAGCGTAGGCTTTGTTCTTTTTATGAAAGACATTCTCATCCAACCGTTTCATGTTCTCGAGGTTGCCCAGTTTGTGCCGGATGGGAATGCGTTGGGCGAAATCAACCAGTTCATTATCCAGGAAAGGATATCGTTCTTCCAGTCCGTGCGCCATAGACAACTTATCACCCACTACTAGAAGTCCGGGCAGAAAAGTCTTGATCTCAAAATACATGGAATTGGCGATATGCTGTTCGGGTGTATCGTATTTCAACTTGGAATTGAACCTGAACACCCGTTCGAACACCTGCCTGGGTTCTGCCGTGTTGAACTTCGTAAACACCTCGCTGCGGAACATTTCCGGTTTCTCGTCATCCTTCACCAATCGCTGCCAGAAGGCATAGTATTCATTAAAAAAGTCTGCCTGATCCAGAGAGCGGAATACACGGTAGTATCTCCAGGGATACCCTCCATAAAGTTCATCTCCTCCGGTTCCCTGCAGGCATACTTTCACAAACTTGGAGGCGAGGCGACTGATATAGAAATTAGGGTAACTCATTCCCACCCTGAGGTCTTCCAGGTGCCACACCACCCTAGGCAGTGACCAGCTGAGGTCACCGGCATTGATCACCTGTTCATAGTGCTCGGTTTTGAGGTGGTTGGCCATATGTTCGGCATCCCTTCTTTCGTCATAGTTGGCTTCCACCCCGGTTACACCCGACATATCAAAACCGGCGGTGAACGTGGTGAGTCTGGGAATGTGTCCGGATGCAATGGCAGAGATGGAACCCGAATCCATTCCTCCGGACAGGTATGAACCTACGGGCACATCCGATACCAATTGGCGGGCGGTGGCCAGTTCCATGAGGCGTTTGGTTTCATCGCGCGCCTCCTCAAAGGTCATGTTTTCATCGGGATTCGAAAAATCATAATCCCACCATGAATGATGAACAATGGGCAATGCATCTTTCCGAATTACAATGGTGTTGGCCGGAGGCAGCATCATCACACCGTCGAAAAGCGTGTGGTAGCGGAACTGGTTCTGAAAAGTAAAATATTCATTCAGTGCCGACAGGTTCAGCTCTGCCCTGAATCCTGGATATTTCAGAATGGCTTTGATTTCAGATGCGAACACGAAGGCATCCGCACCCAGCCAATAGTAAAGTGGTTTCACCCCGAAACGGTCCCTGCTGATAAAGAGGCTTCTCTCGCGTTTGTTCCATGCGGCAACGGCAAACATCCCATTCAGTTTTTGCATGAAATCCATTCCGTGCAGGGCTATTCCTTCCACCAGCACTTCGGTATCGCTTTGGGTATGGAATACTTGTCCGGCCGCGCTCAGTTCCGATTTCAGATCAAGGTAATTGTAAATACAGCCGTTGAACACCACAATCCAGTTTCCGTCTTTGGATTGCATGGGTTGTGAGGAGCGGGGATGCGGATCAATAATGGACAATCTCCGGTGGCCCACACCATATGCGTCCTTCACGTAATGTCCTTCCCCATCGGGGCCCCGATGTCCCAGTTCCGATATCATTTCCTGGATCAACCTGTCGGTAACAGGTTTTCCATTCAGGTGCAAAATACCGGCGATACCACACATGGCCTAGAGGTTCGCAATTTCACGAATGGCATTCACCACCCGTTGGTAATCATCATCTGTCATTCTGTTGTGCAACGGAATGGCCATGGATGCGTTGTTCGCCAGCAGAGATACCGGAAAGTCTTCGGGTGCATACCCATACTTTTGTTGGTAAAAGGTTTGGATGTGGAGGGCATGCGTTCCCGGACGCGTGTGGATGCCGTTTTTCAGGAGGTACTCCATCATATCGTTACGGGAGCAAGGCGACTTGCTTTCATCCACCATGGTCACATAGGATTGCCATCCATGCCGGTCATAGGTTTGATATGAAGGCGTTTTCAGCCAGGGTATGTCTTTCAACTCATGGTGATAGAACTCGGCGCGTTTCATCCGTTCATCAATCAGTTGTCGGAGTTTCTGAATCTGTACCACACCCATGGCTCCCTGAAGGTCGGTCATGCGGTAATTGAACCCCATCACTTCGAAAGCTGGCAACATATATGGGCGTGCACCCAGGTGGCGTTGTTCTTCCGAGATCGAGGCACCGTGGTTTCTCAATACATCCACTTTTTGCGCGAGTGCATCGTCATTTGTAGTAACCATACCTCCTTCTCCGGTGGTCACCGACTTGCGGGGGTGAAACGAAAAGCATCCCAGTTCACCGAGGCTTCCGGCGGATGCATCTTTATACCCGGCTCCTGCAGCGCAGGCAGCGTCTTCCACCAGGGGAATGCCGGGAGCCGCTTTGCGAATGGCATCCATATCCGCACACAAACCGAACAGGTGTACGGGAATAATAGCTTTGGTACGCGGGGTTAATTTCCTTGCAACTTCCGCAGGGTCGATGTTAAACGTATCAGGCAGAATATCCACCATAACAGGAGTTGCACCGCAATACAGCGCTGCATTGGCGGTCGCAATCCAGGTAAAGGCCGGCACAATCACTTCATCTCCCGGACCTACATCCAAAGCCAGAAGCGCCAGGTGTAAGGCTGTTGTTGCACTGGTGGTGGCAATGGCATGTTTAACACCATGCAGTTCTGCAAAGCGTTTTTCAAATTCGCGCACTTTTGGACCCTGCGTCACCCACCCGCTTTCCAGCGGCTCCTTCAGGGCCAGCCATTCTTCTTCTCCGAATGAAGGTTGCGAGATATAGATATCTTTCCGACTCATGAAACAACCGTATGAGATGGAACGGTTCCTGCATTATCTCTCCATGCGATCAGCTTCTTCAAACCTTGTTCTAGGCTGATACCATAGGTAAAGCCAAGGTCATCCGTTGCTTTCTCGGGCGACCCGATGCGATTTTGCACCAGTTGTCGGATGTCATCGGGTGAGTAGGGTTTGTATTGAACGTTGAGGTCGGATTGCTTGAGTTTGAGGATAAGTTCGCACAGGGTTTTGATGGAAGTCTGCACACCGGTGGCGACATTATAGAATCCGAATTCCGTGTCACTGGCAAGGGCTTTCAGGTTGCATGCTGCCACATCATCCACATAAATGAAATCATATGCCTGTGATCCGTCACCATTCACGGTGGGTACCTCATTTGCATCGATCTTATTAAGCATAACCGGAATAACACCGCTATAGGCTGCATCCTGGTCTTGTCCGGGTCCATAGACATTCATGTACCTCAACCCGATCACCTTCAGACCATACCTATCATTAAAAGCGGTACACATGGCTTCACCGGATATTTTGGTTGCCCCGTAGAAATTGCGGTTGTGAAAGGGGTGCGTTTCCGTCATGGGAACCTCCACGGCATCTCCGTATACCGATGCAGAAGAAGAGTATATGAGCTTCTTGACACCATGTTTGACGCAGGCCTCAAGCACGTTGAACGTTCCGGCAATATTCACTTCAAATGCTGTACGCGGGTAGTCTTTGCAATGCAGGAGCCACATGGCGGCCAGATGAAACACGTAATCAACGCCTTTCATTGCGGCATCCAAGATATCCAGATCGCGGATGTCACCACCATGGGAAAAGATTTTACATCGCGGATCACGAAGCGAGTCGGCGATGTTGTCTGTATTCCCCCGTGTGAAATTGTCGTAAATACAAACAGATTCCACATCGGTTTCGAGCAGTTTACGTACGACCGCACTACCAATAAAACCTGCGCCTCCGATGACCAGGACCTTTTTACCTTTGATGTTCATTTTTTTGGATTGACTGAATTTCCCATTTGGTTTCGGCTAAGATACCACCTTTGGATTTGCCGAATTTAAAATCTTGCCCGCCTGCTTCCGAAACCTGAAGTATGTTGAAAAGCAATACGTCATTAACCACCTGAATGGCTTTCCCGGCTGCCGATGTTATGGCAAGCGACACGTAATACGAACCCGGCTGAAAACGGTTGCCGATTTCCACCCGAACCACATGTTTTCCTTTTTCAAGATGCACCGGTGGCCTGTCCATCAACAGGTAGGAGTTAGACATCGGGACCTTACTGCTGTTAAAAATTCTCACAACCAGGTTGGCGCTTTCCACTGTTTCGTGCACCACAATACCCAACTCCAACCGGATCGGCGCAAAGAAGTAAACATCGTCAATGGCCTCCCGTTGTTCGTTGAGCAGCTTCACCGAAGTATATTCTGCCTGACCGGTATTGATATCACCTACGCCCTGAGGGATCTGCCCGTTTTGAAATACCTCGGCGTTGCTTTTGATGTAAAGATCTATGGCATCTTCAACATCGCCATCAAACTTCACCATGCCATTTTCCATGTGAATGCAACGGGTACATAGGCTTTTGATGGAAGCCATGTTGTGGCTCACAAACAAAATGGTTTTCCCCTGCCTTGCAACCTCCTGCATCTTTTCAACACAGCGCCTTTGGAACTCCACATCACCTACTGCCAGAACTTCATCAACAATCAGAATTTCAGGTTCAAGATGCGCGGCGACCGCAAAACCCAACCTTACCTTCATGCCGGACGAATAGCGTTTGGCAGGCGTATCGATATAGCGTTCGACGCCTGAGAAACTGATAATCTCATCCAGTTTCCCACGAATCTCTTTTTTTGTCATACCCAGGATTGCACCGTTCAGGAAAACATTCTCCCTACCCGTCAATTCCGGATGAAAGCCCGTACCCACTTCCAACATGGATGCGATGCGTCCTTTCACACCAATCCTTCCTGTGGTTGGCTTTGTTACCTGCGACAAGATTTTGAGTAAGGTAGATTTGCCTGCACCATTCTTTCCGATGACGCCCATCACCTCCCCTTGCTCCAATTCAAAGTTGACGTTACGCAGGGCCCACACATAATTGCTTGCTCCCGCTTCATTCCTGGCATTGACTTCTCCCACTTTCAGGATCGGGTCTTCTTTTCCACGGATTCTAGCCCATAGCCGGTTCAGATCATCTGCCATGGTATTGGCCCCCACGACGCCAAGTCTGTACAACTTAGAAACATCTTCAGCTTGGATAACAATTTGGCTCATTGGCTTATCTCGAACACGATCGGAATTAACCTAAACGGTATCAATAAAGGATTGCTCGGTACGATTAAAGGCGAATGCACCCAACATCAGGATCACGCACATGCATCCGAAGGAATACAGCAAATGCAGAAGACTAAAAGATCCAGCGCCCAGGAAAATATATCTAAACCCTTCAATGATGGAAGTAAGCGGATTGTACATGGCCACCCACCTGTACTTTTCGGAGATAAACGAAAGCGGGTAGACCACCGGCGTTGCGTACATCAGCAACTGCACCCCGAAACTCACCAGGAACTGAAGGTCGCGGTATTTGGTGGTCATTGACGATATGGTCATGCCCATGCCAAGGCCAAGACCAGCCAGGATGGCCACCAAAGGCACCACCATAAGGACTTGCAAACCGGGCACCTCCAATCGCCCTTTAACCACATAATATGCGATGGTTCCTATCAGCAAAAGCAATTGGATGGAAAACCGGATGAGGCTGGAGGTGACTACTGACAGGGGAACAATGATTCTGGGGAAGTACACCTTCTCAAAGATCCTTGCATTGGAGGTAAAAGTATTGGAGGTTTTTGAGATGCAATCGGCAAAGTAATTCCACCCGGTGATACCTACCAGGTAGAATGCCAGAGGCGGAAGTCCGTCAGTGGATATTTTTGCGACGTTACCAAAAATCACGGTAAAGACAATGGTGGTCAACATAGGTTGAATCAAAAACCACAGCGGACCAAGAATGGTTTGTTTGTATTGCGCGATGAAATCCCTTTTTACAAAAAGTGCCAGCAAATCGCGGTATTGCCAAATCCTACGCAGGTTCAAGTTAAACCATGCGCTCTGGGGCTTTATTTCTACCGTCCAGGCATGGGCGTGTTGTTCTTTCATCATCAGCTAATCCACATACTTTTTTCTGGACCAAAAGCTGAACAATCCCTTTGGCTTGGGTTCGTCATCCGAATAATAACCTTCCCACCCGTAACCATATCCGTAGCCTGAACTATATGGCATCATGGATCCGGAAACATCATTGGCGATGATGCCAATGTTCTTGACTTTGTAATGTGTGATTTGTTCGTTGATGTGCTGAAGCTGGGGCTTCTTGGTATAATTGAAGCGAATCATAAAGAGAATCACATCGGCCAGATCGGTGATCAGCAATGCGTCTGTAACCAATCCCATGGGAGGAGTATCAATGATTACAATGTTGTAGTTGCTCCTGAGTTCGTCCATCAGCTGTTTGAACTGTCCGCTTTCCAGCAGTTCCGCTGGATTAGGAGGTAAGGGACCGGCAGAAATAATATCCAGGTTCTGAATCCCGGTGTGTTGAACAATTTCATTCAACCCCATGCTTCCGATCAGATAATTGCTAAGCCCTTTCTCATTGTTAAGTTTAAAGTCCTGAAAGATACGGGGACGTCTCATATCCGCACCCACCAGTACCACCCGTTTACCAGACGCTGCATACAGAGAGGCAAGGTTGATGGCGGTAAAGGTTTTACCTTCGGAACTTACGGATGATGTAATCAGCAGAACAAGATCTGACTGACCTTTGGCCATGTAGTTGATCCCCGTACGGATCGAGCGAAAAGATTCGGCGATCAGGGATTTAAAATTGTCAATGACCACGAGATTGGTTCTCTTTTTACTATGCCCAACAAAGCCAAGGATAGGAATGCTGGTTGCAGCTTCTATATCCTTCTTTTCTACGATCCTGGTATCAAAATACATAAAACAGAAAACAATCAGGAAAGGGATGGCCAATCCGAACAACACGTTGGTGGTATATATCTTTGCTATGTTCGGCCCGGTCCTACCCACCTTCAGCATACTGGCTTTTTCAAGCACATTGGCATTGGTGATATCAGCTGCTTTGGCCAAACTTGCTTCAGCCTTTTTATTCAGCAGATAGGTATACAAATTGTTGTTCAGCGAATATTGGCGTTGAATATTCACCATTTCACGATGCGCATCCGGCAGTTGGTTCACCTGGCTCCGGGCATCGGCAATTTTCTTTTCGACGTTCTGCAGATCAATGTTGGTTTTGCTTTCCAGGTTCTCCAGATTTTCGAGCAACAGGGCTTTCATGCTTTTGATCTGCCGATTGATGGGCATCAGTAAAACATTGTCACCGGTGGTTTTGGCATCCACCATCATCTGTTCCTTATCTGCATATAATTGCACGAGGCGTCCCACCAATGAAGTCAGTATCTGGTCACCTATCTGCATGGTGGAAGGAATCACAAGCCCGCTGGCATTATCATTCTTCTGCAAATAATCTCTCAAGTAATGATAGTATTGCTTGGTAAGTTGCAACTGGTTTCTGTTATTCTCCAGATCAACCAACGACGTATATACCGACAATGCCGATCCACCGAAACCGAGGTTCATGTTGGATCGCTGAAATTGCTCCATATCATTTTCGGTATAGCTTAATGAATCAGAGATCACTCTCAACTGATCATTGATGAAAGACATGGTGCTGATAGCGATCCGGCTGTTTTTCTCTCTGCCAACTTCAATATAGACCTGCATCAGTTTGTTAAGAAACCGGATCTCTTTTTTGATACAATTACCGGTTATCGACAAGATCAATACGGATGACTCTTTGGTTTCCGGCTCAACTCTCACCCGGTTCTGGTAGGATTTGGCCATGAAATCAAGGTTGTTAAAAACAAAGAAATAGTGTTTATCTCCAAACAATTCCTCACGATACTTTTGGGTCAGGAGCACTTTGAAATGCGCTTCACCGATTGTCACCATTTTACCAAAAGGCAATATTTCTTCGACGGGATTGTCCTCGGGACCGTATTGAAGCATATATGTTTCAGGGGAGAGTATTCTGAGATGGCACTTTCGTCCCTGCAACCTGAGAAAACTGGATGCGTCCGCCACCACCTTAAAAGGACTGTTCCAATAGAGCTCTGTGGTCTTCACCCTTCCGAGATCATAATAGGAAATATCAAAATCAAGGCTATCCAACGTTCGCCTGATCAGCGGAAACGATTTAATCACCCCGATTTCATTCACCAACCGATTCCGCGCACTAACCAATTCCAATCCGCTCAGAAAATACTCCCTTCCCCAGGAAGAATATTCGTCATTTACCAATAAGCTGGCCGACACACTGTAGGTAGGAACCGAATACCTGACATTGTAAAAAGCATAACCGATAAAGATCAACAGACTTGCCGGAAACAAATACCAATAACGAAGGCACCGCAATGCATATGACTTGACGTCAAAACCTTTGCTTTCTGCAGATGCCCCACTCAAATGGGAGCTTCTCATCTGCGATGCAATTCCATTATTTATTTTCGTATTCATTCAAGCGGTTCGGCAGGCAAAGAAATGACAAGTTGGGCAAATTTAGCTTTTTTAAGACAATATGATCTGTATACCATCACTCCTGCAAATCATTGCAAAACCATTCGGGTTACTCCTTTGTTTTGGACGGAAGAAAGGCACTATGGTCTAAATGGTTAATTTTACCGGCAAACGATGGCGTCGCGGAATTACACCAAATCACGTTTCAGGCTCACCGACCCCTTGATATCCTTCCTCGGCATAGGGGCGGTACTGAGCATTGCCTCACTTGTGGCCTACCACTTACTTCTCGACAAGGAATGGATCAACACCAGGTTGTCGGAAGCGACCGTGACCGGCACCGAAGCATTCATCCGGTTGTTGGGATATTCCATGTTCAGGGAAGGAACCGTTCTGGGGCTGGAAGGAACCATCGGACTCAAGGTAGGTCCTCCGTGCAACGGCCTTGGGCTTTTCGTTCTCTTCTCCATATTTGTGATGGCATTTCCCGGACCTGCCAAGCACAAATTATGGTTCATACCTTCAGGGTTGCTCCTGTTGTATGTGTTAAATGTCATGCGTGTTTTTGCGCTGTGTCTGCTGCTCTTGCACCATCCGGATTGGCTGGCGTTCAATCACTCTTACACATTCACCGTAACCATGTACTTTATTGTGCTGCTGTTATGGATGACATGGATCAACCGCTGGAGTCGCTCTTTGAAACATGCACCTTCCTCATGAGGCGCTGACCACAATCCAACTTCCATGTTATCCCGAAAAACACCCCGACGTATGGTAACCGGTTTACTGGTTGTGTTTCTTCTGGCCACATGCTACCTGAGGGAGGTCATATTCCTTTCCATCCATGCAGCCGCCACACATCATCCGGACGTTTACAAATCCCACATGAAGGTTCCCGCATTCCTTTCCGGTCGCAGCGAAACCGACCTCATCATTTACAAATACCTCTTCACTGCAATATTCTCTGCCGCATGTATGACCTTGACCCTACTTGCCATTCACACACTATTCGCTAAAAAGAAAACCTCTTTACACTGCCTGTTCGCCTATGGCATGTTCATACTTGCCATTGCACTTACATGGCTGGCAGAAAAGTGGGTGTTTTCAAACCAAGGATACCCTTTAACGGTCGGGATGTTGCACATCCTCCAAAGCCCCATTGCACTTATCGTAATGATTCCTGTATTAAGAATTCATCAACAAGCCACCGGAACAGGTCAGGCTGCGGGCCACAACGTAACTTAACTGGTATATTTTCGTAATATTGGCCGTGCATACGAGCGTCAAATAAGAACCCCATTATTCCTTATCCATAAAATCCTACACGATGAGAAAGTTTTACACGCAAGCGCTATCCCTTACATTGCTTCTCACTTGCATTTTCAGTGGGCAATCAAAAGCGCAGCTAGCAGGCTACCTGTACCGTAAAACCATAACCATTGATGCATCCAAAGTATCAGGATCAGGCAGTCACACCAATTTTCCCGTTCTCATCAACCATACCGATGCCGACTTAAAAGACGCAACCAATTGCAACGGCTGGGACATCAAATTCACCCAAAGTGACGGATCCACGGTATTGGACCATGAGCTTGTCTCGTTTGACCATACTACCGGTCAAATCATCGCATGGGTTAATGTACCGTCTCTATCCACTTCTGCCAACACCATCATATACATGTACTACGGTTATGTGGATGCCATTGCCAGCAATCCGTCAACCACATCTACATGGAATTCCAACTACAAAGGCGTTTGGCACTTCCAGACCAATTACAACGATGCTTCATC
The DNA here is from genome assembly GCA_020635855.1 of Flavobacteriales bacterium. Lineage (NCBI taxonomy): Bacteria > Pseudomonadati > Bacteroidota > Flavobacteriia > Flavobacteriales > Flavobacteriales bacterium. The sequence continues at coordinate 1,010,482 of JACJYZ010000002.1, read as the reverse complement.
CACAGGCAACAACGGAACCAACAACCGTGGTACACTAACCACGGGGCAGTCCGGTAAAGCCGTAGACCTGGAACAAAACAACTCCAATTATGTTGCGCTCAGCGATCCTGCTTTCGGCGACAGCGACCCTATAACAGTGGAAGCCTGGGTTAAAGCAGAAAGTCTCAGCGGCAACGACGCCACCTGGGGGGCTGGTGTTGTGTGCTCCACCACCGGTGACCAGAAAAACGACTTCATGCTGAACGTGAGTTCCAGCGGTTCAATCTCTTTCTTTGACTGGCGGAATAGCGGCGCAGACCTTGACGGAAGAAGCAGAACCGGAACCGGAGAAATCACCACCGGCACATGGTATTACATTGTAGGCGTATGGGACGGTTCAACCAACCGGATATACAAAAACGGGGCGGAAATCAGCGGCCTCACCGTATCATCCACCAGCAGCGGGTGGGCCACCCAACACCGCATCGGATCTGCTTATACCGTGCAGAAATATTATTTCGACGGATTGGTTGATGAGGTCAGGATATCCAATTCACAACGTTCTGCAGATTGGATTGCAACTACATACAATACCATCAACGATCCATCAACATTTTACAGCGTAGGTAGTGAAGAAAGCGTGTTGGATGTGAATGCTTTCGGTTATACCACACGCATCGACATTGACCCTGACCAGGTATCCGGATCAGGTGATCTGAGCAATTTCACCGTAATGATAAGCTTCACCGATGCAGGCATGAAAAGTGCCACCAACGGAGGAAATGTACAAAGCGATAACGGGTACGACATCATTTTCGCAGACGCTGACAACAGCCTTGTTCTCAATCATCAATTGGAAAAATATGATGCCACCACAGGAGAAGTGGTGGCATGGGTGAAGATTCCTACATTATCCGGATCCTCCCCAACCACCATTTACATGCATTACGGAAATGCTGCCATCACTTCGGATTATTCCTCCGTGGGAACATGGCCATGCACCTACAAGGCAGTATGGCATTTGCATAGCAGTTTCAATGATGCTTCTCCCTCGGGCAACAACCTCACAAACACAGGTTCAGCAGACATAACAGGTATCGCGGCAAACGCACAAGACTTTGAAAAAGGTTCACTCAATTATGCCACCTTCTCTGACCCAGCGCTGGATGATTCCGATCCGCTTACGGTTGAAGCATGGATCAACGTTGAAAGCCTATCGGGCAACGATGCAAACTGGGGCAGCGGTATCGTAGCATCCAATACCGGAGATAAAACAAATGATTTCATTTTAAGTGTGGATAAGAACGGAGCCATTCACTTCTCGGATTGGCGAAATGACGGGGCCGACACAGACGGGCGAAGCAAATCCGCCACCGGGCAGATCACCACCGGTACCTGGTACTACGTCACCGCCGTATGGGACGGTTCATCCCGAAAGATCTACAAAAACGGTAGCCAGTTGGGTGGTTTATCCAACGCCACCACCGGCTCCGGTTGGACCTACATGAATTCCCTTGGTCGCAGCTACACCACATCCGGATACTATTTTGATGGCATCATCGATGAAGTAAGAATCTCCCGAACCGAACGTTCCGCCGATTGGATTGCCACAAACTACAACAACATTTCCAACCCTTCTTCTTTTTTCACTCTTAATAAGATTGTAAGGTCTACCACAACCGGTAACTGGTCGGATGGCTCTACATGGGAAGGTGGAATCGCACCCACATCCACAGACAGTGTGATTATCCAGGCCACGGATGTAGTTACACTCACCGCTAATGCCAGCTGCGACGGTTTGAACATTGAAGCCGATGGCACATTGGACGCATCCACGGGCGATTACAAACTGACGCTGACCGGGGTTTTCACCAATGCAGGCACCTTCACTCATCAAGATGGCGAGGTAGAAATGGCCGGCACGGAAGCGCAGGAAATCTCGGGCACCACCACCTTCCATGACCTTACCATCAACAACTCAGCCGGTGTCACTATCAGCTCAGGGACTTCTTACATCGAAGGCAGTCTTACACCTACCCTGGGAACATTGACGATTGATCCTGCGGCAGGATTAACACTGCTGTCAAACTCCAGCCACACCGGACGCATCGGCTCCTTCAACGGATCCTCTGACATATCCGGTAATGTAACCGTACAACGATTCGTACCGAAAGTCCCGGCCTATGCAGGCTTCCGACACTTGGCCTTTCCCATTGAAAACGCAGACTTGAGTGATATTGACGACGACATCACCCTCTCCGGTGTTACCGGCTCAACTGGATCCGGCAGTGCATGGACCGGTTACTGGAACAATGTCTACTGGTATGATGAGGATCAGGTTGACGATGGCACCATGGATGCAGGTTGGGTTGCCCTCACAGATGTTACCGATTTACTTGATTATAGGCTCGGCTACAACATATGGATTTACAAAAACGACCTGAATGCAACTTTTGATGTAACAGGCACGCTGCACACCGGCAATACCACCTTCAATATCACCTATGATAACCGAGGAGCCGCAGAAGACAACGGATGGAACCTGATCTCCAATCCCTATCCCTCCCAAATCGACTGGGAACATGCGGATGTGGTATACAACGGAAGCGTTAACAATGCCATCTACGTATACAACGATGCCCATGAACACTATGAAGGTTGGGTAAATGGCATTGCTCTGAACCATGGAACCCAATACATCGCATCAGGACAAGGTTTCCTTATCCAAACCAGTGGCGCAGCACCCACTCTGACCATGACGGAAGATGTTAAAACCAATGTCGCCACAACCTTCTATGGTCGTCAGAATATGGCAGCCATGCCGGACATGTTCAAAATCAACATCACCAACAACACCCTGTCAGATCAATGCGTGATTACTTTCAGGGATGGAGCAACCAACCAATTCGACAAAACCATGGACGCTCACAAACCATGGATGACGTTAAAAGGAACACCGAACATCGCCTCCTTGTCATCCGAAGGTGAATCCATGGCGATCAATAGCCTGCCCATACCCGAACAACGCTTGCAAATCCCTTTGAGGGTGAAGGTCCTCACACCCGGAACCTACAGCCTGAGTGCCTCAGATATCAAAATGAATGACAAGTTTTGCATGATGCTTGAAGATAAGCTAACCGGAAAGGTTATGGATCTTCGCTCCATGGAGACCTATACTTTTGATACGCAATCCAAAGATGTCAAAGACCGATTTGTCGTACACCTGAGCATTAATCCGGTTTTGAATGTTCAAAGCACGCCTGCCGCCTGCCAAGGTAGCGCCACTGGAAAGGTTGCCGTAAGCGCCAACCAGGGAGAGTGGGTATTTGACTGGTTCAATGCAGATCACCAACTGATCCGCTCAACGGGAATTACCGGCAAGGAAATGGAACTCGACCATTTGAAGCCAGGAACATACTATGTGCAGGCGCGAAACAATGATGGAACATTGACTTGTGGCTGGAATGAAACTACCATTGAACTGGGTTCAGCCACCGAAATCAACCTGACAACCAACCCTGAACAGTCCCAGCCTTCTCATTGCAACATGGCCGACGGAACTGTAAGCATTGCTGTCAATGGCGGTATAGAACCCTATACGATATTATGGTCGGATGGCGGCAGCGGTGCCGAAAGAACCAACCTTAAAGCAGGCGTTTACAATGTTAAAATAACCGATGCCGCCAGTTGTACAACTGACAATGAAGTAGAAATAACCAGCGTAAATAACGTTGTATCTCAATTTGCCGTTGCTACACAGAAGCCGGCAGCCGAAAGCAACATCTCGTTTACGAATACGTCAGAACACGCAAATTCCTATTCATGGGATTTTGGTGATGGAACAGCCGCCAATCACCAGGCTAATCCGGTTCATGTATACACAAAACCAGGTGTTTACACGGTAAGTCTGACGGCATCAAACGGCAACTGTACCACCCTAACCACACAGGATATTCTGGTTGATAAAAAAACCGGGAATATTACCCCCGGAGATGGCGCCCCAACACTGGAGGTCAGCACGGTAAACAACAACATACTAGTGAGGGTCAATGGAAATGCCCAGAACGGAATGGCTGACATTTCCCTGTACAACCTGCTTGGACAAGAACTCTCACGGAAGGAAGCAAGTGGAAATCAACTAGTCACCTTCCAAGTTAACAAGTCCGGCATATACCTGTTGCAGGTTCGGGTTGATGGAAACACTGTACTAACCCACAAGGTCACTGCCCATAACTAGGCAATAAGACGTAGTTGTATTTTAAAAAAGCTCGTTGGTCGACCAGCGGGCTTTTTTGGTATAAATCAACATCCAAACAGCAACCTTAGGCACAAACAACTAGTAAAATAGGCTTATACAATAAACCTTAGGCTTTTACAACAGTTGTGCTTATATGTTGTCCACCACGCGTTCATCTGTACATAAAGCTGTCACGGGAATTCTTCTCCCCATCCTTTTCATGTTCAGTCCCGGCCTTCATGCAGCAACCCGAACATCCGTCAGCACAGGCAACTGGGGTACCAATTCCACCTGGGATTGTAATTGCACGCCGGCCACCACCGACGATGTTGTAATATCCAACAACACCACGGTAACGCTGAACGCCAATACCACCATACGCAACGTAACCATCAACAGCGGTTCAACCCTCAACAATGCCAACCGCAGGATCAGCATCACCGGCACATACACAAACAACGGAGACCATGCCGGTTCAGGAAACATAAACCTGGATGCAACAACAGGCGGATCCATAAGTGGCACCGGCACGTTCAGTCATACCGGCATCCTGAACATCAACAATGGCAACTTCAACATCCTTGCGGGAACCAATCTTACCAAGACCACTGGCAGGCTCACTATTGCCAATGGCCTCACCGTACACAATTACGGCACCATCATTTACGGAGATATTATCCGGGGTGGCAACTCCGCTTCAACCTGGATAAACGAAACCAACAGTACACTCAAAGCAGGAAGTACATTGCTTGCAACGGGTACGCTTATAGCCAATGCAAGCGGAAACACCGTGAGTTATTATGCAGCGGGCAATCAAACCCTGAAGGCACCGCAAAACAACGAATATTTTAACCTGACCCTGGAAGGCACCGGAACCAAGTCCTTGTCAGCCGCAACCTACCTCTATGGTGACCTGAATATATTGAGCACACTGGATGTGACTACCTCGAATTACGCCATTACCATTGAAGGAAACTGGGACAATGAAGGCACTTTTACCTACCGGTCCGGTACAATTACGTTCACAGGCAACAATGATCAGATCATCACCGGGGCACTTGATCTAACCTTCTACCGGATCACCATCAACAAAGCTGCCGGAAATATTACACAGGACAAAAATATCACGGTTAATAACCGAATCACCATGACCGCCGGAACCATCACCACCGGCACAAACACCCTCACACTCGGCATCTCCGCCGCCAGCCCGGGCACATTGACGTACAGCACAGGTAGTGTCATCGGAACTTTCGAAAGATGGGTGGCATCCACCGGGGTTACCTATACGTTCCCGATGGCGAGTGCGAATTACTTCGTTCCGGCCTACCTGACATTTACCAACCTGACACCTGGTACGCTCATCATTTCCTTTTCCGAAAGTTATGGCGGCACCTTGGGGCTTCCCCTGGGAGAGTCGGGCGACTCAATCCGAAATGTATATTCGGAAGGATATTGGAATCTGACCGCAGCCAACAGTTTGGCCAGTACCAACTATGGGATTGATTTGAATGCCTCAGCCCTTGCCAGTTTCACGGTTGATAATTCCACGCGGATTCTCAAGAGAACCAATGAATACTCGGCATGGACATTGAACGGAAATCATGCACTACCCACGGGCAGCACGGTTAAAAGGACAAACCTAAGCGGTTTCTCACAGTTCGGCTTGGGCGATACCACGAATTGCGACCCACCGGCTACATCGGCAATCAGCGGAAACGATAGCGTATGCATCAATACCACCGGATCAGCTTACTCTGTGACCAACACGCCGGGTAGCACATATGCGTGGAGTGCAACGGGTGGCACCATTGCTTCCGGACAAGGAACCAACAGCGTTACCGTGAACTGGGGCGCTACAGGAATGCAGGGGCAGGTGGCCGTCATTGAAACCAACTCATGCTCGGCAGGAGAACAGGTTGCGTTTGATGTGAACATTCACAGCATATCACCCGCAAGCATTTCCGGGAATACATCTGTTCCTGAGAACGCCACCGGAGAGGTATACTCTGTGACCGCAGAACCAGGATACACCTATTCATGGGTTGTTACCGGAGGATCCATCACCGCAGGCCAGAACACAAACAGCATCACCGTAACATGGGGTGCCGCCACAACCGGCAATGTAGAGGTTACCGCCACCAGTGCATGCGGATCCGCCACCCCTCTGGATGAAGACATCAACGTGTATGTGGTAATCACCAGTAAAGGAACCGGACAATGGAACAACACAAACACATGGGACTGCGGTTGCACACCCACTTCAACCAGCAATGTGGTGATCAAAGCTACGCACACCGTTACATTGGCTGCCAACACAACCGTGGCCAACCTGGTGATTGAACCCACGGGAACCCTGTTCGACAACAACCGACGCATGACGGTTACAGGCGACCTGACGGTAAACGGAACCTACACGGGAACCAATCGCCTGGATATGAATGGCACCAACAAAACAATCAATGGAACCGGCACCATTTCCACATCAGGAGAGTTCAGACTCTCGGGCGGAAACAAAGTCATTCATTCCGGTGCGAACATCAATCGCTCACCTGGCATCATGAGTGTAAACGGGGGCATTACCGTACAAAACCATGGAATCATGTTGCTGGGTAGCGACCTGACTGCCAACAATGCCTCCTCCACATGGATCAACGACGAAAGCGCCAGTCTGACCATAGGAGGTGCGCTTCTTTCCACCGGCATTCTGGAAGCATCAGCCAGCAACAATACGGTAGAGTACAACGGCGCTTCCGGGCAAACCATCAAAGCAACCGATTACTTCAACCTGCAATCCACCGGACTGAGCACACTCAATCTGGCAGCCGATATGATCGCATACGGAGACGTTTACATAGGCACCGGCAATACACTCAACAGCAACAACCATAACCTCCAGGTGAAGGGCAACTGGACCAATGAAGGCGGCACTTTCAACGAAACAACAGGAACCGTTACCTTTAACGGCATCGGTACACAGATGATCACCAATACCGCAGGCGAAGCCTTTAACAGCATGACCATTGCTGCGGGAAGTTCCGTTCAGGTGGCCAATGGCACCTCCATGTCCATCAACGGCACACTGACCAATACCGGAGGCATCGTAAACAACGGCACCCTGACATTGACCGGTGGGTATTCCGGACAAACGGGTAACCTTTCCGGCAACGGCAATACCATTCTTACCGGAGGCAACTGGGCACCAGCAGCTGGCAAGTTCCAATCCGGACAAGGTACCATCACTTTCCAGGGCACCAGTGCTCAGACCATCACTTCCAACAACAGTTTCTATAACCTCACGGTGAACAACAGCAATGGTGTAGCCGTCGGTTCCGGCAATCAATCGCTGCAAAATATCCTGGTGTTGCAGAACGGTAATTTTAACACCAACAACAACTTCACATTGCTGTCAACCGCCACCCGTACCGGAAGAATCGACTCTGTACGCTCAGGAGCAAGCATTACCGGAAAGATCACCATTCAACGCTACATCAGCGGTGATGCCGGTTTCCGCAATGTCAGCTTTCCAATCACCGATGCCACATTCCTGGAACTGAACGATGACATCACCCTGACAGGCATGACCGGTACAGGTAATGGATACAGCAATTACTGGGCTTCCGTGTACTATTACGACGAAGACTATGCAGGTGGAAGTTCCATTGATTCAGGATGGGTGGCCGTTAAAAATGTAAACGATGCCATCGATCCTACCAAAGGATACGACATCTGGATGTACAATGTAGACCTGCCTGCTACCTTGTCAGTAACCGGCACACCCTACGTAGGTGATAACACATTCACCCTGACCTATGACAACACAGGATCACCCACCGATGACGGATGGAACCTGGTGAACAACCCATACCCTGCCCCAATCGATTGGGATCACAGCAGCGTGGTGCGAAACGGCTCTGTGAGCGGCGCCATCTATATCTTCCGTGACGACATCCAGCAATATGCATCTTATGTGAGCGGACTCGGCACCAACAACGGAAGCAACGTCATTCCTTCTTCTCAGGCATTTTGGGTACAAACTGTAGGAGCTACTCCCAGTCTGACCATGAAAGAAAGATCCAAGTCAGCCATTGATACCGCATTCATGGCGATGGCCGTGCAACAGTTGATCACCCGGGTGAAACTCACCAACAGCAAAAATGAATCCGACGAATGTGTGATTCAGGTTCAGGATGGTTCATCCCTGGGCTTTGATCCTGCACTGGATGCCCGTAAATTATGGAGTATCGGTACAGGCAAACCCAACATCGCCATGGTAATGAACAATGATATCTTGTCTATCAACCGACTGCCTTTTGATGGCGAAGCCGTGACCGTACCACTAACGGTAAGAATTGAAAAAGCAGGAACCCACACCATCCAGGTGGATTTATCAACCATGGAAACCAGTTCCTGCATCATGCTTGAAGACAGGGTCACCCATTCCTGGCAAGACATGCGGACAGACGGAACTTACACGTGCACCATCGATTCCGGTGAAACCAACGGACGCTTCTACCTGTATCTTGGTCGCCCCATGACCGTTGAAACCGCTGCACCTTCTTGTACCGGCAAAGCAGATGGTAGTATCATTGTGGATCCCGGACAATCCGGCGCGTACAACCTGGAACTGATGAACAACAACAGTACGGTAATTAGGAAGGATTCCATCCGCGGCATGGATACACTGACCGGAATCCCCGCTGGAAGTTATACACTTACCCTTACAGGGATAGGACTTTGCGGAAACATGACCCAGGATGTAACATTGACCGCTCCCGCATCCGTTCAGGTGTCCGGAACGGTTACTAACCAGGTTTCCTGTACCAACAAAGCGGACGGTGCCGTCATGGCAAGCGCTTCCGGTGGTACGCCTCCCTATACGTTTATATGGAACAATGGCGATCAGGGTCAAACCATTAACAGCCTGGTTCCCGGTGATTATACGGTCACCATTTCAGACCAACTCGGATGCCCTGCAACGAACATGGTAACACTGGAAAACCCGGAACCTGTGGTTTCCGGCTTCATCCTGAATGAAGATACGTTGAAGCTTCCGGATAACGCCGAGGCAGCCTGTTTTAACATGACCAGCGGGGCACAATCCTATGTATGGGATTTCGGCGACGGAAGCCCGCTCTCCTACACCAAATCACCCACACATACCTATTCACAGGAAGGCACATACGTGATCCGGCTTGTTGCAGGCATGGATGATTGCACCGATACAACCACACACACCGTGGTTATACTGCCCCCGGATGTGGTTACCGGCACGGGCGATACACCCGGAAATAGCACAACATTCTATGCAACCAAATGCGGAGACCAACTCTGTATCATTTCCAATATCAAAACACACGACCCGGTTACCATTACCCTTTATGACATCGCCGGAAGACGCATGTACACAAAGGATTTTCAACAGGGGATGGAAAACAACCTGTACTTCAACCCGGGCAAAACAAACGGAATACTCCTGGTACAAATTAAAACCAGAACCGGAGTCTTCAATCAGAAATTAATGACAGAATAGTTGCTCACCCCTCACTTTACAGGGGTTTTACTGGGATTTTTAGCGCCCATCCCTTACTTTTGGGTGTTAAATCCTCCGTATGATCCGCTTCGTATTTCTTACGTGGCTGGTGTTTTATTCATTATACAGCACCGGCCAAACCATCCATAGTATACAATCAGGCAAATGGCAAAAAGCCTCAACCTGGGACTGCAACTGCATTCCTGGAACCAGCGACACCGTAATCATTGGTACCGGAGACAGTGTTTGGCTTGGCAGCAAAATCGATATCGCCAACCTGACAATCGAAGCAGGTGCAGTCTTTGATGGCAAAAGCCGGGCGGTAACCGTAAC